>CAMLHB010000021.1 GCA_946479725.1 uncultured Actinomycetes bacterium | reverse complement strand
CCGGGCAACCATGGCACGTGTACTCGTACTCAACGCCACCTATGAGCCGATCAACGTCCGCACGTTGAGACGCGCTGCCGTGCTGCTCCTGAAGGAAAAGGCCGAGCTTCTGGAGAGGCGTGAGGGAGCGATCCACTCCGAGCACATGACGATGGAGCGGCCCGACGTGATCCGCCTCGTCAACTACGTGCGGATCCCGCGCGAAGCGCACAGGCGCAAGATCACCCGCCGCGCCGTCCTCGCCCGCGACTCCTGGACCTGCCAGTACTGCGGCTCGACCAAGTCGGGGCTCACCGTCGACCACGTGATCCCCCGCTCCCGCGGCGGCCAGTCGGTCTGGGAGAACATCGTCGCCGCCTGCGCGCCCTGCAATCGGCGCAAGGGCAACCGCCTCCCGCGAGAGATCGAAATGCACCCGGCGAAGACCCCGAAGGCACCGCCCCCGACGGTCTTCATCCAGGTCGCCAGCCCGAAGATCCCCTCGGCCTGGGAGCAGTACCTGCCGCAGGCGGCTTAAGGAGGGCTCGGCAAAACCCCCGCGCACGCCTGGCGGCGGCGGACACTGCGCGGTGCGGCGTCCTCAGTCGGCCAAATAGCGCTGCTATTCGGCCTCCCTGCGTCCTTGCCCCGCTTGGTCCGGCGCTCGCCAGCCGCACACGCGGGTTTCACCAATCCCTCCAGCGACCTCGACCAAAAGAGGCTTCTGGGCGCATAGGGCGAAACCAGCCCTGATGAATGCGAGGGCCGGCGGGACTCAGCGCGCGGTTGCCGCTGCCGTGCTTGCGGCGGTTCTGATCTTCGGAGTGCTGCCGCCGAGCGGCGCTGCTGCCCGCAGCGGCCGCTGGCTGGCGCCCACCTCGGCCCGCAAGGCCGCCGCTTTCTGGACGCCGGCGCGGATGCGGGCGGCGAAGCCAATCGAGATCGGCGCGCGGCCGCAGGGGAAGCGGGCGAAGGTGCTGCGCGGCCGCCGCGGGGCGGCCCGGCGGGTGGCGGCGCTCGGGATCCACGCAGCCCGTTTCGGCAGCGACTTCGAACAGGTCCCCGACCCGACCGAGCCCGAATTCCGGGTCAACGGCGCCCTCTTCCTCTCCTTCGGGATCTTCGGCTATGGCCGCTGCTCGGGCACCGCGGTCCGCTCCCGCAACCGCAGCGTCGTCGTCACCGCCGCACACTGCCTCAACAGCGGCGGCAAGCGGGGGCGCTGGTTCACCGGGCGGATGGCCTTCGTCCCCGCCTACCGCTACGGCCAGCGGCCCTTCGGCGTCTTCCCCGTTCGCTGGATCGACACGACCAGGCAGTGGCGGGCCAACGGCAGCGAGAACTACGACGTCGGGGCGCTGGTCGTGGGGCCGAACGCGGCCCACGAAAAGCTCGTCGGCGCCGTTGGCGGTGCCGGCATCGCCTTCAACCTCAAGGCCAACCAGACCTTCGACGTCCACGGCTATCCGGCCGAAGCCCCGTTCGACGGGGAAACCCAGCGGATCTGCCGCGGCACCCCCTTCCTCGGCCACGACGCCAGCTCCTTCGCCTTCCCCGGCCCGCTCAACCTCGCCGTCACCTGCCAGCTGACCGGCGGCGCCTCCGGCGGCGGCTGGACGATCGAAGGCAACGTCCTCAACAGCGTCACCAACTACGGCTACTTCGACGAAAGCTCCCCCGCCTACGGGCCCTACTTCGGGAAGGAAGCGGCGCGCCTCTTCGGCCGCGCCGCGCGCAAGCGATGAGGGGACGGCTCGCCGACGTGGTCGTGCTGGCGGCGGTGCTGGCCCTGGCGGTCGCCTTCGCCGGCCAGGCCGCGCCCAAGGAGCATCGGACCCAGGGGCGCCACCAGCCGAAGAAGGGCCATCGGCTCCGGATCCACCATCGCCGCGCGGCGCCTCCGGTCAACCTGCTGCCGCCGCCGCCGCGCAGCCGGCTGCTCAGCCAGCACGGCAAGTCCGTCCGTCCGTCGCCGCGCTTCCGCTCCGGCTTCGTCCTCAAGGCCGACGGCTACCGGGTCGGGGTCAGCACCTTCGGCAGCGCCGTCTACCTCGAGGTCTGGCGGGGGGAGCGGGGCGACCGCGTCGCCACCTCCTACCTGGCCCGCGGCGTCGCCCGGCCCGAACGCCTGCAGGCGACCTTCGGCAACTTCGGCAAGGTGAAGATGCGTTTCCGGCCTTCCCGCCACCGCACCTGGGTCGGCAAGAAGCGGACCTGCCGCGGCGCCAACCGCTTCATCAAGCGCCACGGCGTCTTCCGCGGCAACCTCCGCTTCAGGGGCGAAGACGGCTACGTCAGCGTCCGCATCCACCGCGCCAAGGGAGCGGTCGTCGTCCCCGCGCCGAAGTGCCTGCACCAGCGCAGCCGCGGCGGTGGCTTCAACTTCAACTTCAACCCCTTCGAACCGCGCGCGGGCCTCCTCTCCATCTCCCGCGAAGGGATCGACTCAACCTCCATCCTCGCCCTCGAAGGCAGGCGCAACACCCTCTTCGTCGCCGGCACCGAAGACTCCCGTCCCCACGTCGCCATCTTCCGCACCGCGGTCCTCCGCAAGCACAGCCCGATCCGCATCGACGATGCCCTCACCAAGGCCAGGCTCACCCCGCCGGTCCCCTTCCACGGCACCGGCCGCTACCGCGCCTACAGCGACGGCACCAACTCCTGGACCGGCGACCTCACCGTCAACTTCCCCGGTGCCCCCCGCTTCCCCCTGACGGGCCCGACCTGGGAAACCTTCCTCGAAGTTCCCTTCTAGGCGCTGGCCTCGGGCGGCTCGCCGGTGCCGTCAGCGTCGGCCTCGGGCAGCTCGCCCTGGCCGTTGTCCTCGGGGGCGCCGGGCTCGGCTTCCTCGGACTCGACCACGAGGGCGACGGCGCTGACGCGATCGTCGTCCTTGATGTTCATCACCTTGACGCCCTGGGTCGAGCGGCCCATCTGCGAGATGCCACCGACCGAGGTGCGCTGGACCATCCCGTTCTGGGAGATGAAGAGAAGGTCCTCGTGCTCGTTGACGATCAGGGCGCCGGTGAGGCCGCCCTTCTTCTCGGTCAGCTTCACGGTGAGGACTCCTTTGGTGCCGCGCCCCTTCACCGGGTACTCGGAGACCGGCGTGCGCTTGCCGTAGCCGTTCTCGGTGACGACGAAGAGTTCGGTGTCGTTGCGGGCAATGTCCATTGCGAGCACCCGGTTGTCCTTGCCGGCGACGTTCATCCCTTTGACGCCGCTGGTGTCGCGGCCCATCGTCCGCACGTGCTTCTCGGAGAAGCGGGAGGCGTGTCCGGAGTGGGAGACCATGAGGATGTCGTCTTCGCCCGAAGTCAGCCGCACCTGGACCAGCTCGTCGCCGTCGCGGACCTTGATCGCGATGATCCCGTCGGCGCGGATCGGCGTGTTGTAGGCGAGGAACTCGGTTTTCTTCACCAGACCCTGCGCGGTGGCGAAGGCGAGGTACTTGTTCTCTTTGAAGTCGCGGGTCGGGATCACGGCCATCACCCGCTCGCCTTCGCGCAGCGGCAGCAGGTTGTTCAGGGAGCTGCCTTTCGCCTGGCGGGCGCCCTCCGGCAGCTCGTAAACCTTGAGCCGGTAGACCTTGCCGCGGTTGGTGAAGAAAAGCAGGAAGTCGTGGGTCGAGCAGATGTGGAGGTGGGCGATGTAGTCGTCCTCTTTCAGGTTCATCCCCATCACCCCGACGCCGCCGCGGCGCTGCTGGCGGTAGGTCGCCAGCGGCAGGCGCTTGACGTAGCCGGAGGCGGTCAGCGAGATCACCATCTGCTGGTCGGCGATCATGTCCTCGATCCCGACGTCCCCCTCGAAGTGGGCGAGTTCGGTACGGCGCTCGTCGCCGTAGGAGTCGACGATTTCCGCCAGCTCCTCCTTGACCAGGCTCATGATTTTCGCTTCGTCGCCGAGGATCGCCCGCAGCTCGCCGATCCGCTCCATCAGGTCGGAATGCTCGGCGCGGACCTTGTCGGCCTCGAGCGCGGTCAGGCGCTGCAGGCGCATGTCGAGGATCGCCTGCGCCTGCTCGCGCGAGAGCTCGAACTGGTCGATCAACCCTTCGCGGGCGGTGTCCGGGTCTTTCGAGCCGCGGATCAGCTTGATCACCGCGTCGAGGTTGTCGAGCGCGACCAGTAGCCCCTCGAGGATGTGCGCCCGGGCCTCGGCCCGCCGCAGTTCGAACTGGGTGCGACGGGTGATCACCTCGCGCTGGTGTTCCACGTAGTGGTGGACCAGTTCGCGCAGGCTCAGCGTCTTCGGGACGCCGTCGACCAGCGCCACCATGTTGGCGCCGAAGGTCGTCTGCATCGCCGTTTTCTTGTAGAGGTTGTTGAGGACGACTTTGGCCGGCGGCCCGCCGCGCTTCAGCTCGATCACCAGGCGCATGCCGGAGCGATCGGACTCGTCGCGCAGGTCGGAGATGCCCTCGAGCTTCTTGTCGCGGACGAGGTCGGCGATCTTCGTGATCAGCCCGCCTTCGCCGCCCTTCTTGACCATGAACGGCAGCTCGGTGACGACGATCGCCTCCTTGCCACCCTTCAGCGGCTCGACGTGCGCCCGCGCCCGTACGCGGATGCTGCCGCGCCCGGAGGCGTACGCATCGCGGATCCCCTCGCGGCTCATGATCCCGCCGCCGGGGAAGTCCGGGCCCTTGACGTACTGCATCAGCCCCTCGAGGTCGATCCCCGGATCGTCGATGTAGGCGGTGACCGCGGCGGCCACCTCGCGCAGGTTGTGCGGTGGGATGTTCGTAGCCATCCCGACCGCGATCCCCGAGGTGCCGTTGACCAGCAGGTTCGGGAAGCGCGCCGGCAGGACCAGCGGTTCGCTCGCCTTCTCGTCGTAGTTGGGGCCGAAGTCGACCGTGTCGGTGTCGATGTCCCGCAGCAGCTCGGTCGCGAGGCGGCCGAGCCGAGCCTCGGTATATCTCATCGCCGCCGCCGGATCGTCGTCGATCGAGCCGAAGTTGCCCTGACCGTCGACCAGCATGTAGCGCAGGGAGAAGTCCTGCGCCATGCGGACCAGGGTGTCGTAGATCGCCGAGTCGCCGTGCGGGTGGTACTTGCCCATCACCTCGCCGACGATGTAGGCGCACTTGCGGTAGGGCCGGGTCGGCTGCAGGCCGATGTCGTGCATCGCGTAGAGCACCCGCCGGTGCACCGGCTTCAGCCCATCGCGCACGTCCGGCAGGGCCCGCCCGACGATCACGCTCATCGCGTAGTCGAGGTACGACGAGCGCATCTCCTTCTCGAGCTCGCGCTCTTCGATCCGGCCTCCGGTGAGGACGTTGGCGTCCATCATCAGCCCTCCCCTCCGTCGATAGCGCCTTCCTTAGACGTCAAGGAACCGCACCTCCCTCGCGTGCTCCTCGATGAACTCTCGCCGCGGGCCGACCTGGTCGCCCATCAGCATCGAGAAGATCGTGTCGGCGGCGGTCGCATCCTCCAGGGTGACGCGAGCCAGGGTGCGGCTGGCCGGGTCCATCGTCGTCTCGCGCAGCTGGTCGGGGTTCATCTCGCCGAGTCCCTTGAACCGCTGCACGTCGACGCCTTTGCGGGCCAGCTCCAGCACCGCTCCGCGCAGCGCCTCGAAGGAGAGGGCGACGTTGCGGCGCTCGCCGAACTCGATCTCGAACGGCGGTCGGCCGACCTGTTTCAGCAGCGCTTCGTGGACCTCGGCGAACTTGCGGTAGTCGTGGTGGGTGAACAGCGTCGCCGGCAGGCGGTGGGTGCGAGCGAGCCCGGTCTTCCGTTCGGTCGCCTTGACGACCAGCAGCTCCTCGTCCTGCGAGACCACCTCGGTGTCGAAGGGCTCGCTCTCCGGCGCTTTCTTCGCCAGCAGCGTCGCCGCCGCCTTCAGGGTCTTCGTCCCCTCGTCGAGCAGACTCGACTCCTCGAGGAACCGCACGACTTCGTGGCCGAACTCCGCCTGCAGCGAGGAACCCCAGCCCTCGTACTCTTTCGAGCGCCGGATGTACCCCTGCCAGCGGCTCGCCGTCAGCTTCGTGCTTTTCCCGTTGGCGTCGCTCAGTTCGAAGTCCTCGAGCTTGTCGCGCAGCAGCACGTCTTCGAGTTCGGAATCGCGCTCCAGGTAGGTGATCTGGTTGCCCTGTTTGACCCGGTAGAGCGGCGGTTTGGCGATGTAGACATAGCCGGCGTCGATCAGCTCCGGCATCTGCCGGTAGAGGAAGGTGAGGACCAGGGTGCGGATGTGGGCGCCGTCGACGTCGGCGTCGGTCGCCATCACGATCTTGTGGTACCTGGCGTCCTCAAGGTTGAACTCGTCGTGGACGCCGGTCCCGATCGCCGTGATCAGCGCCTGGATCTCGTTGTTGGCGAGGACCTTGTCGATCCGGCTCTTCTCGACGTTGATGATCTTGCCGCGCAGCGGCAGCACCGCCTGCGTGTTGCGGTCGCGCGCCTGCTTCGCCGAGCCGCCGGCGGAGTCGCCCTCGACCACGAAGATCTCGGCCAGGCTCGGGTCTTTCACCGTGCAGTCGGCGAGCTTGCCCGGCAGCGTCGAGTTCTCCAGCGCCGACTTGCGCCGGGTGAGGTCTCGGGCTTTGCGAGCGGCGTCGCGGGCGCGGGAGGCGTCGATCGCCTTGTTGATCACCCGCCGAGCGTCGCCCGGGTTCTCCTCGAAGTACTCGGCCAGCTTGCGGTTGACGGTCTCCTCGACAAGCCCTTTGATCGGGGGGTTGCCGAGTTTGGTCTTGGTCTGACCCTCGAACTGCGTGTCGTGCAGCTTCACCGAGATCACCGCGGTCAGGCCCTCCCGCACGTCCTCGCCGGCGAGATTGTCGTCTTTCTCTTTCAGCAGCCCTTTGTTGCGGGCGTAGGCGTTCAGCGTCCGCGTCAGCGCCGCCCGGAAGCCGGAGAGGTGCGTGCCGCCCTCGTGGGTGTTGATGTTGTTGGCGAAGCTGAAGATCGACTCCTGGTAGGAGCTGTTCCACTGCATCGCCAGCTCGACTTCGCCGGCCTCCTCGCTGCCTTCGAAGAAGATGACCTTGCGGTGCAGCTCGTCCTTGTTCTCGTTCAGGTGGCGGACGAAGTCCTCGATGCCGCCGTCGTACTGGAAGGTGACGCTGTTGGTGGCGCCCCGCTCGTCGACCAGCTCGATCTTCAGGCCGCGGGTGAGGAAGGCGGTCTCCCGCAGGCGCTCGGCCAGGGTCTGGAAGTCGAACTCGATCTCCTCGAATATCTCGAGGTCGGGGAGGAAGGTGATCTTCGTCCCGTGCTCCTTCGTCTTTGCCCCCGCCGTCAGGTCGTTCTGCGGTTTGCCGCGCTCGTAGTCCTGCGACCAGACGCTGCCGTCGCGGCTGATCTCCAGGTGCAGGCGCTCGGAGAGCGCGTTGACGACGGAGACGCCGACGCCGTGCAGGCCTCCGGAGACCTTGTAGCCGCCGCCGTCCCCGAACTTGCCGCCGGCGTGGAGCACGGTCAGCACGACCTCGGCGGCCGGCCTCCCCTCTTTCTCCATCGTCTCGACCGGGATCCCGCGACCGTTGTCCTCGACCGTGCAGGCGTTGTCGGGATGGAGGATGACGCGGACGCTGTCGCAGTGACCGGCGAGGGCCTCGTCGACGGAGTTGTCGACCACCTCGTAGACGAGGTGGTGCAGACCCCGCGGGCCCGTCGAGCCGATGTACATGCCGGGGCGTTTGCGAACCGCTTCCAGCCCCTCGAGGACGGTGATGTCCTTGGCGCCATAGGAGTCGCCGCTGGCTTTCTTGTCAGGCAAGAGGTCCCTTCCGGTTGACACAGAGACACACAAAGCCCCGACTCGAGGAGACCTCGCTCCACGGCTGTCGGGGCGTCATGCGAGTTGCCATAAGAATACCAGTTGAGGTCCGCGGACCTGCCGTTCCTTTGAGCCAATTTCCCTGCAAATCGTGAAGAAACTGGGCGTTGTTGGTCCTGACAAACCCACCGTCTTTGCAGAGGATTCGACATGGCGGCCGGGCCGCACGCGCTGATCCGCCTCTCGCGCCTACGCCCCAGCCGCAAATCACGCGCTAGTTGCCCTTGGTGATGGCAGAGCGCGGAATCGTCGTGTCGCAGCACGAGGCGTTCATGCTTCCCCCTCCTTTCCTGGGTTGTGGCCATTGGTGGAACTAGCTCCACCAATCAACCCAGGAGCATTAGAACAGCCGCCGTCCGCATTTTGTGCCCAAACTCAAGAGATGCTCGATTAGTCTGCAACCGCTGTGGTGAAATCGACTGATCGGGAGGGCTTTGGTGAAGGACACTGAGAAGGGAAAGAAAGAGGACAAGGAGAAGTCAAAGCCTTTGGCGTCGCAAGCGCTGAGGCACCCGCTGCGCGTCCGCATCCTCGAAGTCGTCAACGAGCGAGACATCAGCCCGGTCCAGTTCATGAACCAGGGCCTGGCACCCGACGTCGGCGTGTCGGGCAAAGCGCTTTCCACGATCTCCTACCACTTCCGCGCGCTGGCCAAAGTCGGCTGCATCGAAATGGTCGACACGTTCGCCCGACGCGGCGCTACCGAACACGTCTACCGGGGCGCGGTTCGCGCCTACTTCACCGATGAGGAATGGAAGGGGCTCTCACAGAGGGAGCGGTGCCTGGTCTCGCGGACGGTCTACCAAGGACTCGCCGCTCGAGCTGAGAGCGCGTTCATGGCCCACACCTTCGACTCTCGGGAGGATCGTCACCTGACCTGGGTGGCTATGGAGGTTGATGAGCGTGGCTGGACGGAACTGATGGCCACCCTTGCCGGAACCTACGGCGATATCACGCAAATCCGCCACGACGCGCGAGATCGGCTGGCCGCATCAGGAGACAAGGTGGTCCCGGTGACGGTCGGGATGCTCGGCTTCGAATCGCCGCCTCCCCCGCCGCTGCCGTGAGCTAGTCGCCACCCTCTTCCGGCGAATCCCGCCTTGCGGTATACCGCCAGTATTCTGAGAGCATTCCTGCCAACTGTGGGGGGGTCGTGTACAGGACCAGAACTGTGCTCAAAAACGCTCTGAGTTGACACGGAAGCGGAGATCTCGGGGCGCCCGCTCCCCCACCGCCTCCCGCAGGCGCTCCAAGAGGGCCTTCTGCATCAGGTCCAGCTCCTGGGCCCAGACCGCGTTGGCGCACTCGATCGTCACCGTTCCGTCGCGTTCGGAGACCGGGACCGCGACCGCCGCCAGCTGCTCGCCGACGGCCTCCGACCAGGCGGCCTGGACCGCGGCCAACGGGGTTTTCGGGGCAACCCGATCCAGCGCCGCCTTGAACGCTCCGGCAGCGGGGCGAGGGGCACGGCGGCGGCTCATTGACCGGAACCTTCTGTCTGCGGCATGGTGATCACGGTTTCCCGCGCCGCCGTAGGGACCTGTTCGAAGTCGGCCGCGGTGATCAAGACCTGACCGCCGTCGCCGAGGCGGCCGACGAGACGCTCGCGACGGCCAGGATCGAGCTCGCTCATCACGTCGTCGAGCAGCAACAGCGGCGTCACCCGCCGCGCCGCCAGCAGGGCCTCGCGCTCGGCGAACAGCAGGGCCAGCAGCGCCGCCCGCTGCTGGCCCTGCGAGCCGAACCGGCGCAGGGAGCGCCCGGCCGCGACCAGCTTCAGCTCGTCGAGGTGGGGGCCCCAGGAGCTGCGCCCAAGGCGGATGTCCTGCTGCCGCCGCTGCTCCAGACCGGCGCGGATCTCCTCGGTGCTTCCCTCCGCCCGCGGCGCGTACTCGAGCTCCGCCTCCTCCAGCCCCAGCTCCGCGGCGGTCGCGGCAAAGGGGCCGGCGAGCTCGGTGACCGCCTCCGACCGGGCCGCGATCAGGGGAGCGGCCGCGTCGGCCATTCCCGCGTCCCAGATCCGCAGGTCCTCGGGCGAGCCGTGGCCGGCGGCGAGCCGGGAGAGCAGCGCGTTCCGCTGCGCGACCGCCTGCCCGAAGCGCTTGCGCAGCTCTCCCCGCGCCGGCCAGCGGGCGGCGACGAAGCCGTCGAGGTGGGCGCGCCGCTCCGCCGGCGGTCCCTTGACCAGGGTGAGGCGGTCGGGAGCGAAGACGGCGACCGGAGGTCGGCTGCGGGCGATCGTCGCCGGGTCGGCCGGGCTGCCGTCGAGCAGGTGCCGTCGGCCTTCGCTGCGGCTGACCGAGGCGAGCAGCTTGCGCTCGATCCCGTCCTCGTCGCGGATCGTCGCCTCAGCCCGGGCGAGCGAGCCGCCGAACGGGATCAGGTCGCGGCGGTCGCTGGTCCGGAAGGAACGGCCGGTGAGGGCGAAGTAGAGGGCCTCGATCAGGTTCGTCTTGCCGGCTCCATTGGGGCCGATGACGCTGACGATTCCGGCCGCCAGCTCGACCCGCACCCGCTCGAGGCTGCGCAGCGGCTTCGCCTCGATCGCGGTGACGAGCACGGCGCGCTCACCCTCCCGGCACCGACGACAACGTCAGACGTTGAGCCGGATCGGCATCACCAGGTAGCGGAAGTCGTCCCCCTCGACCGGTTCCAGCAGCCCCGGCCGCAGGGGCGAGATCAGCCGCATCAGGATCTCCTCGCCGGCGACGCTTTCGATCCCTTCCTTGAGGAACTCCGGGTTGAACCCGATCTCCAGATCCTCCCCCTCGAAGGCCGCCGGCATCGTCTCGCGCGCGTCCCCTACGTCGGGGGTTTCGGCCGCCACCGTCAACTCGCCGGAGCTGAACGAGAGCCGCAGCGGCGCGTTTCGCTGCGCCATCTGGCTGACCCGGCGGGTGACGTCCAGCAGCTCCGATCGCGGCAGCCGCACGTCGTGCTCATAGGACTCGGGCAGGAGTTGTCGAAAGTTGGGGAACTGCCCGTCGATCAGCCTCGTCGAGAGGAGGATCGACCCTGCCTGGAAAACGGCTTGGTTGGTGAGCAGTGAGATCGAGGTCTCGCCAGCGCCCTCGGAAGCGAGGATGCGGCCCAGCTCGCGCAGCGCTCGCGCCGGGATGTTGGCCTCGAGCTCGCCGCCGAGGTCCGCCTCGAGTTCGGTCCGCTTGACCGCCAGCCGATAGGAGTCGGTGGCGACCATCGTCATCTCCTTGCCGCTGGCGGAGACGAAGACGCCGGTGAGGACGGGGCGCATGTCGTCGCGCGAGGCGGCGCGGGCGACCAGCTCGATGCTCGCTTCCAGCGCCGCGGCCGGGATCCGCAGGCCCGGGTTCTCCTCCGGCTGCGGCAGCGTCGGGAAGTCCTCGGTCGGCAGGACCCGCAGGTGGAAGCTGGAGCCGCCGCTGCGGATCTCGACGTCGTGCTCGGCCTCGCGGGAGGCGATCTCCACGGTGGGGTCGGCGAGCGAGCGAGCGATCTCGGCGAAAAGGCGGCCCGGCAGGAGGACCGAGCCCTCCTCCTCGACGTTCGCCTCGAGCGTCGTCTCCAGACTGAGATCGTTGTCGGTCGCGGCGAGGGTGACGGTGCCGCCGGCAGCTTTGAGAAGGACGCCGGAGAGGGCCTGGATCGTGCCGCGGGTCGAGACCGCCCTGGAGACGATCGAGAGCTTTGAGACGAGATCTTCTCGTTTGGTGGTGAGCTTCAAGTTGATAGCTGCCTTCTTGAGTTGAGTTAGGTCTTGTGGAGAAAGTCTGGAAAGCCGGAGATTTGGCGTCGCGGTGCGGTTTGGCGGCTGTGGAAGGCGCTGTGGGGGGCTGGGGATTCTTACAGCGTCGGCGGCTGTCAGCGCTCCTCGCCCACAGGGTTGTGGATAGCTCCGCGCAACTCCCGGATCTTCTCCGCCAGCTCGGCGTCCTCGTCGAGGCTCGCTTCGACCCGCCGTAGGGAGTTGAGGACGGTGGTGTGGTCACGGCCGCCGTAGAGGCGCCCGATCTGGGGAAGGGAGAGGTCGGTGAGGTCGCGGGTGAGGAAGATCGCCACCTGCCGCGCCCGCAGCGGGGTGGCGGCGCGGCTGGAGCCGACGAGCTCGGCGCGGGAGACGCCGAAGAGCTGGGCCACCCGCTGCTGGATCTCCTCGACCGAGGTCGACTCGGTGCGGCGCTGGCGTGGGACGACTTCGGCGATCAGCTCGGAGCTGAGCGGCCGGCCCATCAGCGAGGCATGGGCGATCACCTTGGTCAGAGCGCCGTGGAGCTTGCGCACGTTGGCGTCGATCCGGTTAGCCAATTCGGTCAGCGCCTCGGAGTCGGCGATCTCGACACCGGCCTCCTCGACCAGGCGCCGCAGCACGGTCAGCCGGGTGGCCAGGTTCGGCGGCTCGACGGCGACCGTCAACCCCCACTCGAAGCGGTCGCGAAGCCGCGCGGCAAGGGTCGAGAGCTCGCTGGGGATTCGGTCGGCGGAGAGGACCAGCTGGCTCCCCGACTCGTAGAGGGCGTTGAACGTGTGGAAGAACTCCTCCTCGGTCGCCGGTTTCCCCTGCAGGAACTGGACGTCGTCGATGAGGAGGACGTCGATGTCGCGATAGCGGGCCTTGAACGCCTCATTGCCCTTCGATCTCAGCGCGGCGACGAACTCGTTGGTGAAGGACTCGGCGGTGGTGTAGCGGACACTGAGGCCGGGGGCGTTGTCGCGCAGGTAGTTGGCGATCGCCGCCAGGAGATGGGTCTTGCCGAG
This sequence comes from uncultured Actinomycetes bacterium, assembly GCA_946479725.1. The sequence goes on along the minus strand of CAMLHB010000021.1, from coordinate 9,781 downwards.
CCCTGGCGGGCCGTGCAGGAAGAGCGGGTTGTAGGCCTCCGATGGCGCCTCGGCGACCGCCAGGGCCGCGCCGTGGGCGAGCCGGTTGCCAGGGCCGATGACGAAGCGCTCGAAGGTGTAGCTGGGATTTAGCTCGGGATCGTGGTTCCCGGCATGCTCAGCGGTTGGGGCCTCGGCGAAGCTGACCCGCGCCAGACCGTCGCCGGCGGCGTCGAGGGCTTCGGCGATCAGAGACGAGTAGCGGCGCTCGGTCCAGGCTCGTTTTCCCTCCGGCGCCGCGAGGTAGAGGATCTCGCCCTCCGTCCCCACCGCTCGCAGGGGCTCCAGCCAGAGGCGGAAGGTCGAATCCGGCACCGATTCCCTCAGCCGCTCCTGGATTGCCCGCCAGTGGGCTTGGAGGTCGGGGCTGGAGGAGTCGTCGGGCACCGGGCGGCGACCATAGCGCCGTGCCTGAGCAGCCAGTTCGGGTGCCGCGCAAATCCCGCAGAAAAGATTTTCGCGGGCCTCCCTATACTCCTGCCGGCATGAAGCGCACCTACCAGCCAAAGAAGCGGAAGCGGGCCAAGACCCACGGCTTCCGGGCCCGCATGAGCACCCGCGGCGGTCGCGCCGTCCTCAAGCGCCGCCGCCGCAAAGGCCGCAAGCGCCTAACCCCGTAATGAGATGACCGGTCGCGCGGTCCCGCACGCCCGGATGACGCGCGGCGCGCGGCGCATCTCTGCGTCCTCGGGTTCGCCTTCGGCACCACCAAAGGCTTCACCCTGCGTCCTTGATCTGCTTGGCCCCGCGCACCCCCGGTCGCACGCGACCCCACAACCGGTCACCTAATGGCGTCGAAGCGCCGACGCCTCTCGCGCAGCGGTGAGTTCGACCGCGTCTATCGCGACGGCTCATCTCACGCCACCAGGTACCTGGTCCTCTACACCTTCCCTCGCAAGGACGAGGACCGCGACGAGGTCCGGCTCGGCGTCTCGGTCAACCGCAAGGTCGGCGGTGCCGTCGAGCGGAACAAGGTGAAGCGCGCTCTGCGCGAGGCATTCTGGAACCTCGCCGATCGCCTGCCGCCGCGGCACGACTTCGTCATCGTCGCTCGGGCAGAGATCAAGGACCTGATCGAGCGCGAGGGGATGCAGGGCGTCGCCGCCAACCTCGAAGAGGCGCTGGCCGGGGGCCGTTCCACGTGAAACGCCTCTTCCTTGCGCCGGTGCGGGGCTATATGCGCTGGATCTCACCGATCTTCCCGCGCCGCTGCCGCTACGAGCCGACCTGCTCCGCCTACGCGGTCGAAGCGATCGAACGCTTCGGCGTGGCGAGGGGATTCCTGCTCGCCAGCTGGCGGATTCTGCGCTGCAATCCCTTCAGTCACGGCGGCTTCGACCCCATCCCCGATAGATTCACGCTCCGCACCGGCCCGGTTCACCCGGCCGACTGGCACAAAGCCCACCGATGACGATCCCCACCGCCCTCATCCTGCAGCCGTTGATCAACGTCGCCAACGGCGTCCTCAAGTTCTTCCACGACAGCGCCGGGCTGAGCTGGGGAATGTCGATCATCATGCTCACGGTCGTCACCCGCGCCGTGCTCATCCCCCTCACCTACAAACAGCTGAAAGGGATGCGGGCGATGCAGGCGCTGCAGCCCCAGATCAAGGAACTGCAGGAGAAGTTCAAAAACGACAAACAGCGCATGCAGCAGGAAATGATGCGCTTCTACAAAGAGAACAAAGTCAACCCGCTGGCCTCCTGCCTGCCGCTGATTGCCCAGCTCCCCGTCTTCATCACCCTCTTCTACGTGCTCCGGCACGAGCTGCCGCCGGACATGGGCTGCCCCGCAGCCGGCCACTGCGCCTCCTACGGCGCCGAATTCCTCTTCATCCACGACCTCACCGGCAAGGCGACCGGGGGCGAACTGATCACCCTCCTGATCCTCTACGTGGGCACCCAGCTGGTCTCGGGCATGGTGATGGCGGTCACCGCGGACAAAAGCCAGCGGACGATGATGTTTCTGCTGCCGCTGATCTTCGTCCCCTTCATCCTCAAATTTCCGGCCGGCCTGATCCTCTACTGGATCACCACCAACTTCTGGACGATCGGGCAGCAGCTGGCGATCAAAAAGATCGTGCCGCCGCCGGTCATCGCAACGCCGGAGGGGGCCGCGGCGATCCAAGCGGCGAAGCCGCCTCCGCCTCCGCCGCGGAAAAAGAAGAAGAGGCGGTAGCTGGGGAGGGTTCGGGACCCCCTCCTCTCTCAACTTGCTCGGGTGTAGCGGCGGTGGCCGGTCCGAGATTGGGCTGCCCGAGAAGTACAAGCCGTTCGGAGGGGGTCCCGAACCCTCCTTCGAGCGGCGGGAATAGGTGCTAGCCCTTGGGGCGTTTCTTGGCTATGCCGGGGTTGCGGGGGAGGTTGGCGGGGGTGGGCCCGCTCTTGCGGACTACATGCAGATGGCGGTGGGTGCTGCCGGCTCGGTCGCCTACGTCGAGGATCTGCTCGGGGTGCATGGCTAGGGCTTCGGCCGCGTTCCGGAGCTGTTGCTCCTCGTCCTCGTCCCGTTTGCCCTTCCAGGCGACCAGGACTCCGTTTGGCTTCAGGAGTGGGCTTGCCAGCTCGGCCAGGGTCGAGAGGCGGCCTACGGCTCGGGCGGTTACGGCGTCGTAGGACTCGCGGGCCTCGCCGGCGGCCAGGTCCTCGGAGCGGGTGTTGAGGACGGTGGCGTTGGGGATCTCCGCGACCCCGATCGCTCGGCGCATGAACTCGCACTTGCGGTTGACCGACTCGATCAGGTCCACCTGGGCCGACGGCAGGGCCACGGCCAGGGCGAGGCCGGGGAAGCCCGCGCCGGCGCCGACGTCGGCGATTCGGGCCGCGTCGCGCAGCTCCGGGACCTCGAGGCCGGTGAGGCTGTCGGCGACGTGCACCTGCCAGGCGCGCTCGTCGACGATCGAGCTGACCGAGGCCCGCTCTTCCGCCAGCAGACCGAGGACCGCCTTCAGCTTCGTCCGCGCGGCGGCGTCGATCACTCGGGCAGGAGCGCGGCGACGATCACGCAGCGGTTGGGCTCGTCGCCCTCGCTGTAGGTCTCGATGCCGGCGCGCTCTTTCAGCCGTTCGTGCACGACCCGGCGTTCCTGCGCGCTCATCGGGTCCATCTCGATGACGCTGTTGTTGGCCAGGGCCTGGTCGGCGGCCCGGTCGGCCCGGCCCTCGAGCGTCTCCTTGCGGCGGGCGCGGTAACCGGCGGCGTCGACGATCACCCGTTTGCGGTCGCGCAGGCCGCGGAAAGCGGCCTGGTAGCAGAGCAGCTGCAGCGCGTCGATCGTCTGCCCCCGCTTGCCGATCAGCAGCCCGTAGTCGTCCTCACCCTCGACGGTAAGCAGGATCCGCTCGTCGTCCTCCTCGACGACGACCTCGCCGTCGAGGTCGAGCTCGTCCAGCACGCCCTCGACGAGCTCCTGCGCTCGCTCGGCGGGGTTCTCGGGCCACTCGTAGCTCTCGGACACGGCCGGGAGGCTATCCCACTGCCTGCAAGCGCGCAGGGGGATCTGCCGGCGACGCCTTTGACTAGGCTGGGCGGCGATGGGAAAGGTCTACGCGGTGGCGAACCAGAAGGGCGGGGTCGGGAAGACGACGACCGCGGTCAACCTGGCCTCCTGCGCGGCCTCCGAAGGCAGCCAGACCCTCCTGGTCGACCTTGACCCCCAGTGCAACGCGACGGTGGCGCTGGGGGGCGGCCGCGACCTGCACCCTTCCTCCTACGACTGCCTGACCGGCGAGACCTCGGTCGCCGAGGCGGCCCGGCCGGCGGGCCCCGACAACCTGTGGATCGTCCCCGCCAACAAGGACCTAGCCGGCGCCGCGGTCGAGTTGCCGCGGCTGGAGGGATCGGAGACGCGGCTGCGCGAGCGCCTCGGCCCGATCCGCGAGCGCTTCGCCGTCACCCTGCTCGACTGCCCGCCGTCGCTCGGCCCTGTCAGCGTCAACGCCCTCACCGCCGCCGACCGGGTTATCGTCCCCGTCCAGGCCGAGTACCTCGCGCTCGAGGGCCTGGTCCAGTTTCTCGAAACGCTGGGCCTGATCAGGCGCGAGCTTAACCCTCAACTGGAGGTTGCGGGTCTGCTCGTAACCATGCATGACGAGCGCACCCGCCTCGCCCAGGACGTCGAGGCCGAGCTGCGCGACCACTTCGACGGCATGGTCTTCGAGACGGTGATTCCACGCAGCGTCCGCGTCGCCGAGTCCCCGAGTTATGGTCTGCCCGTGACCGAGCACGCTCCCGCTTCCCACGGCGCCGTGGCCTACCGCGCCCTGGCCAAGGAGCTGGCGAGCCGTGGCTAGCGGCCGTCGCGGAATCGGTCGCGGCCTGGCGGCGATCCTGCCCGAGTCCGAGGCCTCCAGCGCCGGCGAGCTGCGTGAGCTACCGGTCTCCCTGATCAAGCCGAACCCCTCGCAGCCGCGGACCAAGTTCGACCCCGATGCCCTCGTCGCGCTGGCGGCTTCGATCGAGTCCACCGGCGTCGTCCAACCGCTTCTCGTCCGCCCCCTGCCCGACGGCAGCTACGAGCTGATCGCCGGCGAGCGGCGCTGGCGGGCCGCCCAGCAGGCCGGGCTCGACAAGGTGCCGGCGGTCGTTCGCGACCAGGAGGAGGCCGAGCGGCTGCAGGCGGCGCTGATCGAGAACATGGTCCGCGAGGACCTCAACCCGGTCGAGGAGGCAAAGGCCTGCGACTCCCTGGTCCGCGAGTTGGGCCTGACCAAGGAGGAGCTGGCGCGCCGCGTCGGCCGCAGCCGCCCTGCCGTCTCCAACCTGATCCGCCTGCTGGAGTTGCCCGACGAGGCGCTCGCGCTGCTCGAGGCCGGCGATCTCAGCGAGGGCCACGGCAAGGCGCTTCTCGCCGCTCCCGGCAACGACGTTCGCCGCCGCCTCGCCCGCGACGCCGCCCGCGGCGGTTGGTCTGTCCGCGAGACCGAGGAGAGGGTTCGGCTGGCTGGCCAGCCAAAAACGAGACCGAGGCGTGCCTCCGTGGACCCCGATGCTCAAGCCGCCCTCCGCGACGTCGCCGACGCCCTCGAGGAAGCCCTCGGCCATGAAGTGACCACCCGGGCAAAGGGGGAGGGCATCGCCGCCGAGCTCCGCTTCGACGACGTCCGCGAGGCCCACGCCCTCGCCCGCCGCCTCCGCAGGCGCGACGCGTCCTGAGCGCTCCGCGCCTCGTCGCTATCATCGCCGTCCCCGGGCGATTAGCTCAGTTGGTTAGAGCGCGTCTCTGATAAGGACGAGGTCCCTGGTTCGAATCCAGGATCGCCCATCTCCTCTTCGCGTCCAGCCGTTCCCCGCTCGTCTGGAGCGGGTACAAGCCGGACCTATACTTCGGCTTTCAACGACGGTCTGGAGTCCTTTTGCAGCAGATGCAGATCTATGGCGTCAGCTTCGACATGGTCGGCAAGCAGCCGATCGTGTTGCTGAAGACCGTGGACGGGAACCGCTTCCTGCCGATCTGGATCGGGCACCCGGAGGCGGCGGCGATCCTGATGAAGCTGCAGGGCGCCTCGACGCCGCGGCCGATGACCCACGACCTGCTCTCCGACATGCTCGAGAACCTCGACGCGAAGTGCGAGCGGGTCGCCGTCACCGAGCTGCGCGACAACACGTTCTACGCCTCGATCACGGTCTCGGTCAACGGCTCCGAAGTCGAGATCGACTCCCGACCCTCCGACGCCCTCGCCCTCGCGGTTCGCGTCTCGGCCCCGATCTTCGCGGCCGAGGAGGTGATCGAGGAGTCGGCGATCGAGTTCGAGCACGAGGTCGAGGACACCGAGGAGGTCGTCGACAAATTCAAGGAGTTCCTCGACGAAGTGACGCCCGAGGATTTCGCCCAGGGCGACTCCTAGGCTGCAAAGCGGCGCACTAGGAGACGCCCTGGGGGCGGAGTGCCAGGTCCAAAATTCGCTCCACCAACTCCTCGAACGAGAGTCCCGCGGCCTCGGCGGCCTGGGGGAGGAGGCTGGTGTCGGTGAGGCCGGGAATCGCGTTGGCCTCCAGTAGCCAGGGTCCGTCGGCGCCGAGGATCAGGTCGATGCGGGCGAAGCCGGTGCAGCCGAGGGCGCGGTATGTGCCGAGGGCGGCCTCGGTGACGGCGCGCTGCTCCTCGGCGGTGAGGTCAGCGGGGACGTCGAAGCGGGTGCGGCCGATCTCGTAGCGGGCTTCGAAGTCGTAGCGGTCGCCCTCCAGCAGGATCGCCTCGACCACCGGCAGCGGCTCGTCGCCGAGGATGCTGACCGCGAGCTCGCGCCCGTCGACAAAACGCTCCAGCAGGATGCGGTCGTCGTAGCTGAAGGCCGAGACCAGCGCCTGTGGGACCTCCCCGGCGCTGCGCGCGAACCTGACCCCGAGCGAGGAGCCGCCGCGGCTCGGCTTCACCACCAGCGGGAACCCGAGCGTTCCCTCCAGCCGGTCGAGCGCGTCGGCGGCGCCGAACTCGCGGAAGGCGGTCTGGTTGAAGGCAAACCACTCGGGGGTCCTTAGGCCGTCAAGCGTTTCTCGGCCCGCGAGCTCGATCGCGTCCTTGGCCTGCACCTTGTCCATGCAGCGCGCGCAGGCCGCCGCGCCCGGGCCGGTGAAGGGGATGCCGAGGATCTCCAGCAGCTCCTGCACGGTGCCGTCCTCTCCGCCGACCCCGTGCATCGCCACGAAGGCGACGTCGGGCCGCTCGCCGACCAGGCGCTTGACCAGGTCCGGGCCGACGTCGATCGGCAGCACCTCGTGCCCCAACCGCTCCAGCGCGTCCTCGACCCGCGCCCCGGAGCGCAGCGAGACGCCGCGCTCCAGCGAGCGGCCGCCTTTCAGCACCGCCACCTTCATCCCGCCTCACCCGCCTTGCGGAAGGGGAGGACGTTCGGTGCCGACTCCTCCTGCGGCGCGGGCAGCGGCGCCTCGCCGGTCAGCGCCCCGTAGAGCTCGACCTGCTCGGCGATCACCTTGCCGATCCGCCGCACCCCCTCGCGAATTTCGTCCTCGTCGACGCCGGAGAAGTTGAGCCGCATCGAGTGGCTGCCGCGGCCGTCGACGTAGGCCGCCTGGCCGGGGACGAAGGCGACGTCGGCGCGCAGCGCCTTCGCCAGCAGGTCGCTGGTGTCGATGTAGTCGGGCAGGGTGGCCCAGATGAAGAGGCCGCCGTCGGGCTCGGTCCAGGTCGCCTCGGCGGGGAAGTTGTCGCGCAGCGCCTCGACCATCGTGTCGCGGCGGCGGCGGTAGATCTCGACCAGGTTGTCGACGTAGCGCTGCCAACGCCGTTCGGCGAAGTACTCGCGGACGAAGTACTGGGTCAGGGTCGAGGTGCAGAGGTCGGCCGCCTGCTTGCCGAGCACGATCTTCTCCATCACCGGCGGTGGCGCCACCGCCCAGCCGAGGCGGATCCCGGGGGAGAGGATCTTCGAGAAGGTCCCCAGGTAGATGACGAAGTCACCGCCGTCGAGCTGGTAGAGCGGCGGCATCGGCTCGCCGCCGTAGCGCAGCAGCCCGTAGGGGTTGTCCTCGACGACCAGCAGCTCCTGCGCGCGCGCCAGCTCGACCAGGCGGTGGCGGCGCTCCAGGGACATCGTCACCCCGGCCGGGTTCTGGAAGCTCGGCACCGAGTAGATGAACTTCGGTCGCCGGCCTTCGGCGCGCAGCTCGGCGAGCAGCTGCTCCAGCACCTCGACCTGCATCCCGTCCTCGTCGCATTCGACCTGGACGACGTCGGCCTGGTAGCTGCACAGCGTCGGGATCGCGCCGGGGTAGGTCGGCGCCTCGCAGATGACGACGTCGCCGGGGTCGATCAGCGTCTTGCAGACGAGGTCGATCGCCTGCTGGCCGCCGGTGGTGACGATCACGTCGTCGGGGTCGGGCAGCATCCCCTCGGCGCCCATCACCTCGAGGATGCAGTCCTTGGTCTCCTCGAAGCCCTCGGTCGGCCCGTACTGCAGCGCCTTCGCCGCCGACTCCTGGGCGATCCGGGTCATCTGCGCGGCGAAGCTCTGCGGCGGGAAGGTCGAGGTGTCGGGGAGGCCGCCGGCGAGCGAGATCACTTCCGGCCGCGCCGTGATCGCCATCAGGTCCCGCATCGCCGAGGAGCGCATCACCCCCGTCCGCTCGGCGAAGAGGCCGGCGTAGCGCTCGAGGTCGCGGGTGCCGGCGTGGGAGCGGCGGCGATGGGTCGGCTCGGGGACTTCTGCCATGCCGGAAGTTTGGCGGATCGACGTCCGGCCGTCGCAAATGGTTAGGTTTTCGGGCGTGGACGTTCTAACCGAGCTAGGAATCGGCCTGGCGGTCGGCATGCTCGCCGGCACCACCGGCACCCACGGATCGGCCCGCGGGCGGATGACGATCCTCGCCGCCGTGATCGGCTTCGTCGTCGGCTTCCTGCTGGAAGGGATCCTCGGGGCGCTGCTCGGCCTCGCCGGCGCGGCGCTCGCCTGCGTGATCATCAGCGACGTCGTCTACGGCGCCAGCCGTCGCGAGGGCAGCGGCGGGGGAGCGCTCGCCTTCATCGTCAGCCTCGTCGCCCTGGTCGTGATCGCGATCGCGCTGCTGGTCCCGCTCGTCGTCATCGTCATCGTCCTGGCGTTGATCTGGCTCGGCGTCACCCGTCACCGCCGCGCCCAGCGCAAACACGCCGGGCTCCGCGTCCTCCGCTAGAACGCCGACTAGCTTCGCCCGTTCGGCAGCCGGGCATCATTGAGTCGATGCCGCCGCGCCAGAAGCTCGTCCTCACCTACGTCGATTCGCTGCGCACCGACATGCTCGAACGGGCGATCGCCGGGGGGCGGGCGCCGACCTTCGCCGCTCTGGTCGAGCGCGGCGTCCTGATCCCCGACTGCGTCTCCAGCTTCCCCTCGGTGACGCCGGTCGCCAGCGCGGAGATGGTCACCGGGGTCGGCGCCGACGGCCACTGGATCAGCGGCATGAACTGGTACCACCGGCTCGAGCGGCGCTACGTCGAGTACGGCTCCTCGCTGGAGGCGACCCGCGCCTTTGGCGTCTTCCTCGCCCTCTACGACCTCGTCTACAACATGAACCTCGCCCACCTCAGCCCTGAGGTGGAGACGGTCTTCGAGAGCCTCGAAGACGCTGGCGCCCGCACCGCCTGCACGCCGTTCCTCATCTACCGCGGCCGGCGGCGGCACGAGGTCACGCTGGAGGGGCTGCTGAAACGCGCCGTCGACGTGACGAAACTGAAGTTCCACCACCACACCTGGGGACCCACGGACCTGTTCTACGGAGACCTCTACGCGAGCCGCGACGTCCCCTGCAAATCGACCTCGATCCCCGGCAACCGCGACGGCTACGCCGCCTGCTGCGCGGCCGAGCTGCTGAAGGAGGACCTCTACGACTTCCTCCTGCTCTCGCTGCCGGACAACGACAACTACTCCCACCAGCACGGGCCCGAGGCGACGGTCGAGTCGATCGCCAAGGCCGACCGCGCCTTCGCCACCTACGCCGAGGAAGCGGGCGGGCTCGACGAGTTCCTCGATTCCCACGCGGTGATCCTGCTCGCCGATCACGCGCAGACCGAGGTCCACCGGGGGCTGCCGCTGGCCGAGCTGCTCGGTGCCGAGTGGTCGGTTCTGCAGCCCTCCGAGGAGCGGCCGGAGCGGGCCCAGCTGGCGGTCAGCCCCACCGGCCGCGCCGCCCACGTCTACCTGCTGGAGGGGGAGGGGGAGCGGGCCGAGCCACTCGAGGTGGCGGCGCGGCTGGGTGTGATCGAGGGCGTCGACCTGGTCTGCCGGCTGGAGGGCGAGGAGCGGCTG
>CAMLHB010000020.1 GCA_946479725.1 uncultured Actinomycetes bacterium | reverse complement strand
ACCGCCAAGGTCGAATACGGCTCGATCGTCAACCCCGAGGCGACCCCGCTCGCCCCCGGGTTCAAGGTCATCGGCTCGGCCGCCGATCCCGAGGCGTTGGCCGTGCGGCGCGGGTCCCGCTACCGGCCCGGTCAGGTTCTGCTCTCCGGCCCGACCACGGCCCTTCCCTCCGGTCTGGTCGCGCGGATCACCAGCATCGACCACCGCCACGGAGCGGACCTCCTGCACCTGCGCCCGGTTCCGGTCACCGAGGCCGTCCCCGTGATCGACACCGGCGGCGCGGTCGCCACCGCCGACCAGGCCAGCACCTCGGCGCTGCTCGGGATCAAGGTCGAAAACGACATCACCCGCGCCTGCGGCCTCTCGGGCGAGGCGAAGCTGGCGCCGGTCGTCCGGCTCGACGGACTCGCCGTCGACGCCGACATCAACGCCAACCCGTGGAGCGGCGGGCCGAAGGCCGACCTGGTCGTCTCCTCCAACTGGACCTTCGGGTTCAAGCTCAAGACCACCGGCGGGGTGCACTGCAAGAAGGAGCTCGCCGCGCCCGAGGTCCCGTTCGCCATCCCCGTCGGGCCGGTCCTGGTTCCCGCCTACGTCGCCCTCCCGGTCACCGCGAAGGTCAACCTCACCGAGAGCAGCGACGTGACCGTCACCTACTCCTGGAAGAGCGAAGTGGGGATGCGCACCCGGCGCGCCGGGCCGCTGCTGATCCCCGCGCCGGTCTTTACCGTCTCGCGCCCGAGCGCCAACTTCGCCGGCTCGAACACGCTCACGGCATCGGTCGAGGGCGACGTCGACCTCGAGGCCGGGGTGGGAGCGCGCAACGTCGCTGACGTCTCGATGAAGGCGGGGACCGCGCTCGAAGCTGCCCTGCAGCCGGGCAGGTGCTACCTCGACTGGAAGCTCGGCAGCTTCGCGGCCGGCGGCAAGGTCGGCCCGGTCTCGATCGGCACCCCTGATTTCAGCGCCTTCACCCACCGCATCTGGAGTGGTTGCGGCAAAGGCGGCGGCAGCGGCGGCGGTGGCGGCAGCAGCGGCGGCGGGACGTCTTTGCCGAACCCCGGCCCGACGGTTCCGCCGGTCGAAAGCGGCGGCGGTCTCGGCAGCGTGCTCGACTGGGGGGCGCCGCACCAGGTCTACGATCACCCCCCTTACACGCAGACCGGCTTTCCCGAAGGCGTCTCCTGCCCGACCCCCGCGTTCTGTGCGGCCGTCGACGTGTACGGGAACGCGATCGTCTCGGCGGATCCGAGCGGCGGCGCCGGGACCTGGTCGACGACCCGAATCTCGTTCTCCTCGCTGCGCTCGATCTCCTGCCCGTCGGCATCCTTCTGCTTCGCCGCCGGCGGCGGCCCGATGGCGACCTCGACCAACCCGGACGGCGGCGCCGGCGCCTGGCATCGCTTCCAGCTCATGAACGTGGCCAGCTACGTCGAAAGCGTCTCCTGCGCGAGTGCGAATCTCTGCGTCGCCGTCGGCAACGCCGGGGACATCCTCAGCTCGACCGAACCCAGTGGCGGTGAAGGGGCCTGGCACCACGTCGATCTCGGCTCCCAGTCCCTCGTCGCCGTCTCCTGCCCGACCGCCTCGCTCTGCGTCGCCACCGACCTCGACGGCGACGCCTTCGTCTCGACGAATCCGACCGGGCCGGCGTCCAGCTGGCAGCCGGTGCACCTTGGCGGCCAACTGACCGAGGTCGACTGCCCTTCGGCGAGCCTCTGCGTCATCGCCGACCAGGGCGGGCGGGCGATCGCCTCGACGAGCCCCACCAGCCCCGCCTCCTGGTTCGCGAAGACCGTCGGCGGGGGGGACCCGAACATCTTCGCGACCAACCTCTCCTGCCCCTCCGTCTCGCGCTGCTACCTGACCAACTCGCATGACCAGGTCCTCACCACGAGTGAACCGGGAAACCCCGCGGGGGCCTGGACGGCGGCCGAAGGGATCGGCGGCGACACGCCCGAGGACCTCGACTGTCCGACCGCTTCGTTCTGCGTCGCCCTCGATGCGCAGCTGGGGAGGATCATGGCCGCCGGCGACCCGCTCGGCGGCGCCGACGCCTGGAGCGCCCTGAAGGAAACCGGCTACACGCCGCTGACCGACCTCTCCTGCCCGACGACGGGACGTTGCGTCGCCGTCAGCGCCGGCGGCGACGCGATCTGGACGTCGAACCCCGCCGGCAGCTGGAACCTGGTCGCCGGCGTCGACCCGCCCGAAGAAGCGCTCACCTCCCTGACCGGGGTCTCCTGCCCGACGCTGAGCCTGTGCGTGGCGGTCGACGAAGGGGGGCACGTGCTCACCTCGACCGACCCGACCGGGGGAGCCGGAACGTGGACGAAGACTCCGCTGCGCGAATACGAACGGCTGAACGCCATTTCCTGTCCCTCGGCTTCGCTCTGCGTCGCGGTGTCCGGCGACGGGACGATGTGGTCCTCGACCGACCCGACCGGCGGCGAAGCGGCCTGGAGCCCCTCGTTCGTCGGCGACGTCTACATCACCGACGTCTCCTGCCCCACCGACAGCTTTTGCGTGGCGGTCGACAATCGCGGCGAGGCCCTCGTCTCCTCCGCCCCCGCCGCGGTCGTCCCGGGCTGGAAACGATTCCGGGTCGACGCCCGTGACTACGGCTCCAACGAAGTGCTGCTGCCGGAACCGCTCTCAGCCGTCTCCTGCCCGACCGCCTCCTTCTGCGCGGCCGTGGGCGAGTTCACCGGCCTCGTGACCTCCGCCGACCCCGCCGGCGGAACCCAAGCCTGGACCACGATCTCCCTCTTCCCCCCGACCGAGGAGTTCAACCAGTTCGAAGACGTCGCCTGCCCCAGCCCCAGCCTCTGCGCAGCCGTCGGAGGCGGAGAGGGCGACGCCGTCTGGAGCTCCACCACCCCCACCGCCGACCCCTCCGCCTGGCTCTTCGCCGACCTCAACCGCGACATCCCCTTCGGCTACCTCCAGGACATCTCCTGCCCCACCCCCAGCTACTGCGTCGCCCTCAGCGCCGGCGGCCACGTGTTTGTCGGCACGGGGTAGGTGATGCGGGCGAGGCTACCGTGACACTGATTAATGTAATTTGCCCGCTCTATGACGGGCCTCGTCCAATCGTCAGGCACGGACCTGCAGACCTGGCTGAGCGATTACCTCTACGCCGAGACTCTCCACAGCCTCGGCTGCTACCAGTTCGCGTGCGAGCGGCTCGAAGCTCTCGACGAGGAACTCGAGACGGCGCCGAGTGGGGAAAAGGTGATGGCCGCGGGTGCCCTCAAGAACGCGGTCAAAGCCTCCCTCCAGTGCAACGAAAACCTCCGCAACCGGTTGCACCGATTGCCGCACCTCGACCGGAAAGACCACCTCGGCTCCCGCCGCCCAAGCCCGTTCAGTGACCATGACGAGGCTGCGGGCAAAGCGGTCTTCGAGCCCAATGTCCGGCTCCTTCGCAAGATCGCCCGCTTCTACCGCGACTCCGAAGCCGCCCTCCATCTCTACCGCGCCAATCGCGCCGCGGCCACCGATCCTCAAGCGGTTGGCGCCAGGTTGGGGAGCAAACTCGCCTTCATCCACGACCCTCAGCGGCGCGGGTCCCGGTTGAAACCGCAGCCGAACTCCCTGATCGAGGGGAAGATCGGCCGCATCCAGGACCGGTTGCAGGGGATAGAAGCGCTTTCGCCTGCCGTCGGTCCTGCCGGCGACGACGACTCCGATCGTCCCGAACGCTGGCGCGCCCTCCTGGAAAGCGACGCCGGAGGCTCGCATCCGCTGCTGTCGACGATCATCGAAGCGTTCAGCGAAGCGCACATCTGGATGCATAAGGCGGAGAACCTCCTCGCGGGAGGCTTTCGCCAGATGTTCACGACCATGCCGGCCACGCAGGCCAATGTCGAGCGGATGCTCGGCTATGCGGAGGCGCTGAACACTTTCGTGTTCGCCACCGCCCGGGCGGTCAGCTGGATCTTCGCCGAAGACGAAGTGGAGCGGGACGAGGTCATCGCCGACTACGAGAACTGCTGCGACCGCCTCGCGCCCACCTACTGCATGTGGATCTCAGCTCAGCTCAGCCTCCTGTCGCTGCACCGTCGGGCCTTCTCCTCGTGGACGAGGGGAAAGACCGACGCGACCTACCGTGACTACCACAAGCTGACCCGGCTCCTGCGCGGCCTCCGGAAACCGTCCCAGACGCGGGGGCTGAGGGTTCCGGGGACGAAAACCTTCCTCGAGGGAATGACCGCGATGTGCGAGTTGCACATCGGCCGCATCTACCGGGGCCAGCACGCCTACCGGATGGCCCTGCGGTACTTCCGGCGCGCCCGACGGCACACCAGAGGCTTGGAAGACGACGCCGAGATAGGCCGCCTGATCAAGGGCTCACACTGGCGGATCAACCTCTTAATCAACGAGGGGAAGGCCAACTTTGAGCTTGGCCACCACAAGCGCAGCATCCTCCAGTACGCCCGCGCCTGGCGGGCCTACCTGCTCCTCGTCCAGTCTGAAACCCACGCGACCGCGAACGTCGACGTCGTTAACGACTTCATCGAGTGGCTGGAGCCCCTCGTCGACGACCCGGAGATAAGCCGGATCGATGTGCGCGATCGGATCGAGCCCCTCGTCGAGCAGTTCGTCACCCTGCGCTCCCCGGTCCACCTGCGCCTCCTCGCGGCGGACATCGTGATGAGGATGGGCCACCTCATCTTCATACTCCGGCTTCCCCACCGGCCCGCGGAGAGGACGTTCGACGGCAGCGGCCGCCAGCGCCTGTACCAGCTCGCCTTTGATTGCGTCCAGCAGGCGCTCTCGCTCGACCCCACCAGCACGCTGGCGGCAACGGACCTGATGAACATCATGGAAGCGCGGGAGGAGCTGGAGGCGCGGGAACGGGAGGGGCAGGGTGAGGGCCGCGCGGCGGGCGAGCCCGCATCCGAGCCGGAGATTCTGCCGCGGTCCGTGGAGGTTCCTCTCGGCGCCCAGTGGCCGTCGGGTGGGGGGTCCTTCGAGGACGCCGCCCGGATCACCGAGTTGACCCTGCAGCACTGGCTCGCGGCGACGTCACGCGGGAGGGTTGAGGATCGGGACCATCCCATCGCCCGGCTGCCCGGGCAGAGGATCTCGGAGGGGCTGTTGCGGTCCTTCCTGACGCATACCGACAGCAGCAACGTCAAGCTGGCACAGGTCTACGGGTACCTGATGCGGGAAGCCAAAAAGAAGCCCGAGATGGAAACCGGTCAGCACGCGCTGGACTTCGTCTGTCTGCGCCGCTACAGCAGCTTCTTTCCCTTCCTTCCTCGGCCGGCCGCCTTTCGGGCCTCGGGCGGGGGCTACCTGGTGCAGGTTCACGAACCGGGGCCTGGAAAACCCTTCGGCATCGCCGTCGATCCCGGTCCGGACTTCATCGAAAACCTCTACGCGTGCGGTTATTCGATTGCCGACGTGCACATGATCATCCTCACCCACGACCACGCCGACCACATCGCTTCGGTTGACGCCCTGCTGGCGCTGATGGGGATTCGGCGCGACCTCGGCGACGGGACTTTCAACCAGGACAAGAACAGGTGCCTGACGATCGTCGGCAACGAGAGTGTCCGCCGCCGTTACGGGTATTTCGGCCAGCCCCACCCGATCAAGAAGGAAAGGGGGACGGACAAACCCGCCCCGAGGAGCGACGCCGTCCGCGTCCTCGGTTTCGAGGAGATCGCGGAGATCACCAGTCGCGACGACGCAGCCCGGCTGAGGGCGGTGGAGAAAGCGGAAATCTTCCTCAAGCCGCGGCGACTGCGGATCGAGCCGGTGAAAACCTGGGGCCACACCGACGCGCACGGATATGCCTCCCAGGGGTTCCTGCTGCGGTCGGGGCCAAAGGGTGAAGAAGCATCGATCCTCTTCAGCGGCGATACCGGCGCGCCGCGGCAGGAGGAACTCAGGACCGGCGAAGAGGTCAACCCGGATCTCTACGCGAAAGGTGGGAGGGACCTGCTCGAAGCCGTCGACGAGGCGGACATCGTGATCGCCCACCTGAGCGCCGTCCCCCTCAAAGAGCTGCGGATGCTCTCCAGCCTTGACTCCGGCAGCGGCGGGGAGGTGCGGGCAGTGGACGAATTCCGCGAGCTCTGGGCGGAAGCCGCGGCGAAGGCGGCGTCGACGGATCCCGATGGCCACGCCCGCAAGGGAATCGCCGGAACGAAATTTCTTCTCAACCAGGTCCAGTTCGGCTTCCGCAGCAGGCCGAGGAACAGGGGCGAGGATTTCACGGTCTCCCCCTTCAGCGACGCCGAGGAACTGCGACAGCAGCCGGAGCGGCACCTCTACCTCACCGGCCTGATGGAGATCGCCGAACGGATGGCAGGCCGCCGCGGCAGGCCGGGCCTGCTCTTGGTCGGCGAGCTGCGGGAAGAGCTCGGGACCTTCCGGACGCAGGTCGCCCGGCGGGTGCGCGAGGAGTTCTTCGGCGACGCGGCCGAGGCCGGCGCCTCGGCACTGACGACCGACATCGGCCTGCGGATCCGGCTGTCCCGGCCCAGTAGCCACGAGGTCGCGAGCAGCAGCGTCCTCTGCTCGACCTGCGATCTCGACAACGACCTCCTGGACACCGAGCGCTACCACCCGCCGGGGGAGATCCACGAGCTTTGCGTCAAGGGCGAGGACGAGGCCGTCTTCTACAACTGCTCCCTCCACGACCCCCGCCATCAGCAAGGCAACTACTGGGTCGAGGCTGTCGAGCGTTACAACGTCTTCGGAGATTGAGGACAGCCTCCCCGATGGAGCTAGGCGGATTCGAACCGCCGACCTCCTGGGTGCGATGCAAGGAGGACGGCTGACGAGAAGTCGCTTCTGGCGAGAAGTGCCTGAAATTCGGAGGGGCGGTTCGAGTGAGCGATCTTTTTCTTCGCCGCGATTGAGGCAGACTGAGGCGGTGCCCGTAGGGCTTGTCGCCCACCTCGGTCGCACGCGCCCTAGCTCGATTGGGGGAGCACGACATCGAGGCCCCCGGCGACGTGGCGGCGGCGCTTGAACTGATCGGCTGTGAGGATGACGATGCTCGGTCGGCCGCGGCGCCGCGGCGCGGCGCTCGATCCCGGCGCGCTCACCCTTGCCGTCGCCGCCTCGGTCCGCCACCGGGACACGCCCTACGACCAGCTGCTGATGTCGGGCCGGGACCGCGGCGAGGCGCGGATGCTGGTGCGGGAGGAGGTGGAGCGGATGCTGGAGGAGTGGCGCGACCCGCCGAGCGGTTAACCGCCGGTGCCGAGCGACTCGCAGGCTTCGCGAGCGGTAATGGCAGGCGGTCTCAAGTCCTCGTGATGGTCGAGTAGGTCCTTGTCTCCGGTGACGATGGCCTCGGCACCGGCCTGGCGGGCGAGGGCGAGGAGGTAGTCGTCGTTCGGGTCGCGCAGCGTCGGCTCGATCGCAGGCGGATCCTCGGAGAGGATTGCGACCTCCCTGATCCTCATCACGGCGCGGCGTGCCTCCGCGGCCGGCACTCTGTCCCGGAAGTAGGGCTTGCGGAGCGCCTTGCTCACCTCGCTCAGGATCTCGGGACAGACGACGATCTCGAACCGCATCGCCTGCAGCGCTCGAATGAGCAGCGCCGGCGGACTCTCACCCTGAACTCCCGCAATCCCGGAAACCAGCGTGCTCGGGTCGATGACGAATCGCTTCAAGCGCTACCGCTTGCGCGCTCGGCTCTCACTTCGCCGACGGCCTTGACGGCCTCGCGCTCGAGCTCGTCGGGATCGACGCCGGCGAAGCGCGCCCCGATCTGCTCGATCGCATCATCGCCCTCTTTGATCCGGACCAGCGATTCCATCAGCTCTCGCTCGCTCTTCTGAGGATCGCGTGTGCGCAGCACTTTCAGCGTCTGCGCGTAGCGTTCGACGGCCTCGAGCGCCTCGAGCGCCACCGGCACCTGCTCGTCGGGCATGGTCCTCAGGAGCTGCTCGGCCTTCTGGCGGGTGGTCATGAGGACAGGGTAGCTCGGGCGGCCGCTGGTAATCGAGCGGGCTCGGGTAGAGCGCGCCGCCTTCATCGACGCCACCCGCTGGGGGGTCGTCCCAGCCGCGCCGCCAGATTCGGAACGCGGAGCGCCGCGCACTCAACAGCGCCGCCGAGAGGGCGGGCCTCGAAGACGGCGGCTGCCCGCGGCTCCGCTCCCACGACCTCCGCCACACCTTCGCCAGCCACCTGATCGTCGACCTGCGCCTCGACGTCCGTCCAGGTGAGCCGCATCCTTGGCCAAGCCCAACTCACCACGACGCTCGACGTCTACACCCATCTCTTCGATCAGGCCCGGCACAGCCTCGAGCTGCGTGCGCAACTCGCCGGCAGCGCCTTCGCCGACCTACTTGAACCCGAGGATGAGTGCGGGGAAGAAGGCGGCACTTGGTCATCCTGCCCCGTGCCGATGGGGAGCGGAAAAGCCGGCTCTCGGCAAAGGAAAGGGCGCCCGGCGGCGGGCCACTTGACCGGAATTTGACTGAATCCGGCGAGAGCATCTCGGCGCCTGGCGGAAAAGCGCCGAGATCTCGACCCGTTGCAGCGGCTTTGCATGGAGCTAGGCGGATTCGAACCGCCGACCTCCTGGGTGCGATTTAGGCTGCTTGTCCCTGAGGGGTTCTGTCAGCGGTAGGTCGACGGGCGGGACAAATGGCTTCCTAATGCGAAATCCGCGACCCTGCGATCTGCAAAGAATTCTGGCCAGCCGCCAGAGTGGGAATCGGATTCCCGGCGGATATCCGGCGATTATTGGCGATTCAGGCACAAATCCGTTTTTGTGCCTGAACTACCGGAGGGGCGGTTACAACTCGTCTTTCGGGTTCCGACCGATGGGGCCAGGGATTCGAACCGTCGACCCTTTGGATGCGCGAGCCACGACCGACAGCCATCATCGGCGTACGTCAGTCGGTGGGGCGCAACAGGACCATCAGCCGCGCTGGGCCAAGCAACGTGAGAATGATCGCTTGAAGGAAATCTTGTCCGAGAAGGAGGCCCCCGACAGCGTTGTCCCCAATCTCTTGGTCGAGGGCATCGCTGACTGCAGGAGTGATCCGTTCGCAGGGACCCCAGAGCTCTGCGGCGTCATCGCCCTGGGTTGCGATCTGCGCGAGAACACCGGCGCCTCGCGACAGGCCCAGCGCGTCTGCCCACTGCGCAGCGATAACCGTGATCGGGAGATCAGCGCGCAGGATTGCTGGAACGATCTGCGTTCCTCCTGCTACGTCTAGGTGGATCCACAGAAGTGGGAGCCCTTCCTCGTAGCGGAGGACGAGTGGTTGCTCCTCTCCGAACTCGTCGCTCATACGCTCCCCGCCACAACCAGCCTGCGTTTGCGTTTGAGAACCTCTCGCCGAGGGACCCAGACCAAAAGCGCAACGCCATAGCTGGTCTTGATTGCCTCGGCCTTCATCGGTATCGGCTCGGAGTTGAGGTCGGGCCAGGTCAAGCCACCGTCCTGGCCGATTGCTGGATCGGCGATTGCCGCGATGAAAGGGAACGCTGCTTCGTCCAGCACGTACGGCCAGGTGGATCCAAAGCGCCTTGACCACGCAGCCGAGTGGGATACCTCCCGACGTCTGTATGCCGTCGGTTCGGCGCGGCACGGCGACGGCATGAGATAGATGGCACAGACCGCACCGGCATGGTCCTCGGCGTATCGCCGCAGCGTTGCCCGCAGCGAGGCCCCGGTTCGCTTCTTGAGGTCGGCTACCGCGCCGAGGCCCGTTTCGTACTCCGACGCCATTGCGGCGAATCTGGCTCCCTGGAAGAGAAGCTCGGCGGCGGTTTGATTTGCCTCCCGCTCGAATAATCTGTTCGTGGACGGGCTGAGCGTCGAGTCGTTGTCGGCGTACGCCAACTCTGCCTGCCAGGGCAGGAGATCGTGCCCGACCTCATGTAGTTGGAGGAAGGCTCTCCGCCCCACATTGTCGATGCCCGGGTCGACATGGACGGTCCGTTCGCGACGATCGAGGATCGCGCGGATCCGTCCGGATCCAATCGCGGAAATAGCTTTCTTTAGGTGCTTGGGCGCCCGCTTCAGGACGGAAATGGAGAATGGAGACTCCTCCTCGGCGACCTCGAGCTTCGAGGCGGCGACGAGATCTCCGATCGGCGTTGGCCAGCGGCCGGCAGCATCGGCGCGTGCCAGCAGCTCCTCGCTTAGGCGAGCGATTTCCTTCCCGCTATTGAGGTCGTTGAGCATCGGTGCTCCCTGTATCCGGGCTAGGCTCGGCTTCCTTTATCGCTACGAAACCAGGCCAGGTACTTCGCAAGCTCCTCTGCCTCTTCTCTAGTGAGATCCTCGCTAGAGAGTGCGTGGGCAAGCATGTTGTCCCCAAGCGGTTTCCGACTGCGGCCGTCCCTCGGGACGACATAGCCAGCGAGCTTCATCAGCTCCGAGTAGGGGACCTTCAGTTGCTCCGCCAGTGCGTATAGCACGTTGGGTGACGGACTTCGCTCCTGATCCTGCTCAATCTTCTGCAAATACGCCGGAGAGATATCGGCCTTCTCTGCTGCCTCCCGCAACGACCAGCCGCGCATTTTCCTCACCTGCCTGAGGCGGTCTCCAAGTTTGTCGGTGTCCATGCGCTTCTCCTTGTCTTGAACAATGTCAGACGTTTCTGACGGTGTTCACCGTACACCATAGTTGACAGATCGCAGGTCGTTCGCTATGGTGCTCAGTGTCCACTAAAGTAGACGGCGAAAGGAGCCGGCAGTGTCAACCGCAGAGCAGTCCACGAAGGCCCAGCCAAAGAAGGATGCGATCAACGTCCGGGTAAATTTTCCGATCTCCCCGAATGGCCCCTTCCACGAGAAGGTCGCACCTGAGGCGAGCGCCGGGGCCGTGAAAGAGGGCGCAATGAGCCACTTCGGAGTGGCCGAGGATGGTCAGCACGCCTACTACCTGAGCCACGCTGGCGCGAAGACTCCCGACACCGAAACGATTGGCGATCTCGCGAACGGAGCCAAGGAGATCAAGCTGACCCTCGTCAAGGAACTGATCCAGGGCTGAGATGGTCGACGTTGAGACCAAACTAGCGCTCGAGGCCGACGTGCCGCCCGTCCACGAGCTGTTGGAGGAACACGATGCCTCGCTGCTCGTGGACGGCGAGAACCCTTCGATCTACTGGCTAACCTTGCGGCCGCCACAAGCGCTTGGGGAGGAGTACATCGTGCGAATCGCCTGGGAGGGTGGGTACCCCCATGCGGCGCCTTCGGTGAAGTTCGCCGATGGAGTGGGGGGGCGTCTGGACGTCAGCTCCGCGTGGCCGATAATTCCGGGATACCGACCTGGTGAGCACGACATTTGCCAGCCATTCACGGCCGAGGCATACAAGGTCCACCCGGAGTGGGTCGAGGGGCCCGAGGCTTGGCCCACCGCTGGCAATCCCTTTCTCTGGGTTGTCGAGCGGCTGGTCGGCGACATGGTCGAGCGCTATCAGGGCAGATCGGGATGAACGAGCTGTTGATTGTCGAGGAGGCGGTAGGGGTGCTCTTGGCTGAGGTCGAAACCTACGGCGCGATACCGCAGGAGACCGGTGCCTTCCTGCTGAGCCGCGAGGATGCACCCGACCAGCTTTCCCTTGTCGCGGTGCCGGGGTCACAGGGCGTGTGCCGCCATCGGAGTTTTTTCGAGATCTCTGCGGAAACCATGGCGGAACTCTTTGATCGCGCAGCGGACGAAGCGTTAATGATCCGGGCGCAGCTCCACTCGCACCGCCGCAGCGCATTCCTCTCGCGCACCGACCTCGAACACGGTTTCAGCGTTGAGGGCTTCGTCACTTGCGTGGTGCCCCGGTATGCCGATCCGCCTCGTGAGCCTGCGCTCTGGTCGTGGTGGAGGTTCGAGCGAGGGTCATGGATCGGATGCCCGGCACCGGTGGTGACGCCGGGCGCCTGCGAGCGGATTGACTTCGCGTGAGGGGGTAAGGATGGACGTTAGACATTCGAGATCCCTACGCCTCGCCGAGGGGATAAGTGCCGAGTCTGAGGAGACGCTTCTCGGGAGGCTCGAACGCAGTCGCGTTGCGATCGCCGTCGGAAAAGGGAAGGATTCGATTCTAACCGCCGAGGTTCTGGTCGATACCCTGCGTCGTCTGCCGATTCAGCTTGTCCTCGAACCGGATTCTCTTGACGTCGAGGAGATCAGGAGGATGAGCGAGATCGCCGTGAGGATCGACCCCATTCGCGGAATCCAAATCGGTTGCGACAGCGACGAGGACGTCCTCGTCGCTGTCGGTTGCGACCGGCGCAGTGCGACGGTCGCCGGCGTGCCCATCCGCCACGGCGCCCTTGTCGTCTCGGGCCAGCCCCTTGGCGATCAGGACGTGGGCGCAAGCGGACTTGGGGCGTTCACCTGCGCCGCACTTCTCGCCGGCGAGGTGTTCAAGCGTGTTGCGTCAGTTCGACCCGAGCGGGCTAACTACACCGACCGGATTGCATGGTGTCCCGTCCGTCTTGGCGAAGAGCCTTGGAATACTCCGGCACTGGAAGAGCCGCTTTGCCTTGATCTTGCCTTGGTCGGGCAGGGAGCGATCGGTACGGCGATCACTCGTATACTCGCCCTGCTAGGTGCCAAGGGCCGAGCGCAACTCATCGACCCCGAGCGCTTTGGTCCCGAGAACCTGGGCACCTACTCTCTGGGGGCGGCGGTGGACGCCGAGAATGAACCTTGGAAGGTGGATCTCGGCGCCGTCGCGCTTCCGAACATGTCGGTCGCCACTCATGTCGGGACCGCCGCGAGCTTCATAGAGGCGGTCGACCGCGGCGAAGAGTCGTGGCCCGCCCTGGTACTGACGGGGCTCGACTCATCCGGTGCCCGCCGCGAGGTGCAGCGACTGTGGCCAGATCGATTGATCGACGGCGCCACTGGCGACACGATGTGCGGTTTGCATGATGTGTCCTTTGGTGAGACTGCCTGCCTGATGTGTCTTTTTCCCGAGCGCCGCGAAGGGCCGACCGCAGCCGAGCGCCTCGCTGAGGCGACGGGTTTGCCCGTCGAGGTTGTCAGTCGTGGCGACCAGCCACTGCTCGAAGCCCATCTCGCATCTCTCAATCCTGACCAGCAGCAGTCCCTACATCCTTTGGTCGGGCAACCGATATGTGGTTTGGCGGAGGCCGTTGGCCTTACCGATCTTCCTGCGGATCACTACCGTCCGTCGGTCCCGTTCGTCTCTCAGCAGGCTGCCTGCATGGTTGTAGGTAGGTTGATGGCGGTGCTCATGGGGTCGATTCAGCCCGCTGCCAACTTCCTACAGTACGACGCACTTATCGGCCCGGGGGCAGCGACCCGCGAAAGCCGAAAGCCGTCCCCCAATTGCTATTGCCAGGCGCGCAGTGAACTGCTTAGGTCGGTGCGTAAAGCACGGCGGAGCAAGTCGGTCTGACCGAAGGTCGAGCGCCTCCTGGCCATCCATGATGCGCAACCGCGATGCAGACGCTGCCGTCCGGCAGGCAGCCGCACTCTTTCCCTACTGCCCCTTAGCGCCAATGGATCAGTTGGGTCTTGGCGATAGAGAGCCCCAGGGCCGTCTCCGCGATCTCCTTCTGACGGTCGTCGAAGCTCTTCGAGGTTAGATACTCGTTCTCGATAGAGACTGGGTCCTCGCCACTGCCGGGGCGCATGTCACTCATCACGATGCCGTGCAGCCGGTCGAAACTCTCGAGGTGGACGAAGCCAGAATGGACAACCCGGTTGCGCTCGCGTCCTATTCCTCGACATCTCCGCAGTAGGCCGTGGAAGCGTACGGCGAACTCGAAGCCGAATTCAGACGTTTCCCGGCCGGTCGAACCTAAGAAAGCGTTGACTCGGCGGCCAGTCTCGCTGACGAGCTCATAGAAGGTCATCCTCGAGAGCTGTTTCCGGTCGTCGAGGTCGTACGCGGGCTCGGCGAGGAGCCAGCAGATCTGGAACAGGATGTCCTGGAGGGATTGAAAGAGAACCACGTATAGGCCGATCTCGCGGTAAATCGCGTCAGCGTCCAGCTCCGGCATATCACCCGCCGCTCCGAGAAGCTCATTTTCTCGGTACGAGCCCGGTTCCCCTCCCGGCTGATCAAAATGTGCCGGCATCAACCAACGCATCCTTCACTGCCCGCACGACGTCCTCGCGGGAATCCTCTCGGGAGACTTCAACCCGTGCGACCTTTTTGCCGAGTTCGTCATAGCGTCCGAGGTATCCCCTGCCGATGGCCTCCAAGTAGGAGGACTTGAATCCGGCCTCGAAGGGGCGTCCGCGCGCCGCGATCCGCTCCAACAGATGGTCGGTCTCAAGATGGAGGATGACGGCAAAGTCTGGTGACGGACAGGAGGCTGAAGTGTGGTCGTAGATCGAGCGGAAAAGGTCATAATCGCGCCCTTTCAGGTTTATGTCGGCAAAGACGAGGTCCTTCACCGGGGAAAAGTCGAGAATCGTCGATCCTTGGAGATCGCGGTACTGGTGGTAGTGGACCAAGACGAAGCAGAGCTCGGTCTCGAACGTGTAGCGCTTGATGTCGGAATAGAAATCATCGAGAAATGGAACGGTCGCCGAGCGCTCATGCGCATACTCCATGCCTACCGCCTCGGCGAGGAGCTCGGCGGTGGTCGTCTTACCTGAGCCGGGTAGGCCCTCTAGCGAGATGATCATGGTCGCTCCCACAACACCTCCTCGATCACTCCGCCGCACCGACGTCTCTCCGCTTTCACGGCAACCTCCTCGATCCGTTCGACTCCGCCTTCGACGGCGAGCTCGATGATCGCTTCCTTGCCCCGCGCGCGCCGGCGATCGGCAAACGGATAGTCGGCGATTGGCATAAACGTCTGCGAGCCTCGCGGGCTGGGTGAGTAGAGGGTCGATCCTGAGTTGATCGGTGACAGCCTGATCTTCGCTCCGTCGCGCTCGACGAGTGCCGCCGTATCGACGGTGATCACGTCGTGGGCGTCCGCCTTATAGGCGCGGGCGCCGAGAAGGTTCTCGAGATGGGGCTCGTCGAGCCAGAAGAAGACCCGTGAGTTGAGCGTCTCGAGCCATTGCTCGAGCGTCATGTCGGTGAGGCAGCTCTCGAGCGTCTTCTCGCGGAGGGGCAGTTGATCGCGAACTACGGCCCTATCGAGGCCCTCGCGCTCGAGCGGTATCGACTCACCTCGGCGCGAGCGGAGGATCCTCTCCCTCAGATTGCCATCTACACCGTAGAGCTCGACTAAGGCCTGCGTGGAGAGCAATCCGTGGCGGCGAATGCTCGGCCACGAGCCGACATTGGCCATGTGGAACAGATAGGGGTAGTGCGCGGCGATCTCCTCCGGTCTCATGTCCTGGTTCCTACCACGCGCGTCTGTCGATCACGCTGCGCAGGTGGAAGCGCGTGGAGATAAGCGAAACCGGTGCGCCGGAGACCCGCTCCACCTCCTCGATGAACTGGATCGTGTCTGGTTGCAGCTGGTCGAAGCGCCTCGCCTCGCGATTCCTAACGTC
Source organism: uncultured Actinomycetes bacterium (assembly GCA_946479725.1). The sequence continues at coordinate 7,102 of CAMLHB010000020.1, read as the reverse complement.
GAGGTAGTCGGCGAAGGTCAGAGCGATGTCGGTCGCTCCATTGAGCTCTGAGCTGCGCCGAAGCAGGTCCCAGTCGAACTCGCTGACCCGCCGCCGCTTGTTGGAGACTGAGCCTTTCTCGACCTGAAGAAGTTCCCGGTGCTCTACGCCAGACCTCGCCGAGATCTCCTTCCAGGTGGTTGGCTGAGACATCGGCCCCGAATGCTTACCTTTCGCCTTCGGACTTTGCACTCTGATGGGATAGGTCCTACAGACCATGATTACCCGGCGCACCCTCGACGGGGAGATGCCCATCTCTGCCAGGCACCCAGCCGCCGTAGTGTCCCGGGAGGTGACGTGTGGATAGCTACCGTGGTACAGACTGAGACCAGAGCCCTGGGTGCCCTCGAGTAGAACCCTGGATCCCGCCGAATACGCGTCGGCGAGAATCTCTCCCGTCGGTGCGATGAATGGCTTCAACGCCTTCACGTCGTCAGCGAGCTCGATCTTTTGACCACGGTCGGTTATCCGTCGGGCGGTCGCGATCCCGACACCTTTCCCAGTCGAGCCGATGTCGTTGACCAGTCCTCCCTCCGCCACGATGTCCTCATTGCGGATGATCATTGCCTGTGGGTCTATGTGTAGCCGACCCCACTCGACCTCGGATTCGGCGATCTCTTTGAAGAGGATGTTGGTGTCGAGCACTGCGCCGGGCCCTATCAGAATCGGCGCTTGGCTTGAGAGCGTCGCGGAGGGCAGTAGGCGGTGGGTCAACGTCTTCTCCAGCGGCACCTTGTGGCCTGCATTCGGCCCGCCGACCCTGCAGAGCAAGTCGTACTCAGGCCCGATCGCGTAGGCGATATTGCCCTTGCCCTCGCTGCCAAACTGGCCGCCTACGATCACATCGACAACTGCGCCGGGGTCGCGGGCGTTCAAGCCCAGGTAACTGGCAGCGCGAACCGCTACGTCCTTTTTCGTGCTCGTGCCGGTGTCGATCACGACGTCCGCCTCTCCGGCCAGCTTGGGGACGCGCTTCTCCGTCCGGTTGGACAGAACCTCAGCGTACGTCGCCCGCTCGGTGAAGCTCGATCCCCGCCTGTGTGCATATCGATGTTCGAGGACCTCCGGCGGTGCTTCCAAATGAACGTGTACCACAGCCCGAGAAAGCCCCCTCCGTAGGCCCTCGATCTGCTCGATCGTGCGCACCGCGTCGATCACGATGACGGCATCGGAATCCATGTCCTCGATTTTGCGGGCGAAGCCTTTCTCCACCCAAGACCCTTCCGTCTCGCGATCCAGGCGCGATCCCAGTTGCTGCATAGCGCGTCGCTCGGCCCTCACCTGCCCGCCGGAGATCTCTTTCAGCAGCCGGCTCGTCTTTAGGTGCTTAGTGTTGAAGCGCTCGGCGAGCCTTCGGGCGAGGGTCGTCTTTCCTGCCGACACCGGACCCGAAAGAACGACGACGACGCCGGACATAGGACTAGATGGCGAGCCGCAGCTCGGTAAAAGGCTCGGGATCATCAACGATCCGCTGCCCCGGAGGGACGTAGACGGTGACCGGGACCCCGGACCTGATGACGACCTCCTCGAGGATCTCGCGGACCAGAGGCCAGCGTCCGCCGGCCTGACCTGCGCCGATCCGCGGCATGTGAAGGCTCGCGCCGGTCTCCTTCGCGTGCTTCGTGATCTCATCCAGCGCGCTGCGAACCGCGCCGTAGCGGATACGCGGACTCTTTGAGGGTCCATACCCCTGCTGACCGACCATCGTGGCGATCGAGAGGCCTGGATGGACCGCAAAGATCCTCGTCGCACCGAGCTTGAGATTTCTCTCATCCGCGCTCACCCAGTCACGGAAATCCTCCTGGGCCTCAGGATGCCGTTCACGCAACGCCCTCGCGAATTGACCGCCCCAGTTTGGGGTGCGGTCGTTCACCAGATGGACGAGCACCCTGTTGCCGTTCCCGCCGGGATCGGTCGCGTCTCCATGGCGTTCGTCGATTCCTGGTTTATTCTCGGCCGTGATGCCTTTGGGTGAGAGCCAGCCGAGGACTCGGGGAAGGCGCTGACCTGGGAATGGAGGCGTCCCGATTGCCTGGATCGACAAGGCTCCAGGTGCTCCTGGCCACCGCTCCTCTCCCCTAGCCGTGAAGCCCACTGCGGTGCAGTCCGCCAGCACTGATCCCTCCCCGAGCTGCGCCCCACGCGGGATAGTCGCGGACCAGGCGAGTGATGAAACCGTGTAGTCGACGCGGAACCCTGAGCTGAGCGAGTCAGGATCGATCCTCGCAGCAGCAAACATCGCGATCGGGTGCTCAGCCAGCTTGGTCGCTCGTCGCATTAGTGCCTCGATCGAGACTCCAAAGACCTGTCGCAGTTCAAGCACCTGCTCAATGCGCATTGGCCTGCGAGAATGCTCCCCGAACACTTCGGTCGGCATGAGGATCTCGGCAGCCGCGACGTTACAAAGCATCTCCAGCTGCCATCCGTCGGCGGGACCCGCCGCTGGGTTGTGGCGATAGCGAGGTTCGCGCGCCACATCCCCGAACAGTGAGTGGGCGATCTCGTGGGCGATCGAGAAACGCACTCGATCGCGAGGCCGCGTCGGGTTGTATTCGATCGCCAGCCCGGTTCCGCTGGCGACGGTGCGGGCCTCTCGCAGCTCGTTCCTCGGCACCAGATTGATGCCCCGCAGGCGCGCTAGCTCGAAGGGATCAAATGGGGGTCCCTCCCAACCGGCCTCGACCGCCTGGAAGACGGCATCTCTGGCGGTGGCTTCGATCGCCTCCATCGGATCGTCCCCGCCGGCGAACTCAAGCACTGATTCATTGGTCCAGTAGTCCATTGATACTGCTCCAATCTAGAGAGGAGACCGGTTGCGTTCCTATGCTCCGCGGCTTGCTCTTGTGATCCGAGTAGGGCGCCGCGCTACCGGGGCACAAGCCGGGCGCTCCAACCGGGGAATCAACGGTAATCGGCGTATATCGGCGGTAATCCGCGAAACTCAGGCACAAGTGCCTGAGTTCGGGCGAGAAATCGCGGCCGGTTAATTGTGACGTCGGCCATCACACATCCCCACGTGCAGGGTCTTCCTCCGATGGAGCTAGGCGGATTCGAACCGCCGACCTCCTGGGTGCGATCCAGGCGCTCTGCCAGCTGAGCTATAGCCCCGGGCTATTGCGGGATGGGAAGTTGGTCCCAGTTCCTCGCAAGCGACAGGATAACCGCATAGTCTTTGACAGCCTCCCCGCGGAGCTGCTGAGCATGAGCATTCTCGACGACGCCATCCGAGAGCATTTGGAGCTGAAGCGCGCCCATGGCGCGGACGAGGCCGAGGTCAAACGGCTCGAGGACGAGGCGTTTGGGCCTCCGGGGCGGCCTGAGGCGCCGGATCCGCTGGCGGAGGCGCCTACCGAGTTCATGGCGACGCCCGAGGCCGAGGAAGCGCGGGCCGACGATGCCGGCGGGCGGCGGATCAACATCGCCGACCTGCAGGAGCCGCCGCCGGCCGACGCGCCGATCGCGCCTGCCGAGGACGCGGCACAGGCCGCACCCCCGGCCGAGGAGGAGTTGCCGGCGCTGGAGCAGGAGGCGGTCGCCGAGCCAGAGGCAACTGAGGCGCCCGAGGCCGAGGAGGCGGTGGCGATCGAGCCCGGCCACTCGACCGAAGAGCGCCACGCGATCGCCGAGCAGCCGACCGAGTTCTTCGACGTCGAGGCCGAGATGGGGACCGAGGACGCTCCCCCGGTCGAGGCGCCCAGCCCCTCCGACGAGGAGATCGTCGAGGCCGAGGCTGCCGAGCCCCCGCTCGCCCCGGTCGAACCGGCGACCGAGATCTACGCCGCCCGGGCCGCGACCCCTGTCGACGACGAGGAGGAAGAGGACGAGGAGTTCTGGAGCGACCAGCGCCTCTCCGACGAGCTCGACCAGGCGCTCGAGGCCCCCCTCGCCGAGGAGAACGAGGCCGACGAGGACGACTTCGAGGAACCCTCCGAGGAGCACGAGCTGCCCCAGCCGCAGGCCAACTACGACCCCGACACCGGTCACGAGGACGTGCTCGAGGACACCCCCGAGTTCCTCGAGGACGCCCCGGAGGACGACGAGCTCTGGTTCGAGCAGAAGCCTCCAAAGGACTTCGACTTCGACGACTAGTTAGTGGAGCCAGCCGGGATCGAACCGGCGACCTTCGCGTTGCAAACGCGACGCTCTGCCAGCTGAGCTATGGCCCCAACGCCTTGAATTGTAGGCGGACATAGTCCACCCGCACAGGTCGAACTGACTTAAGAGGCCAGCAAGCTCTCCGCCCGCTTCCCCTCCGGCAGGTTCTGGTCGGCGTGGTAGCTCGACCGCACCAGCGGCCCGGCGGCGACGGACTCGAAGCCGAGGTCGTAGGCGGCCTTCTCGAGCGCCGCGAACTCGTCGGGGTGCCAGTAGCGGACGACCGGCAGGTGGTTCTCGGTCGGGCGCAGGTACTGGCCGACGGTGAGGACCTGGACCTGGTGCTGGCGGAGGAGGCCGAAGGTCTCGACCATCTCCTCGAAGGACTCTCCCAGCCCGACCATCAGGCCGGACTTGGTCACGACGTTATCGCCGCCCATCTCCTTCGCCATCCGCAGGACGCGGGCTGAGCGCAGGAACTGGGAGCCGCGGCGGGCGATCGGGTAGAGGCGCGGCACCGTCTCGACGTTGTGGTTGAAGACGTCGGGGCGCTCGTGGACGACCTTCGCCAGCGGCATCTCCTGGCCGCGGAAGTCGGGGGTGAGGATCTCGACCTTGCACTCGGGCGCCTGCATCCGGATCGAGCGGATCACGCCGACGAAGGCGGAGGCGCCGTAGTCGGGCAGGTCGTCGCGGTCGACCGAGGTGACGACGGCGTGGCGCAGCCCCATCGCCTTCACCTGGTTGGCCACCCGCAGCGGCTCCAGCGGGTCGTTCCAGGTCGGCTTGCCGGTCTGCACGTTGCAGAAGCCGCACCGCCTCGTGCACACGTCGCCCAAGATCATGAAGGTCGCCGTCCCGCGCTCCCAGCACTCGCCGACGTTCGGGCAGTTGGCCTCCTCGCAGACGGTGTGGAGGTTGTCGGCGCCGATCTTCTCCTTCAGCCGCCGGTAGTTCGGCCCGCCCGGCGCCGGCACCTTCAGCCACGGCGGCTTGCGGGCGCGGCGGAAGGGGACGGTGCCCTCTGCGTCGGCGGCGGCCCCGCCCGGCTTGGCGCGGGAGCGGGTGACGTGGATGCGGTCGGTGCTGGACACCGACGCCTACGTTAGCTGAGCGGCTTCACCCGCCAGCCGAAGCGGGCGGGGCTCGGATCGACGTTGCCGAAGCGGTCGATCGCCCGCACCTTGAAGATGTGCCTACCGGGCTTGATGGTGCGCTTGAACGGGTTCGCGCAGCCCCGCCACGGCTTCTTGTCGAGCCTGCACTGGAAGCTCGACTGGGCCTCGGTGGAGGCGAAGCGGAACTCCGCCTTCGTCTTGTAGGTGTTGCGCGCCGGCCCGCTGACGATGCGCGTGTTCGGCGGCGTCACGTCGGCGGGCTGCTCGGAGACGACGGCGGGACCGCCGCCGGCCGGACGCGCCGGCGCCTGCAGCTCGAAGGCGCCGATGTCGGAGCCGTCGCCACCTTCGCTGTTGGAGATCGAGACGAAGTCGCTGGGGCGGGGGAGCCCACGCTGGTCGATGGGGAGCCCGAAGGAGCTGCCGCGGTCGATGGCAGGACTACTCGCCGCCAGCGCGTGCGTCGGCGTCGGGCCGCCGTTGTTCGCCAGCGGCTCCAGCCCCGCGATGACTTCGGAGAGGTCCGTCGGTTTCACGAACTTGCAGCTGCCGTCTTCGTCGAGGTTGAAGCCGCCCGACGGGATTTCGGGACTGCAGCTCTCCGCCCCGCCGAGCGGTTCGGCGACGATCGTGTCCCGGGCCAGGGCTTCGAAGGAGAGCGCGAGGTTGGCCCCGCTGCCGGCGGCGGAGTTGCGCGCGACGGTCGAGCCGGTCACTTCCACCCAGGAGCCGTAGGCGCCGCCGCCGGAGCTGTTGTTGAGCGTCGGGCTGCCGGTCGCGCGCGCGACGTTGCCGCTGATCGTGCTGGCGACGATCTTGCCGTCTTCGAAGGCGACGCCGCCGCCGAAGGCGAGCGCCGAGGGTTCGCCTTCGGAGTCGGCTTCGGCGAGGTTTCCGGCGACCGTGCTGCGTTCGATCAGGACTTCGGCGCTCGGCGCCGCAGCGATCCCCCCGGCGGTCGCGACCGTCTGGTTTTCGCCGCCGAGCGCGACGGCGCGGTTTTCGCGGATCACCGAATCCAGGATCACGAGTTTGCCCGTCCCGAACACCCCGCCGCCGTTGGCGTTCGAGTTGACGCCGCCGCTGGAGGTCGCTTCGTTGTGGCTGAGCACCACCCCCGTGAGGGCCAGCTCGTTGCCCCCGAGGATGCCGGCGCCGTACTGCGCGACCCCGCCGCTGATCGTCATGCCGCTGATCGAGACGACGCTCATCGGGCCGGTTTCGAAGATCCGGAACCCGGGCGCCGAGCTCTTGCGGAGGACCGTCAGCTGCTGCGGACCCGGCCCGGTGATCACGGTGTTCTCGATGATCGGAGGCAGTTCGGTTTCGAGTTCGATCGTGCCGCTGGTTTCGATCGGGATCTCGTCGTCGAGGTTGACCGACGGTTCATCGGCTGCTTCGAGCGCCGCTCGCAGGCTGCCCGGACCATGGTCATTGGTGTTCGTCACCGGGAACGTTTCCACCGCCGCGGCCTCGGCCGGCAGCAGGAGCAGGAGCAGAGCGCAGAAGAGGACGAGACGGCGCATGGTCGCGGCAGCTTAAGCGGCGACGTCGGCGGCGACAACCGGCTCTTTGTCGAAGACCGCGGCGTAGCTGTCGACCAGCGTCGCGGCGAAGGCGGCGAGGTCCTGCTCGGCCCCCCGCTCGCGGCTGAGCGAGGTCATCGCGACCCCCTCGATCCCGCACGGCACCACCCACTCGAACGGCTGCAGGTCGTTGTTGACGTTGACCGCGAGCCCGTGCGTGGTCACCCCGCGGCTGACGTGCAGCCCGATCGACCCGATCTTGCGCGGCCCCCTCGCTGACGGGACGATTTCGGTCCGTATAGGACCGTATTCGTCCCGTCGGCC
>CAMLHB010000019.1 GCA_946479725.1 uncultured Actinomycetes bacterium | reverse complement strand
CGCCACCGGCAACAAGGACATCATCACCGCCGACCACATGGCGCGGATGAAGCACAACGCGATCGTCGGCAACATCGGCCACTTCGACAACGAGATCGAAATGGCGGCGCTGGAAGGCTCCGGCGCCGAGCGGATCAACATCAAGCCGCAGGTCGACGAGTGGAAGTTCTCCGAGGGGCGCTCGATCATCGTCCTCTCGGAAGGGCGGCTGCTGAACCTCGGCAACGCGACCGGGCACCCGAGCTTCGTGATGTCGAACTCCTTCACCAACCAGGTGATCGCCCAGATCGACCTCTTCGGCCACCGCGACGACAAATACGGCGGTGAGCCCAACGTCTACGTGCTGCCCAAGCACCTCGACGAGAAGGTCGCCCGCCTGCACCTGGCGGCGCTCGGCGTCGAGCTGACCGAGCTGACCCCCGAGCAGTCCGCCTACCTCGGCGTCCCCGTCGAGGGCCCCTTCAAGCCGGACCACTACCGCTACTAACCGCCGACGGGCCGAAAACGGTCCTATACGGACCGGAATCGTCCCGTCACCGATCTAATCTCGGCGGAATGGACCCGCGACTCTGGATCTCCTCCGGCGGTGAGGCGCCGCACTCCGTTGCGCTGACGGGGGAGCGGACCGTGGTCGGGCGTTCGCCCGAGGCCGACGTGGTGCTCGACGACGAGGCGGTCTCCTGGAACCACCTGGAGATCGAGCTCCGCGGCGACGTGCTGATGGCGACCGACCTCGACAGCCGCAACGGCACGGCGCTGAACGGCGAGCCGCTGGACAAGCCGCGCCGGTTGCGCGACGGCGACACCCTGATCGTCGGCGGTCACCGGCTGGAAGTGAAGACGGGGTCGGTGACCCCGGTCGGCGCCACCGTCGCCGCCGGCGAGCCCTCCGTCGCTCTCAACGAGGAGGAGCGAGCGACCGCCGCCGCCCTCGTCGCCCCCTACCGCAGCGAGGGCGCCTTCGCCGGCCGCCCCGCCGCCCGCGCCGAGATCGCCGCCGAGTTGCACGTCTCCGAGCGCACCGCCCAGCGCCGCCTCGACGCCCTCGCCGCCAAGCTCGACGTCCCCGGCGACGCCGGTCGCGACCGCCCCCGCCAGATTGCGGCGCGGGTCATCGAGCTGGGGCTCGATCGGCCGCGCTGAACGCGAGTCCGCGAAAGGCGTCGTATAACGACGGTTTTCGCGGACTCGGCGAAGTGACCCCCACCGGGCCAGGCATGGCCCGGTGGGTGGCGCGGCTGTCATTGGCCGGCACGGCTCCAAATCCGAGCATGGGTGTATCGACTCACTCACTGCTCGGAAAGGAGCAATCCGATGTTCAAGAAGACCCTGATCGCACTCACCGCGCTGCTGGCCCTCGTACTGCCCGCAGCGGCCTCGGCGGCGTCCAACACGGGCGCGGTCGTCTTCTCGAAAGTCTCGACCGTCGAAGGCGTCGCCAAAGGCGGTCTCTTCGCGGTGAAGGAAGGGCGGCTGAACCAGCTGACCGAAGACCCGACCGACACCGAACCGAACTTCTCCCCGGACGGGCGGACGATCGCCTTCGCCCGCGGCGGCGACATCTACTCGGTCCGGCCCGACGGCTCCGGCCAGCGGCAGTTGACCAGCGGCCCGGAAGTCGACTCGCTGCCGAAGATCGCCCCCAGCGGTCGCTACGTCGTCTTCGAGCGGCGCGGCGCCCTCGGCGGCCCGGCGAGCCTCTACACCGTTGGCGCCACCGGCGGCGGCCTGCGGGCGCTGACCTCGAGCGGCGACAACCATGACGCGGCCTTCTCGCCCGATGGGAAGTCGATCGTCTTCGTCCGCTCGACGCCCGGGGCCGAAGGCGGCAACGACGACGTCTACTCGATCCACCCCAACGGCTCGGGCCTGGCGCGGCTGACCAAGACCGAGGGCGTCGACGAGTTCGCACCGCGCTTCTTCGCCGGCGGCGTCATCTACAGCCGCGGCGAGAGCAGCGAAGGCCCGGCCGCCTACGCCGACATCTACACGATGCGCAGCAACGGCACCAAGGCCCGGCCGCAGGTGCGCGGGGTCGGCTCCGCTTACGTCGAAGACGTCTCGCCGAACGGCAAGCTGCTGATCTTCCGCCGCGCCCAGGGCCTCTGGGTGAAGAAGATCGGCCCGGCCAAAGCCCGCAAGCTCAGCACCCTGCCGGACCAGTCGCAGACGAGTTCCGTCTTCTCCTCCGACGGCAAGCGGGTCGCCGCCTTCGTCCAGGCCGAAGACGAACAGCAGCTGGTCTCGATCAACGTCGAAACCCGCCGCGACAGTCAGCTCGCCTCGGGCTACAACTTCGACGAAGGCGAAGGCACGATCCTCGGCCCGGTGATCGACTGGCAGCCGGTCCCGCAGCACCGGTAAAAGCGCGCCTGCGGCGCAGGGCCAGTCGGCGTTCCCGTCCCCCATCCGGCTATAACGGCCGGGTGGGGGACTTTTTCGTAGGCGCTGAAGTCGCCGGCTACCGGATCGAGGAGCAGATCGCCCGCGGCGGGATGGGCGTCGTCTACCGCGCCACCCACCTCGGGCTCGATCGACCGGTCGCCCTGAAGGTGATCGCCCGCGAGCTGGTCGACCGCCCCGGCTTCCGCGAGCGCTTCCTGCGCGAGTCCCGCCTCGCCGCCCGGCTCGAGCATCCCTCGGTGGTGCCGGTCTACGACTCGCGCGAGGTCGACGGCGAACTGATCGTGGCGATGCGGCTGGTCAAGGGGGGCGACCTGCGGCGGCTGATCGACCGCGAGGGACCGCTGCCGCCGCACCGGGCCCTCAACTACCTGGCCCAGATCGCCGACGCGCTCGACGCCGCCCACGCCGCCGGGATCGTCCACCGCGATGTCAAGCCGCACAACATCCTCATCGAAGGCGACCGCGCCTATCTCTCGGACTTCGGCCTCGCCAAAGCCGTCGACGAGAGCGGCGCCGCCTCCGGCACCTCCGTCGTCGGCACCGCCCAGTACATGTCACCGGAGCAGTGGCGCGGCGACTCGATCGGCCCCGCCGCCGACGTCTACTCGCTCGGCTGCGTCCTCTACGAGGCGCTGACCGGGATCCCGCCCTTCCAGCGCGAGGAAGCCGAGACGCCGCCGCAGATGCCGCACGGGGTGGAGGCGGTAATCCGGCGCGCGGTCGCCAAAGAGCCGGGCGAGCGCTACGCGACCGCCGGCGTCCTGATCGCCGCCGCCCGTGCCGCCGAGGGCTCGGAGGTGCGGCCGACCGCCGTCCTCTCCGAGGACCGCAGCGAGCGCAGCACCGTCCCCAACCGTTCGCAGGGCTTCTTCGGCCGGATCGGCGGCCGGGCGACCGCCTGGATCGCCGCCGGAGTCCTCGTCTTCGTCCTGGCGATGGCCGCCGCCGCCCTCTTCCTTCTGCTCGGCGGCGACGGGCCGCGGGTCTCAGCGCCGGTCGCGATCGGGACGCCGCCGCTGCGCCTCGACGCGGGGCCGAAGGCGGTCTGGGTGACGAGCGAAAAGGACGGGACCGTGACCCGGCTCGACCCGGAAACCGGGGAAGTGGTCGGCAGCCCGCACAAAGTGGGGGAGGGCGTCGCCGGCGTCGCTGTCGGCAGTAAATGGACCTGGGCGACGAACCCGAAGCGGGGGCAGCTGCTGCGCCTCGACCCCTTCAGCGGCAAGGTCCTGAAACGGATTCCGCTCGCCGGCGAGCCGGGGCCGCTCGCGCTCGGCGGCCAACGGGTCTGGGTCGCCGAAGAGGGCGGCAGGGGACTCACCGCGGTCAACGCCGAAGCCGGCGCGGTCGCTCCCGGCGGCCGCGGCCTGCCGCCGCAGGCGCCTGGGCTGCGGCTCGCCTGGGGGACCGAAGCCCTCTGGGTGGCGATCTCGGGCGCCAACGTCGTCCGCCGCCTCGCCCCGACCACGCTTGCCGCCGGCGAGCCGATCCGGGTCGGCGGCGGTCCCGCCGGGATCACCGTCGCCGGTGGCTTCGTCTGGGTGGCAAGCAGCCGCGCCGGCGTCGTCTCCAAGATCGACCCCCTGACGCTGCGGGTCGTCGAACAGATCGAGGTCGGCGGCCACCCGGGCGGAATCGATGGCGGCACCAGCGCCGTCTGGGTCGCCGACCGCTCCGACGACTCGGTCCGCAAGATCGACCTCGACACCGGCAGGGTCGACGGCGCCCCGATCCAGGTCGGCCGCGAACCGGGCGCCGTCGCGGTCGGCGGCGACGCGGTTTGGGTCGCAAATAACGGGGACGGCACGGTCAGCCGCATCGAGCCCTAGTCAGCCCTTGCGGTCGTAGCCCTCCAGCGCGTACGGATTGAGGAACTGACGCCCTCGGAGGAACGCTCGGCCGGCTTCGCCCAGTCGAGCCAGATCGCAGACCTCGTCCCATTGCCCTTCGATCGTCTCGAGCTGGCGGTCGACAATTTCCTTCGCTTCTGCGTTCGTCAGTAGGTAGATCCCGGCCCGGGCGATGCACCCGGCAACCTGGCTCATCCGCCAGCCGTCCCTGCCGATCGCCATCAGCTGAGCCGCCTCGCCACCGCTGCGCGGCTGAGGGCAGAGGTCATATGCGGGAGTGAGGGTCAGCGCCTCCCCATCCCAGAAGGCGGCGTGATTACGGGGGTGGTCATCCGTATTGCTGCACAGGATGTTGAAGACGATCCTGGAGAAGAGCTCCCGGAGGGTGGCCTTGGGATCGGTGAAGCGGCCCCGGATCAGGTCGGCTAAGTCCGCGTAGCTGCCGTAACGTGCGCCCGCCTCGTCCAGGCCCAGCATCGTCAATGCCGAGATCAGCATGCGGCGCTTACCGTCACCAGGCCGATCGAAGCGCTCGACCAGAAGGGTGTCCCGCCCATGAGCGGTGGTCAGTCGCACCGGCGCCACCTCGAGCCCCGCTCGCCGCGCCAGCTCCATCGCGACGAACTCACCTTTAACTACGGGATAGGTGTCGGTGGTCGAGCTGAACTTCGCGATCAGCTTCGCCTCTTCGTCGTCGAGGAGCGCCTTCGGGCGCGCCCCGCCGATGGAGCTGCCGTGTAGGAGGGCATGGTCCAATTCGGGCGAGAGCGGAATTTCCTTCTCGACGCGTTCTGCGGACTCCGCCAGCTCCTCGATCGAGACGTGCTTCATTCCCCGGGGGACGTACTCGCTCGGGGAGGTCTGGAAGTCGAGGGCGCCGATTCTGTCCGAGCCCGAATCGATCAAATAGGTGAGCGGTCCCAGCTCCGCTGGGTCTGCATCTGCCCGACCGGTCAGACGGTTGAGGATGACCCGCTGCCCCCAGGCGTCTGGTCCGGCATCGGCGATGCAGCCCGCCATCTCCCCCACGGGTGGTGGAATGGGCTCTGGCCTGAGCGGAAGCTCCGGCAGGAACAGGGGGATTGCGTCTCTCCGTTCCAGGTAAGTTCGCCCGTAGGTGAAGTCGACCCTCGTCCCAATTGAGTCGAGACGGCCGGCGACAACCGGCTCGGTGGCTTCAGGCAGCCAGATCCACACGAAGACTTGCTGTGGCTCAGAAGTCATTGTCGATCCGGGTGGGCTTGCGCACCAGGCGCGGGAGGACAGCGAGACGGTCGTCTACGCGGGCGGCTTCCAGGGAGAGGCGCGAGGGCTCTTCGTGGAAGAGGGCGACACCCGTCAGGCTCGCGGCCTCGAAGGCGAAGCCGAGGCCGACGCTTGGGTCGCCTTGCTCGATCTTCCGCATCGTCACCACCCCGATTCCCACCCGCTCCGCGAGCTCCTCCAGGGTCCAGCGCCGTTCCCGCCTGGCCAATCGAATGCGAGCGCCGAGCAGCTCAGCTGCCTCCAGCGTCCGCGGCGAATAATTGTGGCTCCTCTTCATATCGATACTTTACCATCGATATTGTACTTATACCGATCTTTAAACATCGATTATGGTCTAGAAGAGGATAGAGAACAGGGGTGGGCGCCATCCCGATGTCTTGTGACCGCCAGTTGCGGCTAGGATCGGCCCTCATGACTCAGGACATCGATCAGCTCGCCATAAACACGATCCGCACCCTCTCGATGGACGCCGTCCAGAAGGCGAACTCGGGCCACCCGGGGACGCCGATGTCGCTGGCGCCCGTCGCTTACGAGCTCTGGCAGAACCACCTGCGGTACGACCCGGCGAACCCGGTCTGGCCGAACCGCGACCGCTTCGTGCTCTCGGCCGGCCACGCCTCGATGCTCCTGTACTCGATGCTCTTCCTCGCCGGGGTGAAGAAGGTCGACGCCGACTACAACGTCCTCGACGAGCCGGCCTGCGGGCTCGACGAGATCGAAAACTTTCGCCAGCTGCACTCGCGCACGCCGGGCCACCCCGAGTACCGCTGGACCACCGGCGTCGAGACCACGACCGGGCCGCTCGGTCAGGGCGTCGGCAGCTCGGTCGGGATGGCGATGGCCTCGAAGTGGCTGGGCGCCACCTACGGCGAGGAGCTCTTCGACTTCGACACCTACGCGGTCGCCGGCGATGGCTGCCTGCAGGAGGGAATCTCCCACGAAGCCGCCTCGCTGGCCGGCCACCTGAAGCTGGACAACCTCTGCTGGATCTTCGACAACAACCACATCTCGATCGACGGGGATACGGCGCTGGCCTTCTCCGACGACGTGCTCAGCCGCTTCGAGGGCTACGGCTGGAACGTGATCCGGGTCGGCGACGCCAACGACACCGGCCTGCTCGGCAAAGCCTTCAACGAGTTCAAGGCCGAGGCCGGCCGCCCGACCCTGATCGTCGTCGACAGCCACATCGGCTGGGGCTCGCCGAACAAGCAGGACACCGAGTCCGCCCACGGCGAACCGCTCGGCGAAGAGGAGATCGAACTGACCAAGGAGGTCTACGGCTGGCCGAAGGACGCCAAGTTCCGCGTCCCCGACGGCGTCCGCGAGCGCTTCGACGAGGTGATCGGCAAGCGCGGCGCCGAAGCGCACTCGGCCTGGGTCGAGAAGTTCAACGACTTCAAGAGCGGCAACGCCGGGAAAGCCGCCGAGCTGGAGATGATGCAGCGGCGCGGCCTCCCCGACGGCTGGGACAGCGACCTGCCCACCTTCGAGGCCGACGAAGAGAAGGGCCTCGCCACCCGCAAGGCCTCGAACAAGGTCCAGAACGCGATCGCCGAGCGGGTGCCGTGGTTGATCGCCGGCTCCTGCGACCTCACCGACTCGACCTCGGTCCGGCTCAGCGACGCCGACCAGTACGAGCCCGGCAGCTTCGACGGCCGCCAGGTCCATTTCGGGATCCGCGAACACGGGGCCGCCGCCGCCTGCAACGGGATGTCGACGGCGAAGCTGCGCCCGCTCTGGTCGACCTACCTCACCTTCTCCGACTACGCCAGGGCCGGGATCCGGCTCTCGGCGCTGATGGAGCTGCCGGTCGTCCACCTCTTCACCCACGACTCGATCGGGCTCGGCGAGGACGGACCGACCCACCAGCCGATCGAGCAGCTCGCCGGCCTGCGGGCGATGCCGCACCTCGACGTAATCCGGCCCGCCGACGCAAACGAGGTGACCGAGGCCTGGAAAATCGCGCTGAACCGCACCCACTGCCCGGTGGCGATGGTGATGACCCGCCAGAACGTGCCGGTCTTCGACCGCTCCAGGTACGCCTCCGCCGAGGGGGTTCAGCGCGGCGGCTACGTCCTCGCCGACCCCGAGGAGGGCGATCCGGAGCTGATCCTGATCGCCACCGGCAGCGAGGTCCAGCTCGCCCTCGGCGCCCACGAGCGGCTGGCCGAGGACGGGATCCGCTCCCGCGTCGTCAGCCTCCCCTGCTGGGAGATCTTCGAGAAGCAGGACCAGTCCTACCGCGACGAGGTGCTGCCGCCGGACATCCTTGCCCGGGTCTCGATCGAGGAGGGCGCGACCCTCGGCTGGGAGCGCTACGTCGGTAGGGAGGGCGCGATCATGGGTATGAGTACCTTTGGACAGTCGGCCCCGTTCGCGGACGTCGAGGCCGAGTTCGGGTTCACCGTCGACAACGTCACCAGGGTGGCGCGCGAGGTCGCCGAGCGGGCGGCCAAATCCACGACCTAGGAGGCTCCAGATGAAGCCGACGCAGCGCCTGCACGAACTGGGCCAGAGCCTCTGGCTCGACAACATCACCCGGCCGATGCTGCGCGACGGGGTGCTGGAGGGCTACATCCGCGACCTCTCGGTCACCGGCCTCACCTCCAACCCGACGATCTTCGACAAGGCGATTTCGGGTGGCGAGGCCTACGACGAGCAGATCGCCGAGGTGGCGCCGCAGGCGGCCGCCGGCGAGGGCGTCGGCGCCAACGAGAACGAGAAGATCTTCTTCGAGCTGGCGCTGGCCGACCTGCGCGACGCCTGCGACCTCTTCGCCGACGTCCCCCGCCGCACCGCCGGGGTCGATGGTTTCTGCTCGCTCGAGGTCTCGCCGCTGATCGCCGACGACGCCGCGGCGACGATCGAGGAGGCGAAGGCGCTCCATGCCAAGGGCGAGCGCGACAACCTCTACATCAAGATCCCCGGCACCGAGGCCGGCCGCGAGGCGATCGAGGAGTCGATCTTCGCCGGTATCCCGATCAACGTCACCCTGCTCTTCGACGACAAGCAGTACCTCGGCGCCGCCGACGCCTACATGCGCGGGATCGAGCGGCGGATCGAGGCCGGACTCGACCCCCATGTGCCCTCGGTCGCCTCGATCTTCATGAGCCGCTGGGACGTTGCCGTCGGCAAGGACGTGCCCGAGCAGCTGGTCAACCGGCTCGGGATCGCGATCGGCGGCCGCGCCTACCGCGCTTACAACGAGCTGCTCGAATCCGACCGGATGCGGCGGCTGATGAACGAGGGCGCGCGTCCGCAGCGACTGCTCTGGGCCAGCACCGGGACCAAGGACCCCGACGCCTCCGACACCCTCTATATCGAGGCTTTCGCCTCGCCGCTGACGGTCAACACGATGCCGGAGCCGACCCTGCACGCATTCGCCGACCACGGCCAGGTCGCCGACCTCTTCCCCAAGGACGGGGGTAACGCCGAGCAGGTGCTGGCCGAGTTCGCCGAGGCCGGGATCGACGTCGCCGCCCTCGCCGCCCGCCTCCAGGAGGAGGGCAAAGGAAGCTTCAACAAGTCCTGGGAAGAGATGCTGGAGACGATCAGCTCCAAGAGCGGGGTCAAGGCCGGGTGACCGAGCCCTCGGCGCTGCGCCAGGCGCCGGCCTGGGGCGAGCTCCAGAAGCACTACGAGCAGATCCGCGGCAAGCACCTGCGCGATCTCTTCGCCGCCGATTCCAAGCGGGGCGAGCGGCTGGTCGCCGAGGGGGCCGGCCTCTACCTCGACTTCTCGAAGAACCGGATCACCGACGAGACCCTGATGCTGCTCGGCGGGCTGGCGCAGCAGCGGGGCGTCTTCGACCGCCGCGAGGCGATGTTCGCCGGCGAGCACATCAACGTCTCCGAGGACCGCGCCGTCCTCCACGTCGCCCTGCGGATGCCGCGCGAGCGCTCGCTCGTCGTCGACGGGGTCGACGTCGTCAAGCAGGTCCACGAGACGCTCGACCGGATGGCCGCCTTCTGCGAGCGGGTGCGCTCGGGCCAGTGGCGCGGCCACACCGGGAAGAACATCCGCGCCGTCGTCAACATCGGCATCGGCGGCTCCGACCTCGGCCCGGTGATGGCCTACGAGGCGCTCAAGCACTATTCGCAGCGAGAGATCGCTTTCCGCTTCGTCTCCAACGTCGACGGCACCGACTTCGCCGAGAAGACCCGCGACCTCGACCCCGAGGAGACCCTCTTCGTGATCTCCTCGAAGACCTTCACGACCCTGGAGACGATGACCAACGCGCATACGGCGCGGGAGTGGTCGCTGGCCGGTCTCGGCGGCGATGAGGACGCCGTCGCCAAGCACTTCGTCGCCGTCTCGACCAACGCCGAGGAGGTCTCGAGGTTCGGGATCGACACCGGGAACATGTTCGGTTTCTGGGAGTGGGTCGGGGGCCGCTACTCGATGGATTCGGCGATCGGGCTCTCGACGATGCTGGCGATCGGGCCGGCGCGCTTCGAGGAGATGCTGGCCGGCTTCCACGCGATGGACGAGCACTTCCGCGAAGCGCCGATCGCAGCCAACCTGCCGGTGATCATGGGCCTGCTCGCGGTTTGGTACGCCGACTTCTTCGGCCTCGAAACCCAGGCGGTGCTGCCCTACGACCAGTACCTGCACCGCTTCCCGGCCTACCTGCAGCAGCTGACGATGGAGTCGAACGGCAAGCACGTCACCCTGGACGGCTGCCACGTCGACTACGAGACCGGCCAGGTCTACTGGGGGGAGCCGGGGACCAACGGCCAGCACAGCTTCTACCAGCTGATCCACCAGGGGACGCGGGTCATCCCCTGCGACTTCATCGGCTTCGCCAGCTCGCTCAACCCGCTCGGCAACCATCACGACATCCTCATGTCGAACGTCTTCGCCCAGGGCGAAGCGCTCGCCTTCGGCAAAACGCCCGAGGAGGTGCGGGCGGAGGGGACGCCGGAGGCGATCGTCCCGCACCGGGTGATGGAGGGGAACCGGCCCTCGAACACGATCCTCGCCGAGCGGCTGACGCCGGCGACGCTCGGCAGCCTCGTCGCCCTCTACGAGCACAGTGTCTTCACCCAGGGGGCGATCTGGGGAATCGACTCCTTCGACCAGTGGGGGGTGGAGTTGGGCAAGGTCCTCGCCAAGGCGATCATCCCCGAGCTCGAGTCGGACGCCGAACCGGTGCTGAAGCACGACAGCTCGACCAACGCGCTGATCCGCCGCTACCGCTCGCAGCGGCGCTAGCCTTCTCGCATGCCGCCGCTCGACCTGCTGCCGCTCGCAGCGTCGGAGTCGAACCTGCTTGCCGCCCGCGAGCAGATGGCCTTCACCCTCGGCTTCCACATCGTCCTCTCCTGCATCGGGGTGGCGCTGCCGGCGACGATGCTGGTCGCCAACTACTACGGCCTGAAGAAGGGCGACGAGCGGGCGCTGGAGCTGGCCCGGCGCTGGTCGAAGGCGATGGCGGTCACCTTCGCCGTCGGTGCCGTCACCGGCACCGTCCTCTCCTTCGAGTTCGGCCTGCTCTGGCCCGAGTTCATGGACCGCTTCGGAGCGGCCTTCGGCGTCGCCTTCGCGATCGAGGGGATCTTCTTCTTCGTCGAGGCGATCTTCCTCGCGATCTACATCTACGGCTGGAAACGGCTCAGCCCCTGGGCGCATTTCTGGTCGGGGGTGCCGATGGTCGTGACCGGGATCGGCGGCGCCTTCTCGGTCGTCGCCGCCAACGCCTGGATGAACCAGCCGCAGGGCTTCACCCTCGACGCCGCCGGCAGGGTGACCGACGTCGAGCCGCTGAAGGTCCTCTTCAACCCGGCGACCGGCTACGAGGTCATGCACATGATCCTCGCCGCCTACATGGTGGTCGGCTTCCTCGTCGCCTCGGTCTACGCGGTCGGGATGCTGAAGGGACGGCGCGACAGGCTGCACCGGCTGGGCCTGGTGATCCCGCTGACGATCGCCGCGATCGCAACCCCGATCCAGCTCTTCGTCGGTGACACCGCCGCGCGCGAAGTCGCCGACCACCAGCCGGCCAAGTTCGCGGCGATGGAGTGCATCGAAAAGACCGGCCCCGACCAGACCGAGTACCTCGGCGGCGTCTGCACCGAGAACGGGGTCAAGGGGGCGATCGGGATCCCCGGCCTCGACTCCTTCCTGGTCGGCTTCAGCACCGGCACCGAAGTCACCGGCCTGAACAGCATCCCCGACGACGAAGAGCCGCCGGCCCACACGATGCTCCACCTCGCCTTCGACACGATGGTCGGGATCGGCAGCGCGCTGCTCGGCCTCTGCGCCTGGTTCGCCTTCGTCTGGTGGCGGCGGCGGGAGCTGCCGCGGACGCCCTGGTTCCTGCGCGCGGTCGCGATCTCCGGGGCGGGGGCGGTGCTGGCGCTGTGGTGCGGCTGGATCGTCACCGAGGTCGGGCGCCAGCCCTGGATCGTCCAGGGCTACATGCGCACCTCCGAAGCGGTGACCGAGGCGCAGGGGATCTGGTTCAGCTTCGCCCTGGTGCTGCTCCTCTACGCCGGCCTCGGCACCGGCGCGATCCTCGTCCTGCGCTCGATGTCCCGCCGCTGGCGCGAGGCCGGCGCCGACCTCGAAGGAGACACTCCGTACGCACCACCATTGCCGACGGGACGAAAACGGTCCTATACGGACCGAAATCGTCCCGTCGGCGGGGGTGGGTCGTGAGCAAGGCCGATGCCGCGGCGGCGATCCTCTGGGTCGGGGCGACCTTCTACGCGCTCTTCGGCGGCGCCGACTTCGGCGGCGGCTTCTGGGACCTGGTTGCCGGCTGGGACGAGCGCGGGCAGCGGCCGCGCGACGTGATCCAGCGCTCGCTGACGCCGGTCTGGGAGGCCAACCACGTCTGGTTGATCTTCGTCCTCGTCGTCCTCTGGACCGCCTTCCCGATCGCTTTCAGCGCGATCTTCACGACCCTCTACGTGCCGATCGCCCTGGCGGCCCTGGGGATCGTCCTCCGCGGCGCCGGCTTCGCCTTCCGCAAGTCGATCGTGAGGCTGCGCGAGCGGCGGGCGATGGGCGCGACGTTTGCGATCTCCTCCGTCCTCACCCCCTTCTTCATGGGCACCGTGGTCGGGGCGATCGCCGCCGGCAACGTCCCCGCCGCCGGCAACGGCGACGCCTTCTCCAGCTGGCTGGCGCCGCTGCCGCTGCTGATCGGGGCGATGTTCGTCGCCACCGGCGCCTACCTCGCTGCGGTCTTCCTCGTCGGCGACGCCCGCCGCGCCGACGACGCGGAGATGGAGGGCTGGTTCGAACGGCGGGCGCTGGGCGCGGCCGTCGTCGCCGGGGCTTTCGCGGTCGCCGGTCTCTTCGCCCTGCACTCCGAAGCCCGCTACGTCTTCGACCGCCTCACCGCCGAGGGCCTGCCCCTGGTCGTCCTCTCGCTGCTCTGCGGCATCGCCCTGCTCGCCGTCCTGCGCCGCGGCGGCCGCCGGCCCCTGCGTCCGCTCGCCGCCGGCGCCGTCGTCGCGGTGATCTGGGGCTGGGGCGTCGCCCAGTTCCCTTACCTGCTGCCGACCAGCCTTCGCATCGACCAGGCCGCCGCCCCCGACCCGACGATGACGATCATCTTCATCGTCTTCGCCGCCGCCGCGGTCCTCGTCCTGCCCTCGCTCGGGCTTCTCTACACGCTCAGCCAGCGGGACCTGCTGGAGAGTGAGCATTGAGCTGCCAGCCGGTACTGGGGCCGCCGCAGCGTCTTGGCGCTACGCCGCCGCGTCGCGGGCCTGCTTGAAGATCTCCAGCCACTCCTCGAGGCTGAACTGCGCCGGCTCGGTCTCTTCGAGGAAGCTCGACACCGTCTCGGCGAAGCGGTGCGGCGTCTCGATCTGCGGCATATGGCCGACACCGTCGAAGATCTCCAGGCGGCTGCCGGGGATGCGCTCGTGCGCTTCTTCGCCGTGGTGGACCGGGATGATCGGGTCGTCGGCGCCCCAGACGATCAGCACCGGCATCGCCTCGGCGAGGTAAAGCCGGTCGCTGGCGTCGACGCGCTGCCCACCGGCGCCGATCACGGCGCGGACCGTGCAGAGGAAAGCGCTGCGCCGCACCGGGTCGGTGAGGCTGCCGTAGCCGCGGAGCACCTCGGCCAGGTCGGCGCTCGGGCGCAGCCCCAACGCCGCCAGGCCGCGCGCCAGCGGCGGCACGACCTTCTGCCCGATCGTCGCGGTCGCGTTGATGAAGAGGTCGGCGCCGGGCAGAGACGCGGCGCGCAGTAGCGGGCTCACCTCGGGCCCGAGGCCGCCGCTGGAGACGAGGACCAGGCGTTCGACCATCTCCGGGAACTGGTAGGCGAACTGCATCGCAATACCGCCCCCCAGAGAGTGGCCGACCACCGTGGCTCGTTTGTGGTCGAGTGCGAAGAGGAGGTCGCGGAGGCCGGCGGCGAAGGCGCCGATCGAGTAGTCGCCGCCGCCGGGGCCCGAGGCGCCGTGGCCCGGCAGGTCCGGGGCGATCACCGTGTGGTTGCGCGCCAGCGGTTCCGCCACCTCCTGCCAGTTCTCGAAGGTCCCGGCCATGCCGTGGATCAGCAGTAGGACGGGACCTTCGCCGGCCTCGGCATAGCTGACCGAGCGGCCGTGCAGCACCTCCGACTTGACCTCCCACAGGCCCATCGCTATTTCCGCCCTCCGGACACGGCCTCGCCGGCGCTGTGGACGACGCTGGTGAGGAAGTCGTACTCGGTCTTGACCAGCTTCTGCGACATCTGCAGGGCCGAGTCGATGATCTCCTGGCGTTTCGATGGGCCGCCTTCGTGGTCCGGCAGCGCCTCGTCGACCGACTCCATGAAGCCGCGGACGGCCTCGATCGCGCTGCGCTGGCTCTCCTTCACCTGCTGCAGCACCTGCTCGGAGAGCTCGGCGCCCTTCTCGATCGTGCCGGCACCGGTTGGCTGCGGCTCGGTTGCGGTTGCCATTTCTTGCCTCCCGTTAGTTGATGACCTGATGTGTCACCAAGTTATGTCGAGGTACTAGCCGCGCCATCGGGAAAAAACCGCGCGCCCGAGGTGGTTTATCCCGCGCGGCCGCAGCAGCCTGCCCGCCCTGCCGAGCGTGCCGCCGACGGCGCCGCCGATCCCGCGGGCGAACGTCCCCGCCGAGTCCGGCAGGGCCAGGCGGCCGATCTTCTTGACGACGCTGCCGAACTGCCGGTGCAGCGGGCCGACGTTGTAGGGGAGGCCGTAGCGTTCGCAGATCTCTCGCACCTGGACCGATATCTCGGCGTAGCGGTTGGCCGGCAGGTCGGGGAAGAGGTGATGCTCGATCTGGAAGCTGAGGTTGCCGGCGAGGATGTGGAAGAGCGGGCTGCCGCTGAGGTTGGCCGAACCGAGCAGCTGGCGGTGGTACCACTGGCCGCGGGTCTCGTTCTCGGTCTCCGCCTCGTCGAACTCGTGCGTCCCTTGCGGGAAGTGGCCGCAGAAGATGATCGTGAACGACCAGAGGTTGCGGATGATGTTGGCGGTCGCGTTGCCGGCAAGCGGGAAGGCGAAGAGCGGGCCGGAGAGGGCGGGGAAGAAGACGTAGTCCTTCAGCGCCTGGGCGCGGACCTTGGTCCCGATCCCCTTCAGCAGCTCGCGCTTGTCCGTCAGGCTGATCTCGCCTTCGGCGATCCGCTCGACTTCGAGGTCGTGCAGCGCCACCCCGTACTCGAAGAAGGTCGCCAGCAGCGCCGCCCAGAGCGGGTTGCCGAGGTAGTAGGGCTTCCACTCCTGCTCCTCGGACATGCGCAGGACCCCGTAGCCGATGTCGCGGTCCTTGCCGACGATGTTGGTGTGGGTGTGGTGCATGTAGTTGTGGGAGTGGCGCCACTGGTCGGCGGGGCAGACGGTGTCCCACTCGAATTGCTTGCCCGAGAGCTTCGGGTCGTTCATCCACTCGTACTGGCCGTGCATCACGTTGTGGCCGATCTCCATGTTGTCGAGGATCTTGGAGAGCGAGAGGGCAGCGGTCCCGGCGAGCCAGAAGGGCGGGACGACGCCGGCCCAGAGCAGGCCGCGGCCGGCGACCTCGAGCCCGCGCTGGGCGCGGACGATTCCGCGGATGTAGTCGGCGTCGCGCTGGCCCCGGTCGGCGAGGACGCGCTGGCGGATGACATTCATCTCCTCGCCGAGCTGCTCGAACTGCTCGGCGGTGAGGCCGTAGGGGTTGGTGGTGAGGCCCGCGACGGCGGTGGGCGCGGGTGGAGGTGCGGTTGGAGCTGCGGTGGTCATCTGGTTCCTTTCGTGAAGGTCAGAGCTCGACGACGAGGTCGCCGAGGGCGGCGGAGACGCAAAGCTGGATCTCCTCTTCGGGTGCAGAGGAGACCTCTCCGGTGACGAGGTTCTTGTGGGTGCCGGCCCGCTTGCGGCAGGTGCAGGTGTGGCAGATGCCCATCCGGCAGCCGTAGGCGGGGCTGAGACCGGCGGCTTCCGCCTGCTCGAGCAGGGAGGCGCCGCTGTTGGCGACCTCTACCTCGGAGTCGGCGAAGCGGACCTGTCCCTCGCCGGAATCGCCGACGGGGACGAAGGTGGGCGGGACGAAGCTCTCGACGTGGAGCCGGTGCTCGAGGCCATTGGCCCAAGTGCCGCGGACGGCGTCGAGCAGAGCCGGTGGGCCGCAGGCGAAGGTCTCGGCCTCGGCGAAGCAGGGGTCCGCCTCGGGAAGGTGGGTCGGGCTGAAGTGCCCGTCGTGCTCGCCCGTGCCGGGGGCGCGGGTGTAGGAGCGCAGCAGTTGGAAGTTCGGCTTGGCGGCGGCAAGGCGCTCCAGCTCCTCGCGGTAGATGCAGCGCTCGGCGTCGGGGGCGTAGTAGAGGAGGGCGACCGGGCGCTCGTAGTTCTCGGCGAAGAGGGTGCGGAGAATCGCCATCAGCGGCGTGATGCCGCTGCCCCCGCCGATCAGCAGGACCGACTCGGGGCGCTGCTCCGGCAGTTGGAAGTCGCCTTCGCCGGCGGAGAGCCCGACGACCATCCCCGGCTCTGCGCGGTCGACCAGATAGTTGGAGACGAGCCCCTCGGGGTGGCGCTTGACCGTGATCTCCAGCGTCTTACGCGCCGACGGGCCGAAAACGGTCCGTATAGGACCGAAATCGTCCCGTCGGCGGCCCTCGACGCAGGCGGGCGAGTAGCAGCGCTGGTGCCGTACGCCGTCGATCTCGACCGCGACGTTGACGAACTGGCCGGCGCGGAAGCCCTGCCATGCCCGGTTCGGCCGCAGCGTCAACGTCACGCTCTCTTCGGTCCCGCGCTCGACCCCGACCACCTCGGCCCGGCACTCGCCGGCGACCAGCAGCGGATCGAGCTGTTCGAGGTAGGAGTCGACGCCGTGCGGGGTCGCGACCGCCTCGAGGAAGCGAAGGCTGCGGCGGGGCAGGAGTTGTGGCGGCATGCCCTAAGCAAGGTAACATCAAATGCCGTCACGTCAACCGGCGAAACATCACACAGTGGTAGCTTTGCCGCCGTGTCCGAGCCCGAGAACGACCTGACGATCGAAGAGCTGGCCGCCGAGACCGGGATGACGGTCCGCAACATCCGCTCCCATCGCGCCCGGGGCCTGCTGCAGCCGCCCGAGGTCCGCGACCGGGTCGGCTACTACGGCCCCGAGCACCTGGCGCGGCTGCGGATGATCCAGGAGCTGCAGGCCGACGGTTTCAACCTCAAGGGGATCGAGCGCCTGCTCAACCAGAACCTTGGCGCCGCCGAGCAGTTCCTCTCCTTCCGCCGTACGCTCGACGGCTTCGAAGGCGAGCAGCCGAGCACCTTCACCCGCGAGGAGCTCGCCGAGCGGTTCGGCGACGGCATCGACGAGGCGCTGAAGCGCGCCGCCGCCGTCGGGGCGCTGGTCGCGGTCGAGGAAGACCGCTACGAGGCGCCCTATCCCTCGCTGCTGGAGGCAGCCGAGGAGCTGATCGCCACCGGCGTCTCCATCGAGCACGCGCTGACCGTGCTCGAGAAGGTGCGCAGCCGCTGCAAGTCGATCTCGCACGAGTTCGTCCGCCTCTTCCTCGAGGACATCTGGAAGCCCTTCGAACAGGAGGGCTATCCCGACGAGCGCTGGCCCGAGGTGCGCGCGGCGCTGGACCGGATGCGGCCGCTCTCGCTGCAGGCGCTCGCCGCGCTCCATCGGATGACGCTGAACGAGGAGACCGAGCGGGCTCTCGGCAAGCAGCTCGAGCGGATGGCGAACCGCAAGAGCTGACTCCCGGCGCCGATACGCTGCGCGCCGTGATCAAGGCCGTTCTCTTCGACATCGACGGGACGCTGCTCCACACCGGGGGCGCCGGCGCCGTCGCCTGGCAGCGGGCGTTTCTGGAGCTTTACGAGGTGGAAGCGAACATCGCCGAACACACCCACGCCGGGATGACCGATCCCGAAATCGCCCAGATCGTCTTCCGCGAGGTGATGCACCGGGAGGGATCGCCGGAGGAGCGGGCGGAGGCGATCGGCTGCTACCTCGGCCACCTTGCCGACGCCGTGGCCGAATCGGAGGGTTACTTCGTGATCGAGGGGATCGAGGAGCTGCTCCCGCGCCTGGTCGAAGATGGCATTCTGCTCGGCGTCGTCACCGGCAACATCGAGGCCGCCGCCCACATCAAGCTCTCCCGCGGCGACCTCAACCGCTACTTCGCCTTCGGCGGCTACGGGTCCGACTCACGCGACCGCACCGAGCTGACCAAGAAGGCGCTGGAGCGCGGGGAGCAGGTCTCCGGCCACCCGCTTGATCACGCCGAGACGATCGCCGTCGGCGACACCCCCCGCGACGTCCGCGCCGGCCACGGCGCCGGCATCAAGGTCGTCGGCGTCGCCACCGGCTCCTACGCCGTCGATGAACTCACCGACGCCGGCGCCGACTGGGCGCTCGAGAGCGTGACGGAGGGTTTCCCGGTCTAAGGCTTGCTGCAGCGGGCTTGGTAGATGTTGAGGAAGCCGTTTTCGAAGCCGTTCCTCGCCATCCGCAGGTAGAGGCGCCAGACGCGCATCCGTTCGGCACCGGCGAGGCGCTCGCCCTCGGCGCGGTTGGCGTCGAGGTTCTGTGCCCAGTGCTTCAGCGTCTCCGCGTAGTCGGGGCCGAAGTCCTCGACGTGGTGGACGATGAAGCCGGCCCGTTCCAGCGCCAGCAGGTTGCGCGAGAGGTGAAGGGGGGCGGCGTCGGGGAAGACGTAGCGCTCGGAGAAGTCGCCGGCCTCGGGGTCGGTGTGGCGGAGGCGGGTGATCCCGTGGTTGAGCAGGCGGCCGCCGGAGTCGAGCAGGCTCGCCAGGGTCTCGGCGTAGAGGTCGATGTTGGCCGAGCCGACGTGCTCGACCATGCCGATCGAGGCGATCGCGTCGAACTTCTCGCCCAGCGAGGGCAGGTCGCGGTAGTCCATGACCCGGATGTCGACGCGGTCGGCGACCCCGGCCTCCTCGGCCCGCTGCCGCGCTTTTTCGGCCTGCGGGGGGGAGAGGGTGATGCCGACCACGTTGGCTCCGTACTTGGTCGCCGCATGGAGCGGGAAGCCGCCCCAGCCGCAGCCGACGTCGAGGATGCGCTCGCCCTCCTTGATCTGCAGCTTGCGGGCAACGGTGTCGAGCTTCTCCTCCTGCGCCTCCTCCAGGGTCTTCATCTCGCCGCCGCGCCAGATCGCGCAGCTGTAGACCATCGTCGGCCCGAGGAAGAGCTCGAAGAACTCGTTGGAGACGTCGTAGTGGTGGCGGACGGCGCGGGCGTCGCGCTCCTTGCTGTGGCGCTTGCCGCTCGGGCGCAGCTCCGAGGCCGGGCGCGGCGGCGGCTTGACGATCCCCATCGCCCGCACCGCGGCCAGCATCAGCGCCCGCTGGTCGGCGCCGTCGAGCGAGGGCGGCTCCCAGTCGTCGAGGACCCGGATCACCTTGTCGATGTCGTCGACCTCGAGCTCGCCGCTGACGTAGGCGCGGCCGAGGCCGAGTTGCCCGGGCGCCCGCAGGGCGTGGGCGATCGCCCGCGGCGAGCGGACGCTGAAGGTCGGGCCGCCGTTTTCCGAGGTCGAGGGAACGCTGGAGCCGTCCCAGAACTCGATCGTGAAGGGGCGCTCGGGGAGTCGGGTCGCGATCTCCCGCCGCAGCGACGCGGTGTTGGCGAACGGCATCGCGGGGAGCCTACCCAGAAGCGATTGGCCGCGAGGCCAGGACCGCGCCCCCTATCATCGGCCGCCATGACGACCGTCGGACCGCTGCCCTCAGACATCCAGCCCGTCGAGAACGAGACCCGGGACCGGATCATCACCGGCCTGGTCACGATCGTTCCCTTCATCGCCGTCGGCATCGCCGGCTGGCAGGTCTGGGGGAGCGCCCTGAACTGGAGCGACGTCTTCCTCTTCCTCGGCATGTACTTCCTCACCGGGCTCGGGATCACCGTCGGTTTCCACCGCCTCCTCACCCACCGCTCCTTCAAGACGTACCCGTGGCTGCGCGGTCTCTTCGGGATCCTCGGCTCGGCGGCGATCGAGGGGCCGGTGATCTCCTGGGTCGCCGACCACCGCAAGCACCACACTTTCTCCGACGAACACGGCGACCCCCACAGCCCCCACGTCGACCACGGCGGCGGCTGGAAGGGGGCGATGAAGGGCCTCTTCCACGCCCACGTCGGCTGGATCTTCATCCACACCCAGCGCGGCAACAAGGAACGCTTCGCGCCGGACCTGATCAAGGACCCGGTGATCAACTGGGTCGACCGCACCTTCATCTACTGGGCGATCCTCGGCCTGCTGCTGCCCTTCTTCCTAGGCTGGGCAATTGGTGGCTCCGCCGCCGCCGGCCTCACCGGCCTCCTCTGGGGCGGCCTCGTCCGGGTTTTCGTCCTCCACCACTTCACCTACAGCATCAACTCGCTCTGCCACACCTTCGGCAAACGCGAATTCGACACCACCGACCACTCGCGCAACCTGGCGCTGATCGCGATCCCGACTCTCGGCGAGGCCTTCCACAACAGCCACCACGCCTTCCCGACCTCGGCCACCCACGGCCTCCGCTGGTACCAGGTCGACGTCTCCGCGCTGGTCATCGACGGGCTGGAGAAAGTCGGGTTGGCCTGGGACGTGGTCCGAGTTTCTCCGGACCGCATGGCCTCCAAGGCCGCCTAGGGCGCTTCTTCGGCTTCGTACCAGTCGATCCAGTGGTTGCAGGCCTGCGATAGCGGCACCGTGCGGTGCGGTTCGGCCGGGACCGCGACCAGTTCGCCGAGGTAGGCCTTGCCGGTGTAGCCGGTCAGGCTCTGGATGGTCGAGGCGTCCTCGGTGCCGACGCTGAAGCGGACCTCGCCGCCGCCGCTCTCGTAGCGGCCGGCGGGCCAGAACTGGCCGTTGTTGCCGAGGCTGATCGTGTTCGGGCGCTGGCCGTCCAGGGCCGCCTTCAGCACTTCGCTGAAGCCGGGGGCGGAGAGGGTGAGGCCGAAGGGGGAGAAGTACTGCAGCGAGAGGTTCCAGCTCCCGGCGGGCAGCCGCAGCGTCTGCGAGGTTTCGGCGCCGGTGCCGAGGATGCTGCCTTCGTCCCAGGCGTCTTTCGGGCCGATCACCGCACCGGGGAAGAGGCCCGCCCGGCCCTGATTCGAGAGCAGGATCCGCACCTCGGGCGCGGCGCAGCCGGCGAGGGCGCCGGCCTGGGTTCCCTCAAGCAGGACGTGGCGGTCCTCCGGGGTCGGCCCGGTCCGCTTCCAGAGCACGAAGGAGGGGGTGGCGGCGACGCGCTTGAAGTTCGGCGGCGCCTGGCTGTCCCAGGCGGCGCGGCTGGTGATCACGTAGGGGAAGCGGTCGAGCGTGCCGCGGGAGAAGGAGTCGAAGTCGATCGGGCTGTAGGCGTCACCGGTGTCGAACGGCTTCTCCGGGTTGGGAGAGACGGTGTCGTCGGGGAACTCGACCAGCGGCACGTGGGTGTCGACGCCGAGCAGCTCGTAGGCGGCGTAGCGGTCCTGGCCCGCGAAGAGGACCGGTTGGCCGTGCAGGATCGGCAGGAAGGCCTGCAGCTCGGAGCCGTGGCCTGCGGGGCCAACGGGGGCGTCCCGCAGGGCGAGGAAGCTGGAGTAGACGGCACCGGCTATGACGGTTACTCCAATACCGGGCCCCGCCTGGCGCTGGGGGGGTGGCGCGGTGGGGGGTCGGGGGGGCACCGGGGGGCAGGGCCCGGCGGACCCCCTCCCTCGCCTCGCCGGACGCGGGAATTCTTCTGAGAGGGGGCGGACGATGACGAGCATCGCGAGGGGGGAGATGATCATTAGGGCCTTGGCTTGGGAGTAGTCGCCGGCGGAGGGGAGGGAGAGGAGGTAGAGGAGCCAGGCGGCGCCGAGGGCTATGGGGATCGTGAGCTCGCGGCGGCGGACCCACCAGGCGACGCCGGCGAGGAGGGCGAGGATCGCGATCGCGCCGGCTAGGCCCGGGAGGCGGGCGCCGCCGGCGGCGTCGAGGCGGTAGTTGGAGGCGGGCCAGATGCCGAGGGCCTCCAACGGGGAGACGGGGCCGTAGGTGTTGCTGCCGGCGACTTTGTTGAAGGAGCTGGCGAAGCCGAAGGGCCCGACGACGGTGACCAGGACCGCGAGGCCGGCGAGGACGGCGATCGCCAGCACGGTCGTCGGCCGCAGCAGGAAGCGCAGCAGCGAGTGCGGCCGCAGCGCCCGGCGCACCTCCGGCAGGGTCAGGCTCCAGAGGGCGAGGATCGCCACCGGCCAGGCGATACCGGCGAACGAGTAGGAGAAGAAGATGCCGCCGGCGAGGGCCAGCGGCGGCAGCGCGAAGAGCACCAGGCCGCTCCAGTCCGACCATAGGCCTTTGTCCCCGGTATCCGGGGACAAATCGCTCCGCACTTTCTTCACGTTTGTGAGCCAGATGGCGAAGGCGAGGACGAGCAACGCCTCGGCTAGCTCCTTGAAGGCTGCCTGGGCGTAGTAGGAGGCGGCTAGGTAAGGGAGGGCTACGAGGGCCGCGGCGATGGTGCGGCGGGTGGGGGTGAGGGTGCGTAGGGCTCCTAGGGCAGTGAGCCCGGTCATCACCCCGATCGCGACGATCTCGCCGAGGAACGCCTGGCCGAGGCCGATCCCCGGGACGACCGCGGTCGCCACCGCGAGACCGTGCGGTCCCAATGGGTATCCCGGGTCCGGTTGGGGGCCGAAGCCGCTGCGCAGCCACTCGGCCCAGGCGAGATGCAACCCCAGGTCGTTGTTGAAGCCGACGCCGAGGAGTCCCCAGCGGCCGCTGACCGCGAACGGGATCGCCAGCACGACGAGGACGACGAGCGCCACCGGCAGCCCTTCCCGCCAAACGGCACCGGCGTGCGTCCTTTGTATCCCCCAGGGCGCCAAAGGACCAACGCCGACCGGCC
>CAMLHB010000018.1 GCA_946479725.1 uncultured Actinomycetes bacterium | reverse complement strand
ATCGGCGACGAGCAGCTCTTCTACCTGCAGAGCCGCGGGCTCGACGAGGAGGAGGCTTCGAAGATGATCGTCAACGGCTTCATCGAGCCGGTGACCAAGGAGCTGCCGATGGAGTACGCGGTCGAGTTGAATCGCCTCATAGAGCTGCAGATGGAGGGCTCCATTGGCTGAGCAGGCCTTGGCTCTCCCGCCGCTGCCCGATCAGAAGACGAAGGGCTGGGAATTCACCGACATCTCCGCGCTCGACCTCGACCTCTACGAGGCGACCGAGGCGGTGCCGGTCATCGCCGGCGGCGGCGGGGCGACTGTGGTCGACCTCGCCGAGGCGGCGGATTCGCACCCGGACCTGGCCGACAGGCTGGGAACGCTCGTCCCCGGCGACGACCCCTTCGTCGCCCGCAACGAGGCGGCCCCCCGCAACGGGGTGCTCGTCCACGTGCCGGCCGGCGTGACGCTGAGCGAGCCGATCCAGATCGAGGTTCCCGTCAATACCGACGGCAGCGCCGTCAACTGGCGCACCTTGATCGTCGTCGAGGACGGCGCCGAGGCGGAGGTCTGGGAGCACTGGTCCTCGCCCGGCGACGAGGTCGATGCGGTCCTCAACAGCGTCGTCGAGCTGGCGGTCGGCCAGGCCGCGACCCTGCGCTACGTCAACACCCAGGACATCTCCGAGCAGAGCTGGATCTTCGCCACCCAGCGCGCCGAAGTGCAGCGGGACGGCCGCCTCGACTGGGCCGCGCTCGGCTTCGGCTCGGCCAACGGCAAGGTGCGGATGGAGACCAAGCTCGCCGGCCCGGGCTCCGAGGCGCGGGTCACCGGGGGCTACGCCGGCGGCGCCGGCCAGCACCTCGACTTCGACACGCTGCAGGAGCACGCGGCGCCGAACACCAACTCCGACCTCGCCTTCCGAGGCGTCCTCGCCGCCGGCTCGACCGCCGTCTGGCGCGGAATGATCAAGGTCGACCCCGGCGCCCAGCAGACCGACGCATTTCAGGAGAGCCGCAACCTGCTGCTCTCGCCCGAGGCCCACGCCGACGCGATCCCGGGCCTCGAGATCCTCGCCGACGACGTCCGCTGCACCCACGCCGCCGCCGTCGCCCAGGTTGACAAGGAGCAGCTCTTCTACCTCACCTCCCGCGGCCTCGACGACGAGACCGCGAAGGCGCTGATCATCGAAGGCTTCCTCGAGTCCTTGGTCGAACGGCTGGCCGAGGGCCCGGTGCGGGACAGCGTCTCCGAGGCGCTCGAGAGGCGCCTCGCCGAGATTCTCTAGGCGTTCGAGACCGAGAGCAGGTAGAGGCCGAAGCAGGTGAAGGCGACCATCACGGCCAGCATCCAGTACTGCGAGGCGGTGGCCTTGCGGTAGTCGGGCCAGTAGACGAGGGCGCGGTCGTGGGCGAGCATCAGGCCGACGACGTGGCCGATCACCAGGGCCGCGACCTGGACGTACCAGATGGTGTTGGCGCTGAGGATCGAGTAGTCGACTTCGAGGCCGGCGGTGCCGAAGAGGTCGGTGGTGCCGGTGCCGAGTGGGTCGGAGAGGAGGAAGCCGAACTGGGCCTGCTCCTGAAAGACGAAGAAGCTGAAGTAGTGGGCGACGAGGTAGGCGAGGGCGATCGGGATCAGGGTGTGGGCGAAGCCGACCCGGAGCTTGGCGAACGAGGGGGCCCCGGGCACGGTGCGCATACCGCGAACGCCGAGCAGGTAGACGAGGCCGACCCCTGCGAAGCAGAGCAGCATCACCAGCGACTCGCCCCAGCGCAGCGAGCCGGTCGGGCCGAGGCCGGCGTTGGCGAACCATTCGACCACTGATTCCAGGAAGTCCTTGAACGCCCCCTCCTGACCGCCGTCGAAGCTGGTCGAGGCGATCGAGGCGATGACCACGGCGGCCGAGCCGGGGATCGTCGCCCAGCTGGTCGTCGCCGAGAGCGGCCGGCGTCGGTGCAGCCGGCCTTCGCTGGCGCCGAAGATGCCGAGGCGGCCGAACATCCCGAAGTAGACCGAGAAGGTCTCGCCGCGTTCGCACCACTCCTCGACCCCGAAGACGGCCATCATCGCCAGCGTGTAGGCGCTGTAGACCAAGGCGGCGACCGCGGTCGCATGGGGTTCGATCCCGATCCCGCCGGCGCCGTAGATGACCTCGAGCCAGACGACGCCGAGCAGGCCGATCGCCGCCGGCCAGCGGCCGAGCTTCTCGGGATAGGCGAGGTGGGTGGGCCGCTGGCGGGCGAGAGCGGTGAAGCCGGTGCCGGCGGCGCGGCCGACCGCGCGCCAGGGGTTGAAGGGGCGGAAGAGGTCGCCGAAGATCGCCGAGAAGAAGGGGAAGCCAAGCCAGCAGGTGACGAAGAGGAAGGTGAGGGCGAAGTTGCGGTCCGGCGCTTCGGTCCCTTCGAGGCCGGCGTAGACGGCGAAGCCGAGGAGGAAGACGCCAATCGCGCCGCAGGCGATCTGCATTGGCAGGCCGAGCAGCACGGCCGAGAGCCGCTCCCCGAGCGGCCGCCGCCGCTCGTCCTCCAGCTTCGGCTCCCGCCAGGCCGCCGAGAGGGCGAAGAAGGAGGCGATGAGGACGATCGAGGCCGCCCACGCGAACAGCCAGGCGGGGATCGGGAGATCCTGCCTGGATGCAAGCGCGTGGGCGAAGGGGAGGAAGCTCAAGGTTCGACCTTGAGGGCGATGATCTGTTCCGCCCGACCCTCGAGCTCGGCCTCGAACTCGCCTTCGAGATCGGCCGGCAGGTCATAGGTGACGGTGCCGCCGCCCTTCGGGACCTCCTTGGCGACGTCGTAGCCGTGGAGGTGGATCTCTTCTTCGAAGGGGACCTTGACCTTGAAGTGGATCTGGTCGCCCTTGTTGTAGACCAGTTCCTGGACCCCCCCGACGGGGTGACCTTCCTTGTCAACGACGATCGTCGGCACCCTGCCGGCATCGCTACTGGTGCTCGAATCGCTGCCGCCGCTGCTGAGGACGATCAACAGGACGACGGCCACCACAACCAGGACAGCGCCGATCGCTGCAGTTCTCGCGTTCACGTTCGCTCCTTTTGCCAGGCGCGGCGAGGCCGCGCGGTTCCGTTCGCCGGTCTAGGCGGCGAACGGTGGCGGGCGCTGGGCGAGGCCGAGGGCGATCAGAAGGCCGCCAGCGGGCGCGAAGGCGCGGGACGGCTTCGGCAGTGCCGGGCGGCGATCGGCGTCGCGGGTGCGGCGGCGGGCGGCGGCGATCCACTCGGAAAGGCGAACGATCGCCTCGCAGCCGGGATAGCGGCCGAGCAGCAGCGCCAGCAGCAGACCCAGCAGCGGCAGCGCCGGCAGCAGGAATGTGGCGAGCCCGGACACGCGGCCAGGATACTGTCCCGCCTCAACCCTCCCTAAATGCGACCCGGACGAGACAACATCGCCGCCCCCGACCTGCCGCCAGGCCTCGCCTGGATCGGTGCCGAGCCGGAGTCGATGCCAGCGCTGACGGCCGGCGGCCCCGCCCTCGTCCACTTCGTCGAATACGCGCAGCTGAACAGCGTCCGCACGCTGCCCTACCTGGCCGAGTGGCACCGCCGCTACCGCGAGGCCGGCCTCAGCGTGATCGGCGTGCAGGCGCCCCGCTTCCCCTTCGCCGCCGAGCCGGCGAACGCCGCCTCCGCGCTGCGGGGACTGGGAGTCGAATTCCCGGTCGCGATCGACGCGGACCACGACCTATGGGCCGCTTACGGCTGCGAGGGCTGGCCCAGCCTCTTCCTCTGGAGCCTCGGCGGCTCGCTCGCCTGGGCCCACTTCGGCGAGGGCGAATACCGCGCGACCGAGGAAGCGATCCAGGCCGAGCTGCGGGAGATCGACGCGCTGCAGGAGCTGCCCGAGCCGATGGCGCCGCTGCGCGCCACGGACGGCCCGGGCGCCCGCGTCATCCCCCCCACCCCCGAGCAGTTCCCCGGCGGCTCCTGGCAGCGGCCCTGGGTCGCCGGCGAGGACGGCGAAGACCTGGCCCTCGACTACCAGGCCGGCGGCACCTTCGCCACGGTCGAGGGCGAGGGAGAGATCGCCGTCGAGATCGACGGCGAGTGGTCGACGATCCCCGCCGACCCCACCCCCGGCCTCCGCACCCTCGCGGAGCATCCCCGCCACGAGGCCCACAGCCTGGTCCTGCGACCGGGCCCGGGAACCAAAATCTGGTCGCTCAGTTTCGCCCCAGGCGTCCCATAGGCGTACACACTCGTTTCTTTATTACATAAGGGTTCCTTATCTAATTTCCGGCCTTTTCGGTTGCGCCTGCGTTTAGGGCGCGACTAGGTGACTCTCAACGCCGCTCGCGGCACCCCTACGAGAGGAACGCGCCATGCCGGACAAACACCAGACCCCTGCTGACAAAGATAAAGCGGTCCACCGCCCCTTCCATCTCGCTTCCCCGATCGCCCACGGCGCCGACGTCGGCGCCCTGCAGAGCAACATCAACAAGCAGTTCGAGCACCTGAAGATCGACTGCGAGGTCGGCGTCGACGAAGAATTCGGCCCGCACACGATGGCCGCCGCCGAGCGCGTGGCGCTAAGCCTCGGGGTGATCGGCGACGGCCAGGACAAGCTCGAGCGCAGCACCGTCTCCGAAGGCGTGCAGAAGCTGCTTCGCGGCGGCCGCGAGCGGACCAAAGAGGAGGAGGCGGCGGGGAAGAAACGCGAGGACTACCGCCAGCAGCTGCGCAAACGCTTCTCCAAGACCGCCGGCGAGAAGGCGATCGAGAAGTCGAAGAGCCTGGTCGGAGTCCACGAGGAACCCTCCGGCTCCAACTGGGGCGGCAAGGTCGAGGAGATGATCAAGTTCACCGGCTACTCCGAACCGGTCTTCTGGTGCGGCTGCTGTGCCTGTTGGATCGTCGTCAAACTCGGCGGCGCCAAGATCCCGACCCGGATCCGCCTCGGCTACGCCGGCAACATCCTCAGCGACGCGCTCGCCGGCAGCAACGGCCTCGGCGCCGTGCCCGTCGCCCAGGCCAGGCCCGGCGACATCGGCACCCTCTGGGGCGCCGAGCACATCGTCACGGTTCGCGGCCCGGTCAGGAACGGGATGGTGCCGACTCGCGAGGGCAACACCAGCGCCGCCGACGGCTCCCAGGCCAACGGCGGCGAGGTCGCCGACAAGGAACGGCCGGCCAGCGACTTCGACCGCGGCGTCGTCGCGAGGCCGGACTGGGGCTAGTCAATTGCTGAGTTAGCGCCCCGATAGGCGCCGTAACTCACCAAACGTCAGGCCCGGGCGGCGACCTCGTCGCGGATCTCCTTCGGGAGCATGAAGCGGACGTCCTCGTGGACGGTCCGCAGCTCCGAGACGTCCTCGGCGCCGCGCTCGCGGAAGAAGGAGACGAGCCGCTCGACCAGCTCCTCGGGGGCGGAGGCGCCGGAGGTGATCCCGACCGTCTCCACCCCGTCGAGCCACTCCTCCTTCACCTGCGAGTGGTTGTCGATCAGGTAGCTGCCGGCGCCGTGTTCGCGGGCGACCTCGACCAGGCGGTTGGAGTTGGAGGAGTTGGTCGAGCCGATCACCAGGACCAGGTCGCACTCGCGGGCCAGCTGCTTGACGGCGATCTGGCGGTTGGTGGTCGCGTAACAGATGTCGTCGGACTTGCTGGCGACGATGCCGGGGAACTTGGCCCGCAGGGCGGCGATCACCTCGGCGGTCTCGTCGACCGAGAGCGTGGTCTGGGTGATGAAGGCGACTTTGCCGGGGTCCGGGACCTCGAGGCTCTCGACTTCGTCGGCGGTTTCGATCAGGACGATGCTGTCGGGCGCCTCGCCGGTCGTCCCTTCGACCTCCTCGTGGCCCTCGTGGCCGATCATGATGATCGTGTAGCCCTGGGCGGCGAAGCGGCGGGCGGAGACGTGGACCTTGGTCACCAGCGGGCAGGTCGCATCGATCGTCCGCAGCTGGCGGGCGGCGGCGTTCTCGTGCACGCTGGGGGCGACGCCGTGGGCGGAGAAGACGACCATCGCCCCCTCGGGGACCTCGGTCTCCTCCTCGACGAAGATCGCCCCGCGCTTGGCCAGCTCTTCGACCACGTGCTTGTTGTGGACGATCTCCTTGCGCACGTAGACCGGCGCGCCGTAGAGCTCGAGCGCGCGCTCGACCGTCTGCACGGCGCGGTCGACTCCGGCGCAGTAGCCACGGGGCGCGGCGAGAAGCACCCGCTTGGGCGCGCTAGCGGTGGCAGGCATGCCTTCAGGGTACCGAGAGGCGTGTCTGAGTTTGACCGTCACGGGTGAGGGGAAAGCTCAGACACGGTGGATGGATTGCGGATAACCCGGGGGCGTTGCCCCGAAATTGCGGCCTAAGTAGCCTTGACCGATGGCCACCTCCGGACGCCACCTCGACCGTCTCACCGCCGTCGACGCCTCGTTCCTGACCAACGAGAGCTCGAGCAGCCACATGCACGTCGGCGCGATCCTCATCTTCGAGGGGCCGCCGCCGAAATACACCGACCTGGTCGAGCACGTGCGCAGTCGGCTGCCGCTGGTCCCGCGCTTCCGCCAGAAGCTGGTGGTGCCGCCGCTGGAGGCGGGCCGGCCGCTCTGGGCCGACGACGTCAACTTCAACCTCACCTACCACATCCGCCACACCGCGCTGCCCGAACCGGGCGGTGAGGCGCAGCTGAAACAGCTCGCCGGGCGGGTCTTCTCCCAGCAGCTCGACCGCTCGAAGCCGCTCTGGGAGCTGTGGCTGGCCCAGAACCTGGAGCGCGACCGCTTCGCGATCCTGACCAAGACCCACCACGCGATGGTCGACGGGATCAGCGGCGTCGACATCGGCACCGTCCTCTTCGACCTCGAGCGCGAGGCAAAGCCGCTGCAGCTGGAAGACGACTGGGTGCCGCAGCCCGAGCCGGGGACGACCGAGCTGGTCGCCCGCGGGCTCGCCGACGCGGTGGCGGCGCCGGTGAAGCTGGCCGAGCGCGCGGTCGACGTCGTCCGCAATCCGGAGGCGACGGCGCGCAAGGTGGTCGAGGGACTGGAGGGGGTGGGCGAGATCGTCAGTGCCTTCGCCGACCCGGCGCCCGATGTGCCGCTGAACGAAGAGATCGGCTCGCACCGCCGCTACGTCTGGGCGCGCTCGGAGCTCGCCACCTTCAAAGGGATCAAGGACGGGCTCGGCGGCACCGTCAACGACGTCGTCCTCGCCGTCGTCACCGGCGCCCTGCGCACCTGGCTGCACGAGCGCGGCGTCCGCACCGAGGGGCTGGAGCTGCGAGCGCTGGTCCCGGTCTCGATCCGCAGCGAGGACGAGCGCGGCAACCTCGGCAACCGGATTGCGCTGATGCGCGGGCCGCTGCCGGTCTACATCGAGGACCCGGTGCGGCGACTGCGCACGATCAGCGACGCGATGGCGGGGCTCAAGCGCTCCAAACAGGCGCTCGGCGCGGAAGTGATCTCCCGGTTCAACGACTTCGCCCCGCCAACCCTGCTCGCCCAGGCCTCGCGGATCAACTTCTCCACCCGCCTCTTCAACCTGATCGTCACCAACGTGCCGGGGCCGCAGATGCCGCTCTACGTGCTCGGCAAGGAAATGGAGGAGGTCTACCCCGTCGCCTTCCTGCCGAAGAACCACTGCCTGGCGGTGGCGATCATGAGCTACAACGGCAAGGTCGGGTTCGGCCTGCTCGCCGACTACGACTGCATGGAGGACATCGAGGTCGTCAGCAATGGCTTGAGCGAATCGCTGGCCGAGCTCGAGGCCGCCGCCGGCAAGTCGGCCAAAGCCGCGTAGCGCTCTCCTCTCGCATAGCGAGAGTAAGTCGACACTCGCACCTCCCTAGGCTTCACGAATGGCGCTGCTCCTCGTTCTCCTCTTCATCGTCGTCCCGATCGCCGAGCTCTACGTGATCATCCAGGTCGGGCAGCTGATCGGCGTGGTGCCGACGCTGATCCTGCTGCTCGCCGACGCCCTGCTCGGATCCTGGCTGCTGAAACACGAGGGCCGCGGCGCCTGGCGGCGGTTCAACGAGGCGCTGGCGGCGCGGCGCTTCCCCGGCAAAGAGGTGGCGGACGGGGCGCTGATCATTGTCGGCGGCACCCTGCTGCTGACCCCGGGCTTCATCACCGACGTTTTCGGGGTCTTCTTCCTGCTGCCGCCGACGCGGGCGATCAGCCGGCGGCTGCTGAAACGGCTCGCGCTTGGCCGCTTCGCGGTGATCGGCGTCGCCGGCGGGCCGGGTCCCTTTGGGACCCCACCGCGCGGCACGGGCCCCTGCCCCAGCCGCGATTACGACTTCGAGGGGACCGCCGAAGAGGTGCCGCCGGACGGCAACGGCGATCCCCGCCTCCCCCGTAGCGATCGGGGCTGAGATGGCCGGCGAGGAGCGGCAGACCGAGCGCCTCCTCCTCCGCCGGCCCGCTCCCGAGGACCGCGCCCTCTACCACGCCCACTTCACCCATCCCGAGGTCGAGCGCTGGCTCCGCCCCTCCCCCCTGCCGCCCTTCAACGCCGGCGCGATCGAGGAGCTGGTCGAGGACGACCAGGCCCACTGGGCCGACCACGGCTTCGGCCCCTGGGTCCTGGTCGAGCGCGGGACCGGAGCCTTCGCCGGCCGCGGCGGCCTCCACTGGACCGTGGTCGAAGAGACCGCGATGGTCGAGCTGGCTTGGAGCGTCGAGCCCCGCCTGCACGGCAGAGGCTACGCAACGGAGATGGCAGCGGCGGCCGTCGAGCGGGCTCGCCAGCTCCAAACCAAGGAGCTGGTGGCGCTGGTCCTTCCCGCCAACACCGCCTCGCGCCGGGTCGCCGAGAAGATCGGCTGCGAGCAGAACGGCGAAGTCGACCACGCCGGCCTCCCCCACCTGATGTTCCGGCTGACGCTCGTCTGATCGGGAAACCCGTCGCCAGCTTTGTTGGGATCCCCGGATGGTGGGGCTGGCGCGCCGCCATAGCTTGGATGCATGGGAGAGCGACCGCGCCACCAGGAAGCCAACGGACGTGACCCGACCGCGCCGCTGCTGAAGGCAAGCGGGCTCGAACGGTCCTTCGGGGCCGGCGCGACCGCCGTGCGGGCGCTGCGGGGGGTCGACCTCGAGGTCATCGAGGGAGAGCTGGTGGCGATCATGGGACCGTCCGGGTCCGGGAAGAGCACGCTGCTGCACATCCTCGGCGCGCTCGACCGACCGGACGGAGGCACTGTCGAGATCTCCGGGCGGCGCTACGACGATCTCGGCGACAAGGAACTGACCGAGCTGCGCGGGGACGTCTTCGGCTTCGTCTTCCAGTTCTTCAACCTGCTGCCGACGCTGACCGCGGCCGAGAACGTGCTGCTGCCAGCGCTGGTCAACGGCGAGCGGCCGGGCCGCTATGCGGCGCGGATCGACGAGCTGCTGGAGCTGGTCGGCCTCGGCGACCGGGCGGCGCACCTGCCAACCGAGCTTTCGGGCGGGGAGCAGCAGCGGGTCGCGATCGCTCGCGCCCTGCTGCGCGATCCCCGTCTCGTCCTTGCCGACGAGCCGACCGGCAACCTCGACTCCGCCAGCGGCGCGATCGTGATGTCGCTGCTACGCAAGGTGGTCGACAGCGGCCAGACGGTGGTGATGGTGACCCACGACCCGCGCGCCGCCGCCCAGGCCGACCGGGTCGTCTTCCTCCGCGACGGCGCGATCGCCGGCGAGGTGCCGGGAGGCGACACCGACCGGGTGATCGACGCCTTCCGCGAGGTCGAGCGCGGCGAGCGCATCCCGGTCGCGCCATGAGCGCCGGGAGGATGCCCCGCGGGGCGCGGCTGCACAGCTTCCACGGCGTCGGGCTGCGCTCGCTGCGGGCGCGGCCGCTGCGCTCGGTCCTCACCACCGGTGGCATCGTCCTCGGGGTGGGGATGGCCTTCGGCGTCCTCATCCTCGTCACCACGATCCACTCCAGCTTCGAAGGCCTCTTCGACGCGATCTACGGCCGCACCAGCGTCGTCGTCTCCGGCAGCAACTCGATCGGCTCGGTGCCGAAGAGCGAACTGCCGAAGATCCGCCGGGTCGAGGGGGTGAAGGCCGCCGAAGGCGACGTCTTCGGCGTCTTCCGCACGGTCAACGAAGGGGGCGCGGCCGAAAGCGGCCGCAGCTCGATGCTCTTCGTCGCCGGGGTGAACATGAAGGGCTACGACACCGCCGGCTCGGAAGTGGTCGAAGGTCGCGAGCCGCGCGGGCCGCGCGAGATCGAGCTGGAGGAAAGCTGGGCGAGGCAGCAGGGCTTCGGGCCGGGCGACCGGCTGCGGCTGGCGACGCCGACCGGGCGCGCCGACGTCACCGTGACCGGCATCTACAAGCTGGAAACGAACCTCGACCTCGGCGGCTACGGGACGGCGGCGATGCCGATCGCCGGCCAGCGCGAACTGACGAACAAATTCGGGACCTTCGACGAGATCAACGTCGTCGCCGAAGACGGCGTCTCGGCCGAAGAGCTGAAGCGGCGGATCGCCGCCGTCACCGGCCCAGGGGTCGAAGCCGAAACGCCGGCCGGCAAGGGCGACCAGGCGAACGAATCGCTGGCCGGGCTCGACATTGTCCTCTACTTCTTCTCCGGGATCGCCCTCTTCGTCGGCGCCTTCCTGATCCTCAACTCGTTCAACATGACCGTGCTGCAGCGAATGCGGGAGATCGGGACGATGCGCGCGCTCGGCGCCTCGCGGCGGCGGCTCGCCAGCGGTGTCGTTTTCGAGGCGCTGATCCTGGCCGTGATCGGCGCCGCGCTGGGGCTGGCGCTCGGGCTCGGTCTTGCGGAACTGCTGGCCTCGGCGATGCGGAGCTTCTTCGGCCTGCCGATCTCGGCCCTGAAGGTGACGACCGGCGCCGCCGTGGTCGCGATCGCGGTCGGGCTGCTGGCGACGCTCGCCGGCGCTCTCTACCCCGCCCTGCGCGCCGGCCGGATCCCGCCGATCCGGGCGCTGACCGGCGGCCGCACGATCGAGCGGCCGCCCGGGTTGAAACGCGCCCTCGCC
Organism: uncultured Actinomycetes bacterium; assembly: GCA_946479725.1. Next base: position 12,082 of record CAMLHB010000018.1, on the reverse strand, counting down.
GGCACCGCCCTCTTCCTCCCCGGCCTCGCGATCGGCGGTCTCTTCTGGTTCAGCAACCAGTCCGGCGGCGCCTGGTCGGCGGTCGTCGGCGTCGGCTCCACCGTGGTGATGTTCGTCGGCATGGTCCTGCTGGCGCCGTTCGTGGTGATGCCGCTGATCCGGCTGCTCTCGATTCCGGCCCGGGCGCTGATGCCGGCCGAGGGCCGCCTTGCCTCCGACTCGGTGCGGGCGAACCCGCTGCGCTCCTCGGCGACCGCCTCGGCGCTGGTCGTCACCCTCTCGGTCGTCGTCGTCAACGGGATCATGAGCCAGAGCTTCGTCGGCTCGATCTCCGACGAACTCGACAAGCGCTTCACCCGCGACCTCACCGTGCAGCCGGTCGGCTACAACGAGTACGGCGGCGGGCCGGGGACCAACATTGCCCGGCCGCTGCGCGAAAAGGTCGCGGCCCTGCCGGAGGCGGGGACGGTGACGCCGATCCGCTCCGTCTACATGCTGCACCTGCCGGTCAACGAAGAACCGGGGCTGCTCGAGGCGGTGGACCCCAGGGCCTGGCCGAAGGTCGACAAGAGCGAATACGAAGGCGCGAGCACGGCGATGGCGATGGCCGGCCTTGCCAAGGGGGGCGCGGTGGTCGGCAAGGGCTATGCCGACGACACCGGGATCGAAGTCGGCGACACGATCCCGCTCAAAGGAGCGTCCGGAGCCCGGCGGGTGCCGGTGGTGGCGACCATCGACACCTTCGAGGCGAGCGGCAACCAGATCGTGATCTCGCTGGGGACGATGAAGCGCATCTACGGGATCACCACCGACTCGGTCCTCGCCGTCACCGCCGCCTCGCCCGAAGTGCGCCGCCTGCTCGGGACCAGGATCCATCGCCTCCTGGCGGCGGAATACCCCGGCTACGAAGCCGTCTCCAACACCAAGTTCAGGCAGCACTACGAAGACGCGATCAACCAGCAGTTCGCCTTCTTCAACGCGATCATCGGCATCGCCGTGATCGTCGGCTTGCTGGGGATAGTCAACACCCTCTCGATGTCGGTGATCGAGCGCACCCGCGAGATCGGCGTCCTCCGCGCCCTCGGCGGCTCCCGCTGGCGCGTCCGCCGCGCCATGCTCGACGAGAGCCTGCTGATCTCCCTCGGCGGCTGCCTGGCCGGCATCCTCGCCGGCCTCATAGTCGGCCTCGTCTGGATCTACTCCGTCCGCGCCTCGACCCTCGTCGGCCTCAACCTCCACATCCCCACCGGCATGCTGATCATGACCGCCGTCCTCGGCGTCGTCATCGGCACCCTCGCCGCAATCATCCCGGCGAGGCGCGCCGCGCACCTCGACCCGCTGCGGGCGCTGACCTACGAGTGAGCAAGGACGATTTCAGAACCCCAGCGCGAACTTGGCGTCCTCGGTCATCATCTCCGGACTCCAAGTGGGGTCGAAGACCATCTTGGGGTGCACGGCGGTGACGCCGGGGAGGTCGCCGACGAACTCGCGCATCTGCTCGGAGACCTGGGGGCCGATCGGGCAGGCGGGGGTCGTCAGGGTGAAGGTGACGTAGACCTCGCTGCCCTCGATGTTGACGTCGTAGACCAGGCCGAGGGAGACGAAGTCGAGGCCGAGCTCGGGGTCGATGACCTCCTCGAGCACCTCGTAGACGTCCTCCTCGGTGAGGGTTTCGTCGTGCTGGTCGGTCGTCGGGGCCGGCTGGCCTGCTGCGGGGTTTTCGGACATGGCCCCATGGTAGCCGGGAGCTAACGCGGCTCAGGGGGCGGGCCCTCGGGCGCCGGCGCCAGCTCCAGCTGGTACCAGCCGACGTCGCGCCAGGCGCCCTGCTTCCAGCCGATCTCGCGGTTGACGCCGACGAGCTCGAAGCCGAGGCTCTGGTGAAGGCCGCAGCTCGCCTCGTTAGGCAGGGTGATCCCGGCGCAGGCCATGCGGAAGCCGCGCTCGCGGAGGTGGTCGAAGAGGGCTTCGTAGAGGGCGCGGCCGACGCCGCTGCCGCGGGCGTCCTCGGCGACGTAAACGGAGACGCTCGTACTCCAGCGGTAGGCGGGCCGCTCGTTGAAGGCGGTCGCGTAGGCGTAACCGACCGCCCATCCCTCCCGCTCGGCCATAAGCCAGGCGTGGCTGGCGGCGTAGCGCCCGATCCGGGCCGCCATCTCGGCCGCGTCCGGCGCCCGTTCCTCGAAGGAGACCGGGCCCTCCTCGACGTGCGGGGCGTAGATCTCGGCGCAGGCAGCGGCGTCGCGCTGGGGGTCGGCGTCGCGGATCGTCAGCTCAGACATCGGCGTGGCAGAGGTTATGCCTCCATAAGAGGGAAAAGCTCTGCCGCGCCTCGGGTCTGATCACTAGGCTGCGCGGGATGAGCGAACGGGGACTGGTTGTGCGGCGGTCGATCGGGGTCGTCTTCGACGACGGCGGCCTGCTCGCGCTCACCGCGCAGACCCCGGCCGGCGCCGAGGCGCACGGCGAAGAGGAGGTGACCGCGGTCCTCTGCGACCCTGACGGCGCCCCGCTGACCTTCGAGGAATCGCTGCTCTCGACCGAGTACGGCGAGGACGGGGTCCAGCGACGGGCGACCCTGGAGCTGTGGCCCGACGTCGAGGAGATGCGGCCGCTGCGCGGGGCCGGGACGCTGATCAACTCCGTCTCCGTGCGGCGCCAGGGGATCGACTCGGAGATCGCCTTCTTCCGCTGGTCGGTCGAGGGGCGCGAGGGGCTCGGCACCTACGAGGTCTCCCGCGGCGCCGATGGCTGAGCCTCCGACCAATGGCTTGCGGGCGATCGTCTGCGACTTCGGCGGCGTCCTGACCACGCCGCTGCTCGCCGCCTTCGCCGCCTTCCAGGACGACAGCGGCATCTCCCCGGAAAACCTCGGGCTGGCGATGCGCGAGGGGCTCGCCGAGGGCGAGGAGCTGCCGCTCTTCAAGCTCGAGCGCGGCGAGATCAGCGAGGACGAGTTCATCGACCGCCTCGAGGCCGGGCTGGAATCGATCCTCGGCCACCGCCCCCACCTCCACCACTTCCGCCAGAGGTTCTGGGGCGCCCTCCATCCCAACGAGGAGATGATCGCGCTGATGCGGGAGCTGAAGGCGAACGGGCTGAAGATGGCGATGCTGACCAACAACGTCCGCGAGTGGGAGCCGCTCTGGCGCTCGATGCTGCCGGTCGACGAGATCTTCGAGGAGATCGTCGACTCCGCCTTCGTCGGCTGCCGCAAGCCGGAAGCGCGGATCTACGAGCTGACCCTGGAGCGGATCGGGATGCCGGCCGAGGCCTGCCTCTTCATCGACGACCTCCAGATCAACTGCGAAGCCGCCGAGCGGGCCGGGATGAAGGCCATCAACTTCCGCGGCAACGAGCAGGCGATCGCCGAGATTCGCGCCGCGCTGGCCTAAGCGGCGACCGGCGCTTCGCGCCAGCGGCGGGCGAACGGCAGGCGCCAGCTATGCGGGGCGATCAGGGCGCCGATCTCGGCCGGGCCCCAGGATCCCTGCGGGTACGGTTTGACCGGCGGCGGGTCCTGCAGCAGCGGTTCGGAGACCTCCCAGAGCCGCTCGATCCCCTCGGCGGTCGTGAAGAGCGTGCGGTCGCCGATCATCGCGTCGCGGATCAGCCGCTCGTAGGCCTCGACCGCCTCGTGGCGGTAGCCGGTTTCCTCGAGGGAGAACTGCATGCTCGCCTTGTCGAGGACCATCCCCATTCCCGGCCGCTTGCCGTAGAAGGAGAGCGAGACGCGGGAGGATTCGTCGAGGTCGAAGGTGAGGTGGTCGGGGCCGTAGCGGCCGACGCGCGAGTCGGCGGGGAACATCGCGTGCGGCGGCTCGCGGAAGGCGATCGAGATGATCCGCGAGCTTTCACCCATCCGCTTGCCCGTACGCAGGTAGAAGGGGACGCCGCTCCAGCGCCAGTTGTCGAGTTCGGCCTTCAGCGCGACGAAGGTCTCGGTGCGGGAGTCGGGGTCGACGCCCTCCTCCTCGCGGTAGCCGTCGTACTGGCCCCGCACCACCTGGTCGGGATCGAGCGGCTGCAGGCTGCGGAAGACCTTGTTCTTCTCGTCGGTGATCGGCCCCGGCGCCAGCGCCGTCGGCGGCTCCATCGCGACGAAGGCGAGGATCTGGAAGAGGTGGGTGACGACCATGTCGCGGAAGGCGCCGGTCTTCTCGTAGAAGGCGGCACGCGAGCCGACCCCGAGCGTCTCCGGCACGTCGATCTGGACGTGGTCGATGTGGCTGCGGTTCCAGATCGGCTCGAAGAGGCCGTTGGCGAAGCGCAGGGCGAGGATGTTCTGGGCCGCCTCTTTGCCGAGGAAGTGGTCGATGCGGAAGACCTGATCCTCGTCGAGGACTTCGTGGACCATCCGGTTCAGCTTGCGGGCGCTGGCGAGGTCGGTCCCGAACGGCTTCTCCATGATCACCCGCGAGCGCTCCGAGAGCCCGCAGGTCTTCAGCATCTGGATCACGTCGGGGGCGGCGGTCGGCGGCACGCTCAGGTAGTGCAGCAGCCGCATCTCCGAACCCAGCTCCCCTTCGACGTTATCGACCGCCTCCCTCAGCGCCTCGGGCGCCTGCGAGTGCGGCACGTAGTGCAGGCGCTGGGAGAACTCGTGCCACTCCTCGCCCCCGAAGGCGTGCCGCGCGAACTCCCGGCAGGCCTCTTCGGCGATCGCCCGGAAGCGAGCGTCGTTGATCTCCTCCATCGAGACCCCGATCACCCGGAACTCCGGCATCAGCCCGGCCTGAAACAGCCGCAACAACCCCGGCAGCAGCTTCCGCCGCGCCAGGTCGCCGGTGGCGCCGAAGATGACTATCGCTTGCGGAGGAACGTCCACTAAGACGAGGGTAGCCCCGGCAGAAGCTGGCTAAACCGGGTAAGTGGGCTTACGGCTAGTTGTCCGAGCCGGCGCGGTCCCACACGTACAACTCCAACGCCTCTGCCGCCAGCTCCATCAGGCGGGGTGGGCCGAGGAGGCCGAGGACGAGCTCGAGGGCGTCCTCCTCGGTGACGCCGGAGTCGACGGCCTCCTCGCCGCGGAAGCCGGCGGCGAGCTTGAGGGCCTCGCGGCGGTTCTCGCCGAGGGAGCTGAAGGCGGCCATGAGGAAGTCGCGGTTGGGGACCGGCTGGCCGACCTCGAGGGAGCCGTGCCAGGCGGCGAGCATCGAGAGGTCGTGCTCGTCGAGCTCGGAGATCGCCTTCGCGTAGTGCACTTCGAGCTCGGACTCGGGGATCTCGTCCACCCAGGCGCGCACCGCCTCCCCGAGGAGCTGGCGGCGAGCCTCACGGCCGACGGAGTCGGCAATCGCCCGGATGGCGTCGGCTGGGTCTACGAAGCAGAGGGACATCGGCTGCCGGGAAAGGTAGAGGCGGCCGACGACGCCAAAAGATGCCCGCTGAGCCCCCATTTTGCGGGGTCGCGCGGGGACCCCGCGGGTCGACGCCGGACCCGTCCCTAGGCTCGGGTGGGTGCCGCTGACACTGATCTACGGGCCGCCGAATTCCGGCAAGCGCGGCGAGGTCCTGCGCATCTTCCGGGCTGCCCTCGACCGCGACCCCGTCCTCGTCCTCCCGACCACCGACGACGTCTTCGACTTCGAGCGCGAGCTCTGCGGCGACGGCGCTCACGGAAGCGCCCTGCTGGGCGGCGCGGCGATGACCTTCGGTGCCCTCTTCCGGACCGTGCTGACCGACGCCGGGGCCCCCCCGGGCGCCGAGCTCTCCCCCGCCCAGCGCCTGCGGGCGATCGCGGTGGCGACCGCGGCGGGCCGTGACCGGCTCCGCCCCCTGCGCCGCTCGGCCGGCCGTCCCCGCTTCGCCGCCGCCCTGGAGCGGCTGTTCGACGAGCTGCAGGCGGCCGGGGTCGGGCCCGAGGAGGTGGAGGCCAGCGCCGGCACCCTCGAGGGGTCCGCCTACCTCGGCGACCTCGCCACCCTCTACGGCGGCTACGAGCAGGTGCGGCAGCGGACTGGCCACGTCGACGCCCACGGCATCGCCCGCGCCGCGATCGCCGCGCTGAAGGACGACGAGGCCGCCTGGGCAGGCCGGCCGGTCCTTCTCTACGGGTTCGACGACCTGACCGAGAACCAACTCGCGCTGGTCGCGGCGCTGGCGGCGCGGACCGAGGTGACCGTGGCCCTCCCTTATGAAGAGGGGCAGGCGGCGCTGGCTGCGCGCGGCCGGCTCCTCGGGCGGCTGCGCGAGCAGATCGGAAGCGATGAGGAGATCGCCCTCGGGCCGAACCCCGGCAACACGGCCAGCCCGCTGCTCTTCCACCTCACGCTCTCCTTCGGCCAGAAGCGCCCGGCGCGGGCCGAAGCCGACGGCAGCCTGACGCTGCTGCGCTCGGCGGGGACCCGGGCCGAGGCGGAGGCGATCGCCGCCCACGTCTCCCGGCTGATCCACGCCGGCGCGCCCCACGACGAGATCGCGATCGCGCTCCGCGATCCCTCGCGGCGCGGCCCGGAGATCGCCGCCGCGCTGGAGGCGAACGACGTCGCGACCGCGCTGGAGGCCGAGATCCCGGTGGCGAGGACCGGAGTCGGCGGAGCCCTCGTCGCCCTGCTGGAGGCGGAGTTCGGCGAGCGTCGCGCCGCCGACTTTCTCCGCTACCTGCGGGGTCCCTCGGGCTTCTCCCACCGCCGGGTCGACTGGTTCGAGCGGCGGCTCCGGCGCCGCCGCGTCCGCGACGCCGAGACCGCGCTGCTGCTCTGGCAGGGCGACGAAGGCGAGCCGCCGCGGGACCTCCTGCGGCTGCGCGCGGCGGCCGAGCGCTCGCCCGCCGAGCTGGCGGCCGGGGTCGGGGGCCTGGCAGCGACGATGGCGGCGCGACCGCTGCGCGACGAGGGAGACGGACCGCACCTCCCGCGCGGGGACGGGCTCGAGTTGCGCGCCGCCGCCGCGATCTCGGCTGCGCTGACCGACCTCGCCGAGCTCGGCGACCTGGCGCCGCGAGCGGAGGAGCTGGCCGGGACGATCTCGGAGCTGACCTTCCGGGCCTGGTCGGGCCCGGTCGAGGGACGGGTGCGGATCGCCAGCCCGTACCGGCTGCGCGCCGCCCGCTTCGACCACGTTCTCGTAGGCTCGCTGCAGGACGGCGAGTTCCCCCGCCGCGACCGCGGCGCCAACCCCTTCCTCTCCGACGCCCAGCGGGAGACGCTCGGGCTCGACCCGCGGCGCGACAGCGAGGCGGAGGAGCGCTACCTCTTCCACGCCTGCCTCGCTCTGCCCCGCCGCGGCCTCGTCCTCTCCTACCGCGACAGCGACGAAGACGGGGCCGCGACGGCACGCTCCCCCTTGCTCGACGACGTGCGGGCCCTGCTGGCACCGGCGCCGCCGAAGAGCGGGCCCGACCCGGTCGAAGAGGAGATCACCGTCGGGCGCGACCTCGCGCAGGTGGTGGCGCCGCTGGCCGAGGCGCCCTCCGAGGACGAGTTGGCCCGGGCGCTCGCCACGCACGGCTCCGGCGCCGACCTCGCGGCCCTGCTGGGCGAGGTGGAGGTCGAGGGCGAGCTGGCGGCCCGCGTGGTCGCCCGGGTCGACGCGGCGCGGCGGGCGGAGGCCGCCTCCCGCGCCCCCGGCCCGCTGACCAACCCGGCGGCGCTGGAGGCGCTGGCCGCGGTCCCGGCCTACGGCGGCACCACCCTGGAGGAGTTCGACGTCTGCTCCTACCGCTGGTTCGCCGGCCACGAGCTCGACCCGCAGCTGCTCGACCCCGTCCCCGACCCGTTGGTCCAGGGCGGGCTGATGCACGAGGCGCTAGACCGCCTCTACGGCGAGCGGCCAGGCGGCGACCCGCTGCCGCGGCCCGGCAGCCTCGCCGCCTGGCGCGAGCGCGGCCGCGAGCTGGTGGCGGAGGTCGTCGCCGAGCGCGAGCTGGGAGCGCACCCGGCGGAGCGGGCGATGGCGCGGCGGGTCGAGCGCCTGCTCGACCGCTTCCTCGTCGAAGAGTCCGAGCGCGAGACCGGGGGCTTCGAGCCCTGGCTGCTGGAGGCGCGGTTCGGCGAGCACCCGGACGCCGAGCGGCCGGTCCTCGACCTCGGCGGCTGGGGCCTGCACGGCGCCGTCGACCGGGTCGACCGCTCCCGCGACGGCCGCGCCGTCGTCATCGACTACAAGCTCGCCGGCCAGGTGACCCCGCGGGAGAAGTTCGAGGAGCGGGCGAAGCTGCAGCTGCCGCTCTACCTGCTCGCGGTGGCCGAGCACTGGCGGGCGACGCCGGTCGGTGCCCTCTACCACCCGCTGCGCGGGACCTCGGTCCGCCGGCCGCGCGGCGTCGTCTCCGGCGACGTCGCCGAGGACCTCGCCGGTTACAACCTCTATCCGGGCGACGTCGTCGAGCCGGAGGGACTGGAGGAGCTGCTGGAGGACTCGCGCCGCCGCGCGGCGGCGATCGTCGCCCGCATCCGCGCGGGCGAGATCCGCCGCGATCCCGGGCCACGCCCGGGCCTGCGCGGCCACGACGTCTGCCCCGCCTACTGCACCTTCGCGCCGATCTGCCGCCGCGACCGCTCGCCCCGCTACGAGCAGGACGAGGAAGGGGACGAGCGATGAGCGCCGAGCAGGCCAGCGCGGCGCCGGCGCGCCAGCCGACGCCCGAACAGGCGGCGGCGATCTCCGCCCGCGGCGGCGACGTGCTGCTCGAAGCCGGGGCCGGCACCGGCAAGACCGGGGTGATGGTCGACCGCTACTGCCGCCTGGTCTGCGACAGCGGCCTCTCTCCCGACGCGGTCCTCGCCTTCACCTTCACCGACAAGGCCGCGGCCGAGCTGCGGCAGCGGATCCGGGTCGAGCTGGCGCGACGGGCAGAGCGCGGCTCGGAGCGGGCGGCGACGGTGCTGGCGGGGATCGGCGGCGCCTGGGTGACGACGATCCACGGCTTCTGCAACCGGGTCCTCGCCGCCCACCCGGTCGCCGCCGGGGTCGATCCGGGGTTCCGTGTCCTCGACGCGCCGGAGACGGCGCGGGCCGCCCGCGAGGCCTTCGACGACGCCCTCGTCGAGTTCCTAAAAGCGGACAGAACCTCCGGTTCTGTCCAGGGCGACCCGGCGCGCGAGCAGACCGTCGCCGCCTTCGACGTCGAAGGGCTGCGGGGAATGATCGCCGCCGTCCACGACGAGCTGCGCAGCCGCGGGACCGCCGGGCCGACCCTGCCGGAGCCGCCGGAGCCCGATCCCGAGGCAGCGATAGCGCGCGCAGCGGCGGCCGCCAGCGGGTGCCTGGAGGAGCTGCGGGAGAAGAACGGCAGGCGAAGCGAGGCCGACCGCGAGCTGCTGGAGCGGGCGCTGGAACGGCTTGGCGCCTCCGGTCCGGCCCCGAGCCTCGGCGAGCTGCTCGCCCTCGCCACCCGCAGCAGGTCCAAGCCACTAGCCCCATACAGGGAGGCGCTCGACGCCGCGCTCGCCCGCGTCGCCGAGGCCGGCGAGGGAGGCGTCGCCTACCGGCACCTGGCGGAGCTGCTTCGGCTCTTCTCCGAGCGCTTCGAGGCGGCGAAGGACCGCCGCGCCGGAATCGACTTCGAGGATCTGCAGATCCTCGCCGCGCGGCTGCTGGAGCGGGCGGAGATCGGCGAGCACTACCGCGGCCGCTTCCGCCAGATCCTCGTCGACGAGTTCCAGGACACCAACCGCCTGCAGCTGCGGCTGATCGAGGCGCTGCGGGGGCCGAAGACCGAGCTGGTCGTGGTCGGCGACGAGCTGCAGTCGATCTACGGCTTCCGCCACGCCGACCTCGAGGTCTTCCGCCGCCAACGCGAGGAGATCGACCGGCGCCCCGACGCCGAGCTGCTGCGACTGAGCGGCAACTTCCGCTCCAGCCCCGAGGTGGTCGGCGCCGTCAACCTCCTCGGCGAGACACTGCTGGGAGAGGCGTACGCGCCGCTTCGGGTGGGGACGACGCCCGACCAGGCAACGACGGCCGCATCGGCCGTCGAGCTGCTGCTGACCGCCCGCGACGGCTGGGACGGCGAGGGGATCGAGCTGGAGCCGGCGATCGACGGCGCCACCCCGCTCAACTGCCTGGCCGAGGCCCGCTTCGTCGCCGAGCGCCTGCGCGAGCTGGCCGCGACGGGTGTCCCGCGCGGAGAGATGGTGGTGCTGCTGCGCGCCTTCACCCACCTCGACGCCTACGAGGACTCGCTCGAACGCGCCGGCCTGCGCCCCTACGTGGTCGGCGGCCGCGGCTACTGGTCCCAGCAGCAGGTCGCCGACGTCTCCGCCCTGCTCGCGGTCGTCGCCAACCCCCTCGACGACCATGCCCTCTTCGGCGCCCTCGCCTCCCCCGCCTGCGGGGTCGCGCCCGACACGCTCTGGCTGCTGCGGGCGGCGGCGGGCAAGCGCCGCCACGTCTGGCCGGCGGTCGAGGTGGCCGGCGGCACCGGCGACTCGGAGCTGACCGAGCCAGAGCGGCTCGACGGGATCCCGGAGGGCGAGCTGGAGTTGCTGCGGACTTTCGTCGCCCGGATCGCCTCGCTGCGGGAGCGCGCCCCGCGGCTGGCGCTGCCGGCGCTGGTCGAGGCGGCGGTGACGGAGACCGGCTACGACTTGGCGGTCCTCTCGCGCCCGGCAGGCGAGGCGCGGTTCGCCAACGTCCGCAAGATGGGGCGGCTGGCGGCCGAGTACGAGGCGCGCGAGGGCCGCGACCTGCGCGGCTTCCTCGACTTCCTCGCCGCCCGCGCCGAGAGCGACGCCGAGGCCCAGGCAGCGATCGCCGCCGAGGGCCACGACGGGGTGCGGATCATGACCGTCCACAACGCCAAGGGCCTCGAGTTCGGGGTCGTCGCCGTCCCCGACCTCGCCCGCAGCCTGCTTGCCGGCGGCCGGGCGCCGCTGCTGGTCGTCGGCCGCGAGGAGCAGCCGCGGGTCGGCCTGCAGCTGCGCCGCCTCGGCGCCGCCTCGATCAACCTCTTCGACTACGGCGCCCTCTGCGAGGAGGCGAAGCAGCGCGACGCCGAGGAGGGACTGCGGCTCTTCCACGTCGCCGCCACCCGGGCCAAGCAGCGGCTGATCCTCAGCGGCGTCGTCAAGCCGGAGCAGGGCAAGGAGACGAAGGCGAGCACACCGGTGGTCGAGCGCCTGGTCGACGCGCTCGGCGTCCCCCGCGACGCCGACTCGGCCGTGCCGGTGGCGCCGCCGGAACCTCGCGCCGGCTTGGAGGCGGAGTTCGAGCCGTCGGAGATCGCGGTGCGGGTCAACCTTCCCTCGCCGGAACGGGCCGCCGAGCTGCGGGCGCTGCACCGCGAAGGCGCCTCCGAGCGCGAGGTCGGCAGCGGCCCGCCGCCCCTGGTCGAGCGCCGCCCGCCGATCGTCCCCAGCCGCCCCCTCTCCTACACCGCCATCTCCGCTTACAAGGAGTGCCCCTACCGCTTCTACCTCGAGCGCGTGCTCGGCCTCCCCCCCTCCGAACTGCATCAACTTCGCTACCCGGCAGGTACCCAAGTTGATGCAGTTCGAGGGGAGGGGACGGCGCGCGGGGCGGCGGTGCATGCGTTGCTGGAGTGGAGTCAGGCGAATGGGTGGGCTGAACCGTCGGCGGAGCTCGCGGCAGGGCACGCTGAGGCCGCTGGGGTGGGAGCGGGGAGTGCCTTCCCGGACAACAGCGGGGAGGGTCCGGGGAGGCACTCTCCACCCCCCCTCGACGGTCTTCTGGAGCCTGTGCGTCGATGGATCGGCTCAGCGCTGAGAGGGCAGATAGCTGCTGAGGCGACGAGGGTCCGAGCGGAGGTGCCGTTGCTGCTGGGGGTTGGTGACACGGTGCTGCGGGGGTCCATCGATCTGCTGGTCGAGCGGGAGGGCAAGGCGCCGCTGGTGGTCGATTACAAGACCGACCGGCTTGGCGATTCTCAGCCGGTGGAGCGCGCGGCTCACTACGAGGTGCAGCGGTCGATTTATGCGCTGGCCGTGGCCGAGGCGCTCGGTGCTCCGGAGGTCGAGGTGGCCTATGCCTTCCTGGAGCGACCGGACGAGCCGGCGATCTCGATGCTCGGGGCGCCCGAGATGGCGGCGGCGCGCCAGGATCTCGAGGAAGCGATCGGCCAGATCAGCCGCGGCGAGTTCCCCGTCGCTCCGCCCGAGCGCCGAGACTGGCCTCTCTG
>CAMLHB010000017.1 GCA_946479725.1 uncultured Actinomycetes bacterium | reverse complement strand
TCTGAGGCTCCCGAGGTCTACAGCCGCTCCGAGCTGGTCGAGAAGTTCGGCACCGATGACGACCGCCTGATCGAGAAAGCGAAGAAGCTCGGCCTCCTCGTCGACCTCGGCGAAGAACGCTACGAAGCCCCGAGCCCGGCCCTGATCCGCGCCGCCGAAGAAGTCCTCGCGATGGGCATCGACCTCCCGGCCGCCCTCGCTGCGATCGAGAAACTCAACCGCAACGCCCAGTCCTCCGCCCGCACCTTCGTCGAGCTTTTCGTCGAGAACGTCTGGAAGCCCTTCGACGACGCCGGCCGCCCCGAGGAGGGCTGGGAGGAGATCATCGCCGCCATCGGCCGCCTCCGCCCCCTCGCCTTCGACGCCCTCAACGCCACCTTCCGCCTCACCCTCACCACCGAAATCGAGAAAGCCTTCGGCGAAGTCCTCGAACGGCGACAGAAGAAGAAGTAGCTGTGGCAACTATCCTGGCCCGATGAAGCCCCAGCAACGACTTCAGGAAACGGCTGACCGCGCCAAGCGTGCGGAAGAGCGAGGCGAGGAGGGTCTCGCAGCCCGCGAATGGCGTTCATACCGGCTGATCAGTGACGCTGGCCGGGATCCCGAGGAGTTGCTTGCCGAGGGGATATTCCTCTCGACCAAGGCCACCGAGCTGGCCTCCGCCAGCCGGTGATCGGCTTCGGCCGAATTCTCCGAGACCTCAACGAGGCGGGAGTGCGCTATGTCCTTATCGGCGGAATCGCGTTGATTCGCCACGGTGTAGTGCGTGCGACGCGGGACATCGATGCCGTCTTCGACCCCGATCCGGCCAACGTCGCGTCCATTCAAAGTCTCGTCCAGGGGTGGGGGGCCACCCGGCCCGACGGGTCTCCTCTGCCGGAGGGGAGCCTGGAGTCCAATCGCAGCATCCATCTACGGACCCCCTTCGGCGACCTCGACCTAGTGTCGGAGGCCGTCGCGGGTATTCCCTTCTACGATCTGTTGCAGCGCGCCGAAACGAAGAAGGTGGACGGAATCGAAGCCCCGATCTGCTCACTCGCCGATCTGGTGACGATGAAGCAGGCGGTGGGCCGGGATCGGGATCTGGCGGATCTGGCCGATCTGCGGGCCGCCCACGGGGATCTTCCAGAGATCACCGAGTAGAGCCGACGCCCGGACTTGAACCGGGGACCCCTTCATTACGAATGAAGTGCTCTACCAACTGAGCTACGCCGGCGGGTTCGGGGATTGTAGAGAGGGAGCGGGTCTCGGTTCCGGGGGTCGCTCAGGGGCGGACGAGGAAGGCGACCGATTCGCCGGGTCGCGAGCAGGAGACTGACCAGCCGCGGTCGACGACCACCGCCTGGCAGCGGTAGGCGCCGATCGAGCAGCCCCAGCGGGAGGCGCCGTCGGGGCGTCGGCAATCCGAGCTGTGTTCCCATTTCGCCTGCATCACCTGGTCGTCGCCCTGGGTTGCCGTGGCCGACCCGGTGACCCCGTCCGAGCTGCCGCAGCCGCCCAGCAGCAGCGCCAGGGCGACGAGGAGCGCGAGTTGGGCGCCGATCCGCATATCCGGAAAGCTATCTGCCGTCACTATCGGCGGGCGGCCCCTCCTCGTGCGGCATGCCGCCGCAGATCGGGCACTCGGCCTCCGGCTTCACCGGCTCGCGTTTGACCTCCATCGTCCGCAGGTCGTAGATGTGGGCGACGCCCTGGCTCGCCGGCCGGCTGAGCCCGGTCAGCAGGTGCAGGACCTCCATCGCGACCGAGCCGCCGATCAGCCCGCAGGCCGGGCCGAGCGTCGCCGCCGGGCTCGGTTTCGCCCGCCGCTGCTCGACCGCGACGTCGAACAGCGGGTACTCGCGCCGGTAGCCGATCTCCTGGCAGACGAAGCAGCCGGTCTTGCCGGGCACGTAGAGCGGCCCAACCCTGGCGATCGGCGGGAAGTGGCTCATCGTGATGTACGGGATGCCGGCGGCGAAGCAGGCGGAATTGCACCAGCGCTCGATCTCGTGGGCCGGCCAGTCGGCGGCGTCGATGACGACGTCGGCGCCGGCGATGAACTCGGCGATGTCCTTCTCGCTCTCCAGCCGGCGCGCGGCGGTGGTGATCTTCATCGCCGAGTTGAAGGCCCGCAGCCGCGCCGCCGCGCACTCGACCTTGAGCAGGCCGACGTCGGCCTCGGTGTAGAGGATCTGGCGGTTGAGGTTGCTGACCTCGACCCGGTCGCCGTCGATCAGCCACATCTCGCCGACCCCGGTGCAGGCGAGCGCCCAGGCCGACCAGCCGCCGAGTCCGCCCACCCCCAGCACCGCCACCCTCGCCTCGCGCAGGCGCTCCTGGCATTCCGAGGGGGTGATCGCCGCCGTCCCGACGTCGCTGAAATAGCGCAGCTGGCGGTCGAACCGTTCCAGCTCGGCGGCCGGTACCAGCTCGTCGTCGGCGGCGTCCTCGACCACCTCCAGCTCCTGCAGCTGCGCCATCAGGTCGTCGACCTCCTTGGCGCCGAACTCCTCCCGCAGCTGCTCGAGCGTCCGCTCGCCGTCGACGGCAGCGAGCAGTCGCCGTTCCTCGGCGTCCGGCTGCTCGATGCGGATGTCGTTCTCGGCGCTCGGGCGCAGAAGGTAGACGTCCCCGTCCGGGGTCTCGATCTCCTCCGTGGTTCGCTTGATCCGTGGCCTGCGCAATTCCCCTCCCCCTAAGTAGCTCAGTAGCCCCTTAGAGACCGCCCGAGCAGTCGGGAGGGTTTCCAGGTCTAGTTCAGGAGGGAGCGGGCTCTTTCGAAGATCGCGTCGGTCATCGGCACGGTCAGCTTGCCGGTGAAGGTGTTCTGCTGGCTGGGGTGGTAGCAGCCGAGCAGCCGCCAGCGGCCGACCTCGGCCTCCGCGGCGTTTCCGAACTTCGGCCGCGGCCGCGGCACCTCCTCGCCGAGCGCCCGGGCCGCCCGGAGGAACCCATCCCAGCCGAAGGAGCCGAGGGCGACGAGGACCTGGCAGCGCTCCAGCAGCTCCAGCTCCCGCCGCAGGTAGGGGAGGCAGGTGTCGCGCTCCTGCGGCGTCGGCTGGTTGGCCGGCGGCGCGCAGCGGACGGTGGCGGTGATGTAGGCGTCGCGCAGCTCGAGGCCGTCGTCGCGCCACTCGGAGGTCGGCTGGTTGGCGAAGCCGGTCCGGTGCAGGGAGGCGTAGAGCCAGTCGCCGGAGCGGTCGCCGGTGAACATCCGCCCGGTGCGGTTGGCGCCGTGGGCAGCCGGCGCCAGGCCGACGATCCCCAGGCGGGCGTCGGGGTCGCCGAAGCCGGAAACAGGGCGCGCCCAGTACTCCTGACCGCGGTAGCGGCGCGGCGGGTTTGCCGCCTGGTCCTCGCGCCACTCGACCAGCCGCGGGCAGAGCCGGCAGCTGTGGACCTCCGCGGCCAGCGCCGCCAGCCCCTCGGCCCGCTCCGAGCTCATAGGCTTCGCCTTCCCGTCATGGTCACCAACCGAATCATGCGCGGCCGCCGCGTGCGCCGCGCCCTCGCCCTCGGCGCGGCTCTCGCCTTGGCCGCTGGGCTGAGCGCCTGCGGAGGCGGCGGCTCGGCCACCGACCGCAAGGGCGATCTGGCGGTCTGGAACGAAGTCCTCGCGCGGCAGCTCGCCGCGGTCGACGCCTACGGGGAAGCGCTGCCGCTGCTGCGCGGTGCCGATCTGGCGACCGCCCGCCGCTTCCGCGGCCAGGAACAGGAACACGTCGACGCGACGACGAAGACGATTCGCAGCCTCGAAGGCGAAGCCGACCCGCCGGCCGAAACGGTCGACGCGGGAGAGCTGAAGGGCGCCGCCGACGCCTGGCACTTCCTCTACGAACTGGAAAGCGCGACGATCGACCTCGAGCTCAGCGCCGTCGCCAGGCTGACGATCGCCTGGCCGCGGCCGCTGGTCGCGGCGATGGCCGCCAACCAGGCGCAGCGGCTGGTCCTGATCCGCCGCGCGCTCGGCGCGGACCGGGCGGAATTGGTGCCCAATGCCTTCGAGACCGGGGAAACGGCCGCTCCAGAGGAGATGATGAAGCCATGACCGCTCCCCTCTACGCCCTCGGCCGCTTCTGCTCGCGCCACCACTACCCGGTGATCGGGGTCTGGATCGTGCTGGCGATCGCCCTGCTCGCGATCGGCCACTCCGCCGGCAGCAAGACCAGCGAAAACCTCACCCTGCCCGGCACCGACTCGACGGCGGCGACCGAACTGCTCGAAGACAACCTGCCCGAACAGGCCTACGGCAGCAACCCGCTGGTCCTGGAAGCCCCGCGCGGCAAGCAGCTGACCCAGCCCCAGTACGCGGCGGCGGTGGCGGAAACCGAGAAGAAGCTGAACGCGCTGCCCGACGTCAACTCCGCGGTCAGCCCGCTCAGCCCCCAGGGCGCGGCCTTCCTCAGCAAGGACAAGTCGATCGGCTACTTCCCGGTGGTGCTCGGGATCGGTCCGGGCGAAATCGACGAAGAAGAAGCCGAACGGATCCTCGACGCCGCCGCGCCGGCGAAGCGGGCGGGGCTGGAGACGGCGATCGGCAGCTACGTCGGCCAGCAGCTCTCGAAGCCGGCGACCGAGACCAGCGAGGCGATCGGCCTGGCGGCGGCGGTGATC
Organism: uncultured Actinomycetes bacterium; assembly: GCA_946479725.1. The sequence continues at coordinate 18,564 of CAMLHB010000017.1, read as the reverse complement.
ATCCTCCTCTTCGCCTTCGGCACGGCGACGGCGATGATGCTGCCGATCGTCTCGGCGGTGATCGGCCTCGCCTGCGCGCTCTCGATCATCCGCCTGCTCGAGCACGTGCTCGAGGTGCCGGGGGTGGCCTCGACCCTGGCGACGATGATCGGCCTCGGCGTCGGCATCGACTACGCCCTCTTCATCGTCACCCGCCACAAACTGCAGCTGGCCGACGGGATGGAGCTGCGCGAGTCGATCGCGCGGGCGACCGCGACCGCCGGCGGCGCCGTCGTCTTCGCCGGGTTCACGGTGGTGATCGCGCTCTGCTCGCTCGCCTTCGCCGGGATCCCGCTGGTCTCGACCCTCGGCTTCACCGCCGCGATCGCGGTGGTGGTCGCGGTCAGCGCCGCGACCACGCTCCTGCCGGCGATGCTCGGCGCCCTCGGCCCGCACATCAACTCGCTGCGGGTCAAGCTCGGAAAAACCCACCCCGATGACAAGGAGCCGCACGGCTGGCGGCGCTGGGCGGAGTGGGTCAGCCAGCGGCCCTGGACCGCGACGGTGGCGGCGCTGGCGATCCTGGTCGTCCTGGCGCTGCCGATCTTCCAGCTCCAGTTGGGCCAGAACGACATCAGCGCCCTGCCGAAGGAAACGACCTCGCGCCAGGCCTACGACGCGCTCAACAAGGGCTTCGGCCCGGGCGTCAACGGACCGCTCCTGATCGCCTCCGAATTCACCTCGCCCGCAGAAGCCAAGCAGGTGCTGCCGAAGCTGGAGAAAGCCGTCGGCGGCGCCCCCGACGTCGCCGCCGTCACCGAACCGACGCTCGACAAGGCGGGCACCGCCGCGGTCTTCACGGTGATCTCGAAATCGGAGCCATGGGCGGACGAGACCGTCAGCCTGGTCGAAGACCTGCGCGCAGAAGAGATCCCGCAGGCGCTGCAGGGGACGAAGGCGAGCTCCTATGTCGGCGGTCAGACCGCCGGCTACATCGACCTGGCGACACAGATCAGCGACAAGCTGCCGCTGATGATCGCGATCGTCGTCGCACTCAGCTTCATCGTCCTCCTCGTCGCCTTCCGTTCGCTGCTGGTCCCGGTCAAGGCGGCGGCGATGAACCTGCTCTCGGTTGCCGCCGCCTACGGCGTCGTCACCGCGGTCTTCCAGCTCGGCTGGGGGGTCTCGCTGATCGGCCTCGACCACGCGATCCCGATCGTCAGCTTCGTGCCGCTGCTGATGTTCGCGATCCTCGTCGGCCTCTCGATGGACTACGAGGTGTTCCTGCTGACGCAGATGCGCGAGCACTTCGAGGAGTACGGCGACGAGCGCCGGGCGGTGGTCGAAGGCCTGGCCAACACCGGCCGGGTGATCACCTCGGCGGCCGCGATCATGGTCTGCGTCTTCACCAGCTTCGTCCTCAGCGGCAACCCGGTGGTGAAGGAGTTCGGCGTCGGCCTCGCGGTGGCGATCGCGATCGACTCGACCCTGGTCCGCTGCCTGCTGGTGCCGGCGGTGATGGTCCTGCTCGGCAAGCGCGCCTGGTGGCTGCCGGGCTGGATGGACCGGATCCTGCCGAAGGTCAGCATCGAGGGCGAGGAGTACTTCGCGAAGAAGGACGCGGAGAGTGTTTCCGCTCAATCTGCCTAACGCCTTAACCCTCCTCCGCATCCTCGCCGTGCCGGTGGTGGTCGTCGCCCTGCTGGGCGAGACCCCCAATGGCGACACCCTCGCCGCCGCGGTCTTCGCCCTGGCGGCGGCGACTGACGGCCTCGACGGCTACTTCGCCCGTTCCCGCGGCTCGGTCACCACCTTCGGCAAGCTGATGGACCCGCTCGCCGACAAGCTGCTGATCATCGGCGCCCTGCTCTCGCTCGTCTCGCTCGGCCGGCTTGAGGCCTGGGTGGCGATGGTGATCATCGCCCGCGAGGTCGCGGTGACGATCCTCCGCACGATCGCCGCCGAGCGCGGCATCGTCATCGCCGCCAGCTGGATGGGCAAGCTGAAGACCGTCCTCCAGGTCGCCGCGATCATCGCCCTGATCGCCACTAACCCTGCTCCGCTCGGCGTCGACGTCCTCGTCTACCTCGCCCTCGCGGTCACCGTGGTCAGCGGCTTCGATTACTTCTTTGGCCTGCGCCGCCGGATCGAGGCGATCGAGCGCGAGCGGGCGGCGCGGAAAGCGAACTCGGCGGCGTAGCGAGCTAGGAGGCCGGGGCCTCGAGCCACTCGCGCATCGTCAGGTGATGCGACTGGTGCTCGCCGCTTTCCAGCTCGGCGCGGAGGCCGCCGAGGGTGCCGTACCGCTCGGCGACGACGTTGTGGCGGTGGATCGTCTCCAGGTTCTCCTGGCGGGCCATTACGAAGGTCTGCTCGGGGAGGTCGGTGTAGCCCTCGACGACCTGGCGGACCATCTCGCGGACGCAGTCCTCGACGAAGCGCGGCTGTTCGTGGGCCTTGACGACCACGGCGCGCTCGTCGGTGCGCTTCATCAGCTCGTAGATCTCCGAGCTCATGCTGCTCTCGACGATCCGCAGCAGCTCCGGCGCCTCGATCCAGGCGGGGCCGCCCTCGGGGCAGCCGACATACAGGGTGCCGATGCCGCGCTGGTTGTGGGTGGCGACGGGGACGAGCTCGAGAATGCGTTCGATCTCCTCGCTGCCGAAGCCCTCGTCGCCGAGGCGCTCGCGGGCGAGGGCCGCGACGGCTTCCTGGGCGCAGGGACAGGCGGTCATCCCCTGGGCCTCGATCCCGGTCAGGGTGCGGGTGCCGCGGGCGGAGGCGACGGCGGTGCCGTAGAGGACGTAGATCTCCTGGGTGCTCTTGCCGGTTTCCGGCGTCTTCACGGTCTCCGGGTAGCGGGCGGTGATCGAGACCTCGGCCCGCTCGCCGCCCTGGCGCTCGCGCACCTTCTCGGCGACGTGGGCGGCCAGAACCTCGGCTTTGAAGGCCTCGCCGAGGACGACCTCGTCGATCGCCTCGCCGACGATCTCCTCGAAGCGGGACATGTGGACGCCGGCCTGCTGCGGGTTGAGGTCGACGAAGCACTCGAAGTTGGCGTAGAAGAGGTTCTCGACCCCGTCGGCCTTGACGCGGATCACCTTGTCGACGCCGTTGACGCCGACCCGCGAGAGGCTGACCTGGGTGGCCGGCAGGGCGCCCTGGACGTCGGGAACGGCTGGGGTGGCGGTCGACTGACTGGCCATCGGCTAACCAATAGTAAGCAACCGAGCTCCTCGGCATGCTTCACAACCCGAGCCGAGCGTTGGCAAGTTTTTTCCGCCTATAATTCGCCGCGGTCGGAGCTTTGGGGCCGGCCACCGCGAATCTGGGAGAGGGAGAGCGGCGGAGTGAGCATCGAACCGTTGGAGACCGCGTCCGACGTCATCGAGCGCGACCAGGAGACCAGCCCGATCGGGGAGATCGAGGAGCTTCAAGGGCTGATCACGCTGGGGCGTGAGCGCGGCTACCTCACCTTCGAGCAGATCTCCTCCACACTCGAGGAGGTGGAGATCACCAAGGAACAGGTGACCCAGCTCCACGCCCACCTCGTCGAGCACGGGATCGACGTGATCGCCGAGGACGGGGTCAGCGCCTACAAAGCCCAGCGCAGCGGCGAGAGCAGCGGAGCGCAGAAAAAAGAAGAGCTCGACCTCACCGTCGAGCCGAGCCTCGACTCGCTGCGGCTCTACCTGCGGGCGATCGGCAAGGTCGACCTGCTGACCGCCCAGCAGGAGGTCGAACTGGCGAAACGGATCGAGCGCGGCGACATGCTGGCGAAGCGGCAGATGGTCGAGGCCAACCTGCGGCTCGTCGTCTCGATCGCCAAAGGCTATCTGGGGCGGGGGCTCAGCTTCCTCGACCTGATTCAGGAGGGCTCGCTGGGGTTGATCCGCGCGGTCGAGAAGTTCGACTACCGCCGCGGCTACAAGTTCTCCACCTACGCGACCTGGTGGATCCGGCAGGCGGTGACGCGGGCGATAGCCGACAAGGCGCGCACGATCCGCATCCCCGTCCACATGGTCGAGAAGCTGAACCGGGTCGCCCACGTCGAACGGCAGCTGGTGCAGAAGCTGGGGCGGGAGCCCGAGCCGGCGGAGATCGCCGAAGAGCTGCGCTGGCCGGTCGCCGACGTGCGGGACATCCTCCGTGTAGCCCAGCTTCCGGTCTCGCTGGAGAAACCGGTCGGGGACGAGGACGAATCGGAGCTCGGCGACTTCGTCGCTGACGATGCCGTGCTGGAGCCCTTCGAGGAAGCGAGCGAGCACCTGCAGAAGGAGGGCGTGAGGAAGGCGCTGGAAGCGCTGCCCGACCGCGAGCGGCAGGTGATCGAACTTCGCTACGGCCTCTCCGGCGCCGAGCCGCTGACCCTGGAGGAAGTCGGCCGCACCTTCGGCGTCACCCGCGAGCGGATCCGCCAGATCGAGAACAACACGTTGAAAAAGCTGAAGCGTTTACCGGAGGCCCAGATGCTCCGGGAAGCTTCTTAGCTAGCGCGGCTCGAGGACGAAGACCACCGGCATGCGGTCGAGCTTCGACTCGTAGTAGTCCCAGCCCTCGTATTGCTGCATGTGGCGCCGCCACAGGTCCTCGCGTTCCTCGCCCTCGGCGATCCGCGCCCGCACCTTGGCCCGCTTGCGGCCGACCTCGACCTCGGCATCGGGCTCGGCTTTCAAGTTGAGGGACCAGGCCGGCGTCTGCTGGTTGCCGGCGTTGGTGTTGATGACGACGAAGCGGTCGCCGTCGGCGAGGTAGAGGACCGGCGCCGTCCGCGGCTGGCCGGACTTGCGGCCGGTGGTCGTGAGCAGGAGCACGGGCCCGCCGCCGACCTTGCCGCCGATGCGGCCGCCGCTGAGCCGGTAGATGGGCGCGTTCAGCTTCCCCACCATGCGCAGCCCTTTGGCTCCCAGCGAGTGGGAGAGCCGCGAGTAGAAGCGGTCGCTCGGCACGGCGTGAGTATCCCATCCGGCCCAGGTACAGTGGGGCGATGGCCGGGCCGCACCCCTTCCGCCGCGCCGCCGAGAGCAAGGACGTCGAGCTGCTCGCCGAGACCCTGCACGAGGACGTCGTCCTCCACAGCCCGGTCCTCTTCCGCGGCTTCGAAGGCCGCGACACCGTCTCGCTGGTCCTCACCCACGTCGCGGCGACGCTGGAGAACTTCACCTACACCGATGAGCTGGCCGAAGGCGACACCGTCGTCCTCCGCTTCAAAGCCACCGTCGGCGACCGCGAGCTGGAGGGCATCGACTTCCTCCAACTCGACCCCGACGGCCGCGTCCGCGAGCTGACCGTCTTCATGCGCCCCTTCTCCGCCCTCAACGCCTTCAACGAGCAGATGAAGGCCCGCCTCGAAGCATCCGAGGGTTAGACTTCCTCCCTCTCGGCCCGGGGGAGTGTCCGAGTGGTTAAAGGAGAGGCGCTGTAAACGCCTTGGCAATGCCTACGCAGGTTCGAATCCTGCCTCCCCCACTAATGAATCTGGCGGCCCGCGTGAGGTGTCCCGAGCGGGTAGGGATTGACCTCGAACTCCGAATATTTCGGACCCCCCAGACAGATGCCGCTTCGACCATCAACCTCTGCTGCTGGGATAAACCAGCATCGCCAGTCTCCAACCACCACGAAGAGATAGTCAAAACGGCTCTCTTCCAGCCGCTTGACGACTCCATTCCAGCTCCGATTGCCGCCGCGGGTGGCGGTGGCGACGGCCCAACGCTCTTTTCGGAACAGGGTTGACGTCTTGACCTGAACCCGCAGCAGCTTCCCCTCTTTCTGAGCGAGGAGGTCGCAATCCGGACTATGTCCGAACGGGATCCAGACGCCGTACCCCTGCTGCATCAGCCAAGCGGCAGCGATCCCCTCGCCGATGTCTCCTTGCTTTCGTGGATTCGCTTGGCGCAGCTCCATGGACCCATCATGGCAGGTAATGCAGACGGAAGACTGCCAGACACAAAGTTTCTACAAAGCACCTGAAAAGATGTTCCACATGCTTGAGGGTCGTGTGATCGCAATCGCCGGCGTGGGGGGTGGGCTCGGGCCGCTCGTCGCCAGAGCGCTCGCCGAGGCCGGCGCGACCGTGGCCGGCACCGACCGCTCCCAGGAGACCCTCGACGGGCTCGCCGCCGATCTCGGCCTCCTGCCGGAGCGTTGGGATGGGCGCCGGGTCGACCTGCTCGACGAGGACGCGGCGCGCGCTTGGTGCGCTGCCCTGGTCGAGCGCTTCGGCCGCGTCGACGGTCTCGTCCACCTGGTCGGCGGCTGGCGGGGCGGGCAGCGGCTGCAGGAGGCACCGCTGTCGGACTGGGAGCTGCTGCACGACCTGCTCATCCGCACCGTCCAGCACACGAGCCGCGCCTTCCACGACCAGCTTGCCGCCAGCCCGCACGGCCGCTTCGTCCTCGTCTCCTCCAAGCAGGCGCAGGCGCCGACCGCTACCAACGCCGCCTACGCCGCCGCCAAGGCGGCCGCCGAGGCCTGGACCCTCGCCCTCGCCGACGGCTTCGAAGGCGGCTCCGGCACCGCCAACATCGTCGTCGTCGACGCGATCCTCACCCCGCGGATGCGGGAGGAGGAGCCCGGCAAGGATTTCCCCACGTTCACCCCCGCCGAGGACATCGCCGCGGCGATCGCATTCCTCTGCTCAGACGCGGCGAAAAAGATGAACGGGCAGCGCCTGCCGCTTACCATGGGCCGATGAGCAGCCGCAAAGGGCAGAACGCCAAGCCCGACGGCAAGATGACGATCGGGGAGCTGGCGCGGCGGACCGGGATGACGATCCGCAACATCCGCGCCCACCAGACCCGCGGTCTCCTGCCACCGCCCGAGGTCCACGGCCGCACCGGCTACTACAACGAGGACCACGTGGCGCGGATCGAGCTGACCCGCGAAATGCAGGCCGAGGGCCTCAACCTCGAGGCGATCCGCCGCGTGCTGGAGAGCAGCGAGGGATCGTCCCGCGAGATGGTCGACTTCGCCCGCGCCGTCCGCGCCCCCTTCGAGGACGAGACGCCGGAAATCTTCGAGGAAGACGAGCTTGCCGCCTCCTGGGGCGTCGAGACCTTCGACCCCCGCCTACTCGGCCGGGCCGAAAAGCTCGGCATCCTCCGCCAGCTGCCCGACGGCAAGGTCGAGGTGATCAGCCCCCGTCTGCAGCGCGCCGGTACCGCCCTGGTCGAGCTCGGCGTCTCCCCCCAGGCCGCGGTCGAGACCGCCGAGGAGCTGCGCCGCGCCTCCGAGAAGGTCTCCCGCACCTTCGTCGAGCTCTTCGTGCGGGAGATCTGGGAGCCCTTCGACAAGGCCGGCCGCCCCGAGGAGGACTGGCCGAAGGTGCGGGAGGCCCTCGACCGGATGCGCCCCCTCGCCTCCGACGCGCTGCTGGCGATGTTCCAGATCTCGATGGGCGAGTCGACCGAGAAAGCCGGCGAACGCACCCTGCGCGCCGCCGGCGAACCGGCCGGCAAACGCCGCCGCAAACGCTCCTCCTCGCGCCGGTCCTAGCCGATGATCGTGAACCGCTTGCGCAGCGGCTTCGATTCGTTCGCCGCTTCGTCGGTCGCCTTCAGCACCGCCAGGTAGCGGCCCGGCCGGGCCCGGAAGTGCTTCCACCGCGCCCCCAGGCGCAGGTGGTTGACGCCGATGAACGCCTGCCACGTCTTGAAGCCGTTGTAGACGCGCCTGCCCTTCGAGTTGAACCGGTAGTACTCCGCGTCGAGGCTGCCGCGCTCGCTGATCTGGGCACTGAAGCCGATGCCGTCCCCGCTCTTCGTCTTCTGCTTCGCCAGCACCATCGACCCCAGCGTCGGCGGCTTCAGGTCGAGGTTCAGCGGCGGCTGCGGGCCGGGATCGGAGTTGGGGTTGCCGGGGACGTCGGAGACGATCACCTCGCCCCGCACCGCCGCGTGCAGCTTGCACTGGAAGAAGTATTCGCCGGGCTGGGTGAACTGCAGCGTGTAGCTGTCGCCGGCCCGGTGCGCGGGCGCATCGGTGCCCGGATCGGAGTCCCACTGCAGGTCGTTCGGTGAGATCCCCGTCACCGAGTGCGCCAGGTCGGGGCCGAGCCAGTCCCAGGTCACCTTCTCGCCGAGGTCGACGTGGACCTCGGGTTGGGACCAGGCGTAGTTGAAGATCGAGACGCGGGTGTTGACGGCGCCGGCGCCGGCCGGGAAGGCGGCGGCGAGGAGCGCCAGCAACGCCAGCGCCGCCGTCCCCGCATACCGGGGAGAAATCGGTTCACACTTTCTCAGGAGACGAGGTACCAACCGTTCATCCCCTGGTGCAGGTGCTGGAAGACGTGGCAGTGGTAGAACCACCGGCCCGGGTTGTCCTCGGTCAGCTCGAAGCTGAACGAGTCCGCCGGCCCGAAGCTCTTGTTGTCGACGATGCGCCCGTCCGCTTCGGTCCAGCGGTGGCCGTGCAGGTGGAAGGTGTGGAAGAAGTTGTCGACGCCGTAGACGTGGAACCGCACCCGCTGGCCGACCCGCGCTTCCAGGGTCGGCGTGTTGCCCGCATACGCCTTGCCGTTGATGCAGTAATAGGTCCCGTGCAGGCCGGTGATCGAGGGGTCGAAGGTGTGGAAGGCGAGGAAGAACTCGGCGTCGGCCGGCGCTTCGCCGGGCTTGCGGATCACCAGCGGCCCGAACAGCCCCTTGAAGACCGGCAGCGGGTCCATCGGCCCGTGGTCGTGGTAGAGCCAGGTGCCTTCGGTCCCTTCCTGGGCCTCCCAGACGTAGGTGAAGGTGCGGTTCCGCTGCACGAAGCCGCCGGGGTCGGTCCACTTGCCCTTGTAGGCGCCGTCCATTTCGTTGGCGTAGAAGATCCCGTGCGGGTGGATCGTCACCGGCGCCGAGAGCTTGTTGCGGAAGTGGACGACGACGGTGTCGCCGACCTCGGCTTCGATCAGCGGCCCCGGCACCGTCGCCTTGCCCAGCGGCGATTTGAACCCGGCCGAGTAGAGCCGGTAGCCGTAGGCGCCGAACCGCGTCTTCCCCTGCTTAACCTTCTGGGCCATCATCTGGTCGCGGTGGGTGGGGACGATGTCCCACTGCACCGGCTCGGCGGCGATCCAGTATTCGCGGGTGCGGCCGCCGCTCGGCAGCGACGCCCGCCGCCGCGCCCCCGGCTGCTCGCCGCGCCACTCCGCCGCCGCCACCTTCGGCGGCACCTTCACCCCGCGGGCGAGTCCCTCGACGTCGATCTGCCCCTGGTCGGTCGCGACCTCGTGGCCGGCGATCGTGCAGAGCAGGGCGCCGCCGGAGAGGGCGAGGAACCCCCGGCGATCGATCGGGTCCGGCGCCACGTCGCTACTTCTTGACGGTGACCGTCATCTTCATTTCCGACGGGTGCACCGTGCAGATGAACTTGTAGGTGCCGGGGACTTCAAAGGTCCGCTGGAAATGGGCGTCGGTCACCGCCGTGGTAGTCGTCGAGAAGCGGGACTTGTTCTTCAGACCCTTCGGTCCCTGCTTCAGGTGGACGTCGTGCGGATAGGTGTTGTACGAGGACCACACCCACTTCACCGCCCGCCCCTTCTTGATCGTCACCGCGGTGGGGGCGAAGTAGAAGTCGTTGACGGTGACCTTCACCGGCGGCTTCTTCGGCGCCCCCGCCGAGGCCGGGGTCGCCCCGGGCAGGGCGACCGCGGCCAGGCAGCAGGCGGGAATCAGGGCTCTCAGCGTCTTCGCACGCCCCATCAGCAGCTCAGCTCCCCGGGCTGCGGAGCGATCTCGACCGGCTGGAACTTCTCGAATGCCGGGTGGGGGGCGATGCGGACGACCCAGCTGCACTGCTGGTTCTGCGGCGGGGTCGAGGCGGCGTAGCCGAGGATCGTCTTCGGGTCGCTTTCTTCACCGAGGTTGATCTGCAGTCCGGCTTCGATGTCGAGGCTGCGGACCTGGTCGGCGAGGACGTCCGGCTGCGGGCAAACGGGGTAGATCTTGCTCACCGGGACTTTGCCGTTGCCCGGAGCGAAGGTCGCCCCGGCGCTGTTGCCGCTCCAGCAGTTGCCGCCGCCGGTGGCGTCGTTCCAGAAGTCGTATTCCCCGTTCGGATCGGCCCCTTCCCGGCCCATCGAGTTTTCGACGATCTGGTTGTTGATGTTCTTGGCGTCATCGCCTTCGTTGGCGACGAAGACTTCGCCCGGCCCGGAGAAGGAGGCGATGCCCCACTTGTAGTTGCCGAACACGTTGTTTCGTTTGACGACGTTGTTGGCGCCGCCGTAGAGGACGATCCCGACCCCGGTCGGATAGTTGACGGTCGCCCCGGCGACTTTGCCGAGCCCGGCCGAGACGGTGTGGAATTTCGAGCCGGCGAGGAAGTAGTTGTAGTTGTTCCAGAACACGTCGTTGCGTTCGAACACGTTCCAGCCGTTCGGCTCGAACCCCTCGCTGTCGAGCGTGTTGGGGACGATCCCGGCCCCGTTGTTGTAGAAGACCGATTCGACGATCTTCACGTACTTGGAGTTCGTCCCCGAGTAGCCGAGCACGTTTTCGTAGCTGCGGTCGTTCTTCAGCAGCGTCCACTTCGGCTGGCGCTGGCAGGGCTTCGGCGGCGGCGCGACGCCGTGGTTGGTCCAGGCCTTGCTGTCGCAGGGGGTTTCGCCGACGTAGAAGGCGGAATCGCCCTGGTGGTACCCGGCCGAGTTGATCATCTTGCCGCCGAGGCAGTTCTTGGCGAAGAGGCCGTAGGAGCGGTTGTCCGAGGCCAGCAGGTTGTCCATCCTGTAGCCGTCGCAGTGCTGGCCGCCTTCGTTGGCGGCGTGGATGAAGAACCCGTTCGACTGGTAGTTGCGGGCCCACATGTTTTCCAGCACGAGACCGTCGACGCTGATCGCCTCGATCCCGTTTTGGGCGGCGCCGAGCTCCCCCTTCGCGTTCTTGCCCTCGAGCACGACCTTCTTGCGGTTCTTCTTCGCCCCTTTGATCGTCAGGCCGTCGAAGCTCTTCTTGCGCAGGGTGCCGTCGAGGACGACGCCTTCGACGTACTTACCGGGCCGCACCGCCACCACGGCCTTCGCCTTCGCGTTCTTCTTCTTGGCCTTGAACGAGCCGGCGGCGTTGACGGCCATCTGGATCGTCCGGTACCGGCAGCCGTGCTTGCAGACTTCGAAGGTCCGGGTCGCCTGCTTCTTCTTCTGCCCGCCCTTCGCAGCCAAGGCCGGCGTGGCGAGGGATCCGAACAGCGCGGACACCCCCAAAACGAGGAGAAGAGGGACTGCCAGTCTGTGCTTCATATCGCTCCTTGCAGCGTCGTTTTCCCTTCGACCCTGCCTCCCAGCGGGCACTTCTGCCGACCCCCTATGCCGGCGGCTGAAGCGTAGCGGAGCCTGACCGTTCAGCCGGGAACGATCGTCCGCATCGCTTCTTCCAGTTCAGACACGCCAAACGCGCCCTCGATGCGGTCGCGGACGATTCCGTTGCGGTCGATCAGGAAGGTCCAGGGCTCGGTTTCCAGGTGGTAGGCCTGGACCTGGGGCCGCGGACCCTTGCTGAGATCGTTTTCGTTCCAGATCTCCATGTGGATGAAGTCGGCCCTGTCGCCGTACTCGTCGGCGACCTGCTGGGCGACGTCGACCACCGGGCCGCAGACCCGGCTCTGGCAGAGCGCCGGCGTCGCAAAGACGAGGACGATCGGTTTCTTGCCGACGGCATCGGCGAAGTCGACCTTGTGCATCTGGTCGGGCGGCACCCGGGTGTCGATCTTGGCCATGTCGCCGCCGACGTCGGCCGCGGTCGGCGTGTGGATCACCGGCGCCTTCTGCCCGACATGGGGAATCTTCGGGAACGCGCCGACGACGATCGGGGCCGCCACCCGGGTCGCTTCCAGCCCCTGGTCCCCCTTCAGCATCGCGATCGCCAGCCAGGGCCCGTTGCGGTCGAACTTCACCTTCGGCACCACGTAGACGGTCGTCGCCTCTCCGGGCGCCCCCGCGTCCCGCGCCCGGTAGGCCGGCTTCGTCTCCAGCGAGGTGACCTGCGCCGGCAGCGGGCCGGTCACCGGCCCCTTGCCGCTCCTGGCGAAGTAGAGGGCGACGTCGGCGTCGTCGATCTGTTCGTGGCCGACCGTGAAGACCCCGAACGGGTAGCGGTTCTCGCCGACGTCGAAGGTCTGGGCCGCCGGCGCGATGACCAGCTTCGAGGGCTTCGCCCCGGAGTCGTGGAGCAGCTCGCCGATCGTCTTGCCCTTCGCCGAGGGGAACTCGGTCGCCGGCGGGGCGCTGCGGGAGGTCTCTTCAGAGCTGCCGCAGCCGGCGAGGAGAATCGGGGTTATGAGGAGGGCAAGGAGCAGGCGAAGCGGGTGGCGCACCCGGGAGAAGCTACAGAAGGGAGCAAAGTGGTGAACCGGATGCCCAGAATGCCCATCGACCCGCCTGATCCAGAATCTATGATGGCCTCGGCCGGGACTACAAGGAGAGGGAGGCGTCGATGTTCGGGAAGAAGCTGATCGTGCCGCTGGTGGTCTTCGCCGCCCTGTTGGCGGCGATGCCGTCGTTCGCGATGACGGGGCCGGAGGAAACCTACAAGGCCGAAGTCGAACCGATCTGCAAGAAGAACACCGAAGCCAACGAAAAGATCCTCAAGGGCGTGCACCAGCTGGTCAAGGCGGGCAAGCTCGATCCCGCCGCGAAGAAGGTCTTGGCCGCCGCCCGGGCGCTGAAGCGCACCCGCAGCGAACTGCTGGCAGTCCCGAAGCCGCTCGAAGACTCGGCCCGGCTGAACAAGTGGCTCGGCTTCGTGAAGGAAGAGATCACGCTCTTCGAAACCCTCTGCCGCAAGCTCAAGGCGGGCGAAAAGACCCAGGCCCAGCGGATGGTCCTGCGGCTGAAGACCACCGCGGAAAAGGCCAACAACTCGGTCCTCGACTTCGAATTCCGCTACTGCCGCTTCCAGCCCTCGAAGTTCATCTAGACCGATGGCGGTGATCACGGGCGCCCGCACCCCACGCGAGAGCACGCGGGCGCTCGCCGACTCCATCGGCCGCGGCGACCTCGAGGGAGCGGCGCGCTGCTTCGCCAAGGACGCCTGCCTCCTCACCCCCGACGCCACTGCCGTGCGGGGCCGTGAGGAGATCAAGCCGATCCTCCACCAGCTGATCGTCGCCGGCTCCCAGATCGAGGTCCAGGAGAGCCTCGTCGTCCTCGCCGGCGAGGTCGCCCTCGGCAGCGAGCGCTGGATCCTCACCTCCGCCGGCTCTGACGGCACCCCGTTCACCAGGACCCTCACCCCGACCGTCGTCATGAAGCAGATCGAGGACACCTGGAAGCTCGCGGTGGCGATGCCCTGGGGCCGGCGCTAACTCCCCGGCCACCGTCTAGAATCATCCTGAGCGTGGCTTCCCAGGGAGCCGACCCGCCCGGATAGCTCAGTTGGTAGAGCACTTCCATGGTAAGGAAGGGGTCACGAGTTCGAGTCTCGTTCCGGGCTTCGCTCTGCGGGCGGCGACGAACGTCGTCGGTAAGGGGTCAGGCGGCTTTGTTGAGCCGGATCTCCGAACGAATTCCGAACGTGCTCCGAACATCGGGTCAGCCGAGCTTGGAGCGACCGGGCTGCGCCAGCGCTTCGTAGCCGGCCGAGGCGCCGGAGAACCCGCCAGCCCGAGCCGCTGAGATCGCCTCGGCGATCGAGGTCGACGACCGCCCACGCATCGTCTCGATGCTGTGGGCGTAGGTAGGCGCTGGCACCGACGGCTTCCAGTTCGCGGCGCCACTCGTCGAGGCGACGCGGGCTGAGGTCGCCGACTCGCAGGCCGCCCAGGTAGGGATCGAGGTGCTTGTCGATGATCAGACTGTTGGTCTTCAGCGTCATTCCCGATAGGCCGGCCGCCCGGCGGCGATCCATCCAGTCGGCGGCGAAGTCCCACGGGATCGGCGTGTCGCTCGAGTGCCTGACGTGCTCGCCGTGCTGGCGCCTCACTCGCGCCTCGGCCTCGAATGATCTGGCGTCCTCCTTGAGGCCGAACGTCTTGGAGCGGTTGCGCCGGCCTTCTCGGTAGCGGACCTCCCATTTGCCTGTGCTTGTGCGGTGGATGCTCATGGGGATCGGGGTACCGGGCCGAGCACGAGGTGAAACCACCTGAAAGGCCGGACCTCAGCTGAAAGGTTCGCGGTGTCTCGGGATGGTGCCCGGTGCACGATGCGCGGTGCGCTAGCATCAAGCATCATGACTAGGACGACGCTCAACCTCGATCCGTCGGTGTTGAAGGAGCTGCGCGAGCGAAGCGCGCGAGAGCGCCGGTCGATCGGCGAACTCGCCTCCCAGCTGCTGGCCCGCGAGCTGCACGAGGAAGACCGGCCGACGCCACCCTTCTCCTGGGTCAGCCGCGATCTGGGCAAGCCGGCAGTAGACCTCGAGGACAAGGAGGCGCTGCGCGCCGTGCTCGAGCAGTGAGCGTCACCGTCGACGCCAACGTCCTCGTCTACGCCTCCAACGAGTCCGAGCCCGTTCACCGGCCCGCCCGTCAGCTGATCGAGCGCCTAGCCGCGGGACCGGAGATCGTCTACCTGTTCTGGCCGGCGATCATGGGCTACCTGCGGATTGTCACCCACCCCTCGCTGCTCCCGCGGCCGCTCGGCCCGGCGGAGGCGATCGCCAACGTCAGCGCCCTGATCGCGCTGCCCCACGTCCGCACCCCGGGCGAGGGCGAGGGGTTCTGGGAGCTCTACCTGGCGACCCGCAACGATCCCGATCGCGGCAACGACGTCCCCGACGGCCACCTCGCGGCGCTAATGCGTCAGCACGGCGTCGGGACCATCTACACCCGCGACCGCGACTTCCGGCGCTTCGACGGCATCGCCGCGGAGAACCCCTTCGCCTGACATCCGTCGCGGTCCCTACCGTGATCGGCGATGGCAGCGGCCAGAAACGCGCCTTGTTCATGCGGCAGCGGCCGCAAGTACAAGCACTGCTGCCTGGCAGCCGAGAAGCGGGCGGCGAGCGCCGCTCGTTTTGACGACGCGGTCGGTGGGCGCATCCAGGACTGGACCGCCAATACCTTCGGTGAGGAGATCGACGGCGCGCTCGAGGAATACGCGCCCGCCGAGCGTGCGTTGGGCGACGAGGACCTCCAGATCTTCTCCGCCTGGTTCCACAGCGATCGCGAGCTGCCCGGCGGGGGGACCCCGGCGGAGCGCTACGCCGCCCGCTCCGATCTGCGTGCCGAGGAGCGGGAGGCGGCGAGGCGGATCGCTTCCGCAAACCTCGGCCTGCATCGCGTGCTGGCGGTGGAGCCAGGACACTGGATCGAGCTCGAGGACCTCGTTTTCGGTCGCCGTACCCGG
Source organism: uncultured Actinomycetes bacterium (assembly GCA_946479725.1). Next base: position 3,317 of record CAMLHB010000017.1, on the reverse strand, counting down.
GTTCGCAGTGCAAGCGTTTCCCGCGAGGCGGTTCGCTGGGACATCCTGCTCGGGCGGGTGATGGCCGGCGATCCCGAGAGCCTCTGGGGCCCGGTGAGGCTCTTCGCGCCCGACGAGGAGCCGGAGCTGCTGGCCGAGCTGCGGCGGCTCGCGGGGGTCGACAATGCGGGCGCCCACGCAAACGCCGAGTTCGAGGTTGCGTTCCGTCGGCAGGCGCTCGAGCTGATGCGCTTCAAGCCACCGAGCCGCGACATCCAGCCCAGCTACTTCACCCCGGAGGGCGATCCGATGGCGCATGGTCAGGCCGCATGGGTGGTGCGCGAGCACGCCGAGGCCGAGGCGCGAATGCGGCCCCTCGGCGGTCTCGCTCACGGCGAGCCGCTCGGGATCGATATCACCGTCCGCCGCGACCGGCTCCTCGCAAAGGATCGCCCGCCGCTGCCGAAGGGGGCGCTGATGATCGAGACTTCACGCATCGGCGACGAGGAGAACGTCCCGGTCGCGACTGTGCGACTCGAGCAGGGGGAGCTGCGGGTCGAGGCGATGTCGGAGGAGAGGTTGGCGTTGGCCATCGAGGCCGTCGATGAGGATTTCGGAGACGTCGCCGAGCTGGTGAGGCGGGACGTCACGCCGATCGCGCAACGCCTCGAGGAACGCGACCATCCCGCGCCGGAAGACGATGTAGGCCTCGCGCCGATCGATCCGGCCGAGCGAGCCGACCTGCTGTCCGGCGCCATGACCGAGTGGATGCACCGTTGGCTTGACGAGCCGCTTCCGGCGCTCGGCGGCGAAAGCCCACGCGAGGCGGCCGGGGGATCGAGGCGCGGTGAGGTGGTCAAGCTCCTGCGCGGCATAGAGAACCGAACAGAGCGCGCGGGCCGCCAGGGCGAACCCGGCGTTGACGCGGCATGGCTCCGCACCGAGCTCGCTCTCGACGACGAGTTGGCTGCATAGGCGCCCGGCCGAACGACTCGATGTTCTGCCACTCGGATTCGACGAGTGGCAGAAAGCCAGGTCAATCGCTGAATATGGCGACATATCCGACAGACCCTCGGCTCCGGATTTCTCATCGATCAGCGGAGGCTCCGTCGCCCAGCGATCGTGAATGGTAAGGAAGGGGTCACGAGTTCGAGTCTCGTTCCGGGCTTCATCGGAAGTCCCGCTAAGGCGGGGTTTCTGCCTTTCTACCGCCAAGTGACTTCCCTTCGACATGCACGCTTTGCCACCCTCGGCTACGGCTCGATATTCCATTCCTAGCACCAACCCGGGGTGACAATCTCTGCATATTAGTTGACCGCTCCAACATCGTTGACTATGACTACAGAGAATCCGCCTGGCAGGGGACGCGGTAAGGGTCCTCGTCGGGCCAACAAGGAGAGAAAGGAAACAAATGATTCGCAATCTCAAGGCACTGGGGCTTTCATTGGTCGCAGTGCTCGCGCTGGGCGCCATGATGAGTTCGGCCGCGCAGGCAGCGCCGTTCTTCCATTCGGAATCGGCGCCGGCGATCCAAAAAGGGACGGAAGTCGAAAAGAACAAGTTCACAACCGCTTCCGGCACCGTCGAATGTTCGTCGAGCTTCCGGGGGACAACCACGACGACTACAACCACGACAGTGACAATGAAGCCGACGTACAGCAATTGCACCGCGTTCGGATTCGTGGGCGCCACGATCGACATCAATGAATGCGGTTACATGTTCCACCTGGTCGAAAACAGCAGTCCGGCGACAGCGACGGTGGACCTCGAGTGCACCAACGCCGGTGAAGAAATGACAATCACAGCTGGATTCTGCACGGTTCACGTCAAGCAGCAGACTGGCCTTGCGCACGTGACGTTCGCCAATGGGGGCAGCAAAGCGACCCGCGACATCACGGCGACGCTCAACGTCGGAGGCATCCACTATGTCTCGACAAGCGGCTGCATCAACGCCGGTACACACACCGATGGCGTGTACGAGGGCAGCGTGACAATCAAGGGCTACACCGATCCGGGTGAAGTCCAGCAGGGCATCTGGGTGGAATAGCAGCTTCCCACCAGCAGGCCTGGACGTAGTTTGTCCAGGCGCAGGAAGATCCCGAAGGGCCGCATATGCGGCCCTTCGGCTGCCTGTCAGGCGCTCGGCGGCAGTCCGAGAGCCCGAGACTATGAAGACAAGTTGTCACCCGGCATCCGTAGACGGGAGCGGACGAGGCCGGTAGCGTACCGAGTCCGGTGTAGGGGCATTCCCAACTGCGGAGTGTGTGGCACCGTTCTGAATGATTAAGGGGCGTCCGTCTTCGGCGGCACGAAATAGGGATCGGGGGAAACGTGATACGCGGGACTGACCAACTGGGTAATGCAGATGCGTCGACGCTAGGGAGGCGGTTCGCGTTCTTCTGCTTGCTGTTTTTCGCAGCAGTGCTGAGTTTCAGCTCGCTGGCAGGGGCGGCCTCCCCCAAGCACCCGTTCCTCGAAACCTTCGGCAGTGCCAACGAACCGACCTTCAGCTCTGCGACGCAGCTGGCGGTCGACCAGTCCACGGGGGACGTGCTGGTTCTCGACAATGGAGATGCGACCCTCAGCCGCTGGCACGCCGACGGCACCGCCTCGAACTTCTCGGCGCTTGGAACGAACGTCATCGACGGCAAGGGCGGGGCCGACCTTACCCCGCAGAACGGGATCCTCGGCGAATACACCAACAACAAGGAAATCGAGGTCGCCGTCGACAACTCCGGCGGGGCGACCGACGGCAACATCTACGTCACCGATTCCTCCCACGGGGTCGTCGACATCTTCAGTTCCGCTGGCGCGTATCTCGGCCAGCTCACCGCCGCCGGCTCCAGTCCCTTCGGCGAATCCTGCGGTGTCGCCGTCGACCCGGACGGAGCGGTCTACGTCGCCGAATACGGCGGCCAGGTCCACAAGTTCGTCCCCTCCGGCAGCATTCCGCTCAACACCGACAACACGCTCAACTTCGCCGCGACCGAACCCTGCCTGCTCGCGGCCGGGGCCGGCCCCACCGCCGGCTTCCTGTTCGTAGCCACCTGGGGCGGCGCAGTGACCAAATACGATGCCGCGACGGGCAGCGAAAAGTACGTCGTCGATTCGGGCTCCAGCAACGCCGTCTCGGTCGACCCTGCCACCGGCCATGTCTACGTCGCCACCGGCGAAGTCGTAAAGGAGTACGACGCCGCCTCCTCCTCTACGGCGACCCTCGTCTCGACGATCTCCACCTCCAGCACCTTCACCGTGCTGGGAGTCGCGATCGACGAAACTTCGGGCGACGTCTACGTCGCCCGGTCCGGCGGGCAGCACCTGGAGGTGTTCGGGCCGCT
>CAMLHB010000016.1 GCA_946479725.1 uncultured Actinomycetes bacterium | reverse complement strand
GGGGTCGACGACCCCGAGGAGAAGCGCAAGCGGATCGGCACCGAGTTCATCCGCGTCTTCGAGGACGAGGCGCGCAAGCTCGAGGACGTCAGCTTCCTCGTCCAGGGGACGCTCTACTCGGACGTGATCGAGTCCGGCGGCTCCGACCACGCGGCGACGATCAAGTCCCACCACAACGTCGGCGGGCTCCCGGACGACCTTGAATTCGAGCTGGTCGAGCCGCTGCGGATGCTGTTCAAGGACGAGGTGCGGGCGGTCGGCGCCGAGCTCGGCCTGCCCGAGCGGATGGTCTGGCGCCAGCCGTTCCCCGGCCCCGGCCTGGGGATCCGGATCGTCGGCGGCGAGGTGAACAAAGAGCGCCTCGACATCCTCCGGGCCGCCGACGCGATCCTCCAGGAGGAGATCCGGGCGGCGGAGCTCTACCGCCAGCTCTGGCAGTCCTTCTGCGTGCTGCCGGTCGTCCGCTCGGTTGGCGTCCAGGGCGACGGCCGCACCTACGCATACCCGATCGTGATCCGCGCCGTCACCTCCGACGACGCGATGACCGCCGACTGGGCGCGGCTTCCCTACGACCTGCTGGAGCGGGTCTCCAACCGGATCATCAACGAGATCCGCGACGTCAACCGCGTCGCCCTCGATATCTCCTCGAAGCCGCCGGCGACGATCGAGTGGGAGTAGGCCGGCGCCTCAGGCGGTCGCCTCCAGGGACCCGGCCGTCTCGAACGCCGCCTGGCCGACGACCGTCGAGACCGCGCCGCGCCCGCCGCTCTCGCTGAGCCGGTCCTGGCTGCGGACGTGCGCTGCCAGCATCAGCTTCGTCGCCTCTTCCATGATCGCCACCACTTCCTTCCACCCCTGTGCGTCGAGGAAGAGCGGCATCCAGCGGAGGACGGTGTCGTCGCGGCCGTCGAGGGTGCCGGCCTCCAACGCGGCGATCGCCTTGTCGAGGAAGGTCTGCAGAGTCGCGGCGGAGATCCCGCCGCGGATTGATTTCGGCACCTTCCGCCAAGGGGGGCCACCGACGAAGGCGCTGGGGGTCGCCTTGTAGAAATGCTCGGTGGCCCCCCGTCGCTGGGCGGTGTCGACGAGCTCGAGCGCGCCGTAGCGGTCGAGCGCGCGGGTGTGGTAGGCGACGTCGCTGAGCCCGGTCTCGAGCTGGTGCGCGATCGCGTTTGGGCTGGCGACGTGGTCGGTCAGCAGCTCGAGGATCTGGATCCGCAGAGGATGGGCGAGAGATCGGACCAGGCGCTGGTCGATTGCTTCGGGGAATGGCTCCTTCATGATCGGCTCCTTGACTGACGGGGTGGGATACCGCTGCGTTCGCAACTCCAGTTGACAGGTATAAACCATTCAACCTTCGTCACCTAGAACACCCGGTTACGGAATTAGTGGCGCTTGCGGGGAAAAGCCGCTAAAGCCCGGCCAGGCGCGTGATTGCGAAGATCAGGGCGAAGCCGAGAGTGGTTAGGACAACTCGGCCCCAGGAGCCCTGCGCGTGGGCCTCGGGCAGCAGGTCGCTGGCCCCGATGTAGAGGAAGATCCCGCAGTAGACGCAAAGGACGTAGCCGAGGGACTGATCCGAGATCGCGACCTGGGAGCCGACGATCGCCCCGAGCAGGGGAGCGACGGCGTCGATCGTCAGCCATCGCACCGCCGCTTGCCGGTTTCCCGAGCGCCTCAGCACGTAGCTGACCGTGTTCAGGCCGTCGGCGAAGTCGTGGCTGATCACCGCCGCGAAGACGAGGAAGCCGGTGGCCGAGTCGACGCCGAAGGCGAAGCCGATGCCGAGCCCGTCGATGAAGCTGTGGGCGGAGAGGCCGGCGGCGCCGAGGACGCCGACCCGCTCGCCGCCGAGCGTCTCCATCGCCTCGTCGCGGTCGTGCAGGACCAGCATCCGCTCGGCGAAGAAGAAGCCGAGGAAACCGGCGGCGACCAGGGCGGTGGCGAGGTCGACGTCGCCGATTCCTTTGATCCCCTCCGGCAGCACGTCGAGCAGGGCGACCGCGACGACAATGCCGCCGGTCAGCGCCAGCAGGGTCGGCAGGCGGTCGGAGAAGCGGAGGCCGATCCGGCCCCCGAGCAGGGTGGCGAAGACGGTGAGCCCCGCGAGCGGGATCGCGATCGACAATTCAGCTCTGCCCCTGGCAGCGCGGGCAGACTCCCCGCAGGAGGACGTCGTGGGCGGTGACCTCGAAGTCGGCCCGCTCGGCTACCGCATGGATCGCCTGCTCGAGCTCCTGGTCCTCGAACGGCACCAGTCGCCCGCAGCGGACGCAGACCAGGTGATGGTGGTGGCCGCTGGGGTCGTTGCGCTCGAAGGCGACGGTCTCGCCGCCGACGTCGACCCGGTGAACCAGCTCCAGCTCCTCCAACTGCTCGAGGGTCCGGTAGACGGTCGCTCGCCCCACCTTCGGGAGGCGCCGGTCGATCTCCAGCGCCGTCAGCGCGCAGCTCTCGCCGTCGAGAAGCTCGATCACCTGCCGCCGCGCGGCTCCCGTGCGGAAGCCGGCCTCGTTGAACCGCCGCGATGCCCGCTCCGCCCAGGTCACGGGCGAGAGCCTACATGAAAATGAGAATCGTTCTCACTAAGCGCTGAACGGGCTCAGGAGTAGGCGTCCCACTTCTGCAAATACGGAAGCGGGTCGAAGGGGGAGCCACCCTCGTACCAGCCGGGGGCGCTCCACATCTCGAAGTGGAGATGGCAGCCCTGGGCGTCGCCGGTGTCGCCGACGATCCCGATCGGCTGGCCGGTGCGGACGGTGTCGCCCTCGTGCAGCGGCGAGGGTTCCGCCAGGTGGGCGTACATGAAGTCGTTGCCGGTTCCCTTGCCATCGATCACCAGGTAATTGCCGGCCGCGTCGTCCCAGGTCGACATCTGCACGCGGCCGCCGCGGGCGGCGACGAGCGTCGTCCCGCAAGGTGACATCACGTCCTGCCCTTGGTGCGTGTGCCCCGAGCGCGGGGCCCCGAAGCGGCCGGCGCCCATCCCGAATTCGTGGGGGCCAAGGACCGGGAAGGCGTAGCCGTAGAAGGCGAAACCGAGGCTGAGGGCGGTCGAGGCGGTCGCCTTGCGCGCGGCCGGTGCCGTGGCGGTCGTCGCCTGGGGACTGATCCGGAAGCTGTAGCGCCCGTTGCGGGCGGGGCGGCCTTCGTTCGTCGTCCCGTCCCAGCGGACTTTGGTTTCGACGTCGGGGGCGACGTTTTCCCGGTAAAAGGTCTTGACGACTTCGCCGGCGGCGTTGACGACGTCGATCTGGAGGTCATTTTCCGGCTGGGTGCTGCCGATCGTGAAGCTGAGGCGGGGGTAGCGGTAGCCGAAGTAGAAGGACTTGCGCGGGCTGGTCTTGCCGGTGACGAGGGTGAGCGCCCCGGCGCTCGGCGAGGCGGCCGGCGTCCCCGAGGGGCTGCCCTTGGCGCTGGGCGCCGCGCCCGGGGTGGCGGCGCCACCGGTGCTCGCGCCGGCGCTGCCGAGGAAGCACGCGAGCAGCGCGATCAAGGCTATGACGCCGATCTGGCCGACCGTGCGTGGTCGGACGAACCCTTTGCTGTTCAACCGCTAGCCCTCTCTTTCCATCGCCTGCGGAGTTAGCTGACGGGCTCGCGCTGAAAGAGTCGCGCTACGGACGCTGTTCGTCCGATTCGCCCCGGAGACCTGCAAGGTCTCTTCGGTTCCTCCGCTCCCGCACAGTGGCCTGCACGGGATTCGGCTATTTGCTCGGGCGGCAGTATAGACCGCGATGCGGCTATCATCCCCCGGCCGCGTGGGAAGGACCGCGCGGTTTTTGCGCGATGAAGACCTTTGTAGCCACTCCAGCCAACCGCCAGCGCGACTGGTACGTCGTCGACGCCGAGGGCAAGACCCTGGGTCGTCTGGCGACCCAGATCGCCGACACGCTGCGCGGCAAGCGCAAGCCGGAGTACACGCCGCACATCGACACCGGCGACTTCGTCGTCGTCGTCAACGCGGAGAAGATCCGCGTCACCGGCGACAAGCTGGCGCAGAAGACCTACTACCGCCACAGCGGCTATCCGGGTGGGATCAAGTCCCGCACGCTCGGCGAGATGCTGGAGCGCAAGCCCGAGGAAGTGATCCGCAAGGCCGTCAAGGGGATGCTGCCGCGCAACCGCCTCGCCCGCCAGCAGCTGACCAAGCTGAAGGTGTACGCCGGGCCGGACCACCCGCACGCGGCGCAGCAGCCGAAACCGATGGAGACGAACTGAATTGATGGACGACGAGAAGAAGCAGGACGAAACGACTGAGGCTCAGGACGAGGGCGCTGGGGCCGCGGGTCCTGTCTCCGATTCCGGGCTCTCCCTACCGGGAGAGTCCTCGGAATCGTCGCCACCCGCGTCAGATGCGGAGGAGCAGCCGTCCGAGGAGGGTGGAGATGAGGGGGCGTCCGAGGAGGTAGCCGAGGAGCCCGTCGCCGAGGAGGTCACTTCCCCGGAGCAGGATCAGGAGGTCGAGGAGCCGAAGGCGGAGGAGCCGAAGGCCGAGACGCCGAAGGCGGAGGAGAAGAAAGACGTCATTCCGGGTGCCGACCTGGAGCCGATCCTGGTCGAGCCGGAGAAACCCGAGCTGAGCGCCGAGGAGCGCGCTCGCCTGGAAGCCGAGGAAGAAGAGAAAGCCCGCCGCGAAGCGGAGCTCGCCGCCGCCGAGGAGACCGACGCCGCGGCCGCCAGCCGCGCCCCGGCGAAGATGGAGAAAGGCGCCCGCTTCCTCGCCACCGGCAAACGCAAGAGCTCGATCGCCCGCGTCACCCTGCTTCCCGGCGACGGAAAGATCACGATCAACAAGCGCGACCTCGAGGAGTTCTTCCCGCGGCCGCTGCACCAGACGATGGTCAAGCAGCCGCTGACGGTCTCTGGCTACGAGGGCAACGTCGACGTCCGCGTCCGCGTCCACGGCGGCGGCATCAGCGGCCAGGCCGGGGCGGTCCGCCACGGCGTCGCCCGCGCTCTGACCGAGATCGACGCCGAGCTGCGCGGCGACCTCAAGCGCCGCGGCTTCCTCACCCGGGACGCTCGCGTCAAGGAGCGCCGCAAGGCCGGGCTGAAGAAGGCCCGCAAGCGGCCTCAGTTCAGCAAGCGCTGACGAGGGCGGGGTGACGACCGCGCGCAAGCTCTTCGGAACCGACGGGGTCCGAGGAGAGGCTGGCACCTTCCTCAGCGCCGAGCTGGCGACGGCCCTGGGCCGCGCCACCACCGCTTCGCTGGAGGCCGAGCGGCCCCAGGTCCTCATCGTCCGCGACACCCGCGAGTCCGGCCCGATGCTGGAGGAGGCGCTCGCCGCCGGCATCGCTGCCGCCGGCGGGGACGCGCTGCTCGGCGGCGTCCTGCCGACCCCCGCTGCCGCGATCCTGGTCAAGCGCCTCGGCCTCGACCTCGCCGCCGTCGTCTCCGCGTCCCACAACCCCTTCCACGACAACGGGATCAAGTTCTTCGACGGTCGCGGGGTCAAGCTCGCCGACGAGGTCGAGGCCCGGATCGAGGCGCTGATCGACTCGGCGCCGGCGGCCGAGAGCAAGGGCCAGGTGCGCGAGCTGAACGCCGGGCTCGACGACTACCTGCGGGAGCTGCAGTCCGCCTTCCGGCTTGACCTCAGCGGCCGCAAGGTCCTGCTCGACTGTGCCAACGGCGCCACCTACGAGGCCGCGCCGGCGATCTTCGAGCGCCTCGGCGCCGAGGTCGAGACGATCGGGGTCGAGCCCGATGGCCGCAACATCAACGCCGGCTGCGGCTCCACCCATATCGGACCGCTGGCCGAGCGGGTCACCGCCTCGGACGCCGAGATCGGCTTCGCCTTCGACGGCGACGGCGACCGCGTCCTCGCGGTCGACGGCAACGGCAAGATCCACGACGGCGACGAGCTGATCGCCCTCGCCGCCCGCGGGATGGCAGAACGGCAAGAACTACATGGGGGTGTAGTGGTCACCGTAATGAGCAACTTCGGCTTCCACCAGGCGATGGAGGAGGCCGGGATCGAGGTCGCGGTGACCCAGGTCGGTGACCGCTATGTGATCGACGAGATGCGCCGCCGCGGCTGGTCGCTCGGCGGCGAGCAGTCGGGCCACATCATCTGCTCGGACTTCGCCTCCACCGGCGACGGGATCGCCGCGGCGCTGATGACGATGCGGGAGCTGGGCGACAGGCGCCTCGAGGACGCGGTGCCGATGCGGAAGCTGCCCCAGGTCCTCCTCAACGTCGAGGTCGCCAACCGCGAGGCGATCAACGACGCCACCGCCGTCTGGGAGGCGGTCGAGCGCGAGAACGAGGCCCTCAGCGGCCGCGGGCGAGTGCTGCTGCGACCCTCCGGCACCGAGCCCCTGGTCCGGGTGATGGTCGAGGCGCCCACCGCCGACGAGGCGGAGGCGACCGCCGAGCGCCTGGCCGCCCTCGTGCGCCAAGAGCTCGCCTGAGGACTGCCTTATTTCCTCGACCCTCCCGAGGTCATTTGCCTTCGCCCGTTCGGCTCTTCGCTGGCGTCAAAGGCACAAGCTTGGGAGGCTTTGGCGGGTTGCTAGGGGTCTTCAAAGCGCTTAACGCACCCTCTTGAAGTCGCTTGTTATTCGACTCACTCATGAATCCAGAGTACCGGGTCCTTCGGGCACGAGATCGACGCGTGCGATCTGAGTAGCCGCAATGTAAACCCCTCGCTCGGGGTCGATTCGTGACGCAAGATTGCGAATGCCGTTCTCGTCTTCGGTCACAGTGCAAAGGGACTCGAGGTAGATGTCATGTGGAGAGGGAGTTTGGCCTACCGCCGAGCGCTCGCCGTAGATGCCGCCCACGAGCCGAGGGGTCTCGAAGCTGTGGCCAACGAGCTCGACGATGACGTAGACGCCGTTCCGTCGCCATCGCTGGTAGGCGTAGTCGAAGGCATCTCGCGCCTCGCCGCCACCCAGTCCGGCGGCGAATAAGTTGGGAGGACCATCCTTCGCCTCCACAAATGCCAGGTAGCGATTGAGGCCTATACCGACCGCGACCGGAACGCCGAGTAGAACAACCGCCACATACGCGCTAACCGCGGCGACGTGGTCGACCCAATCGTTGAGTGAACCCATTGCCTTTATCAGGTGGGCCGTCCAGAAGCCGAACACGAGGTGGACAATCAGCGTGTACGCCAAAGCCCTAAGTGCGAGTTCGAGATCGCTTCGTGAGGATCGTGCCGATCGCGCCACGCTGAGCTCAGCAATGATGAAGCCTGGCATCAGCAGCGCTATGGCGGCGATGATCGATACGGCAGTTTGCAACATATTGTGTTCATATCAACCATCCAGGACGTGCTAGCTCCTCAATGACGGGCTGAGCGCGCTCATCCCGAGGGCGCTCAACCTCGCCCGCGCCCTCTACCCTTACTCGCCTTCTATGTGCGGCATCGTCGGATACGTGGGCGGCCGGCCCTGCGAGGAGCTGCTGCTCTCGGGGCTGGAAAAGCTCGAATACCGTGGCTATGACTCGGCCGGCCTCTCCGTGCTCGCCGAGGGCGAGGTCGAGAGCGTGCATGCGGTCGGCAACCTCGCCAACCTGCGGGCCGCCGTCGACGAGCGCGCCAGCAACGGCGCCGGGCCGCTGCCGCCGGCCGAGACCGGGATCGCCCACACCCGCTGGGCGACCCACGGCCGCGTGACCGAGGAGAACGCCCACCCGCACGACGACAGCTCCGGCCGCGTCCACATTGTCCTCAACGGAATCGTCGAGAACCACTCGGAGCTGCGCCGGGGGCTGCAGGGAGAAGGGCGGACCTTCACCTCGGAGACCGATGCCGAGGTCGTTGCCCACCTGATCGCCGCCCGCTATGAGGGCGACCTCGCCGCCGCCGTCCGCGCCGCCTTCGCCGAGCTGCGCGGCCACTACGCCTTCGTGGCCATGCACGCCGACGAGCCGCAGCGCCTGGTCGGCGCCCGCAAGGAGTGCCCGCTGGTCGCCGGGATCGGCGAGGGGGAGACCTTCCTCGCCTCGGCAATCCCGGCCTTCCTCGCCGACACCCGCGTTGCGATGCCGATCGAAAACGGCGAGATCGTCGAAATCGAAGCCGGCGCGGTCCGCGTCACCGACGCCGAAGGCAACCCGGTCGCGCGCGAGTCCGAAGAGGTGACCTGGGACGCCGACGCCGCCGAGAAGGGCGGCTACGAGACCTTCATGCTGAAGGAGATCCACGAACAGGCCGACGCCGTCGCCGAGACGATCACCGATCGCCTGCCCGGTACGGATGGCGTCGATCTCTCCGACGTCGACCTCTCCGACGCGTTCCTCCGCGGTGTGCGGCGGATCGTCATCGTCGCCTGCGGAACCAGCTACCACGCCGGCCTCGTCGGCCGCTATGCAATTGAGGAGTGGGCGCGGGTGCCGGTGGAGATGGACGTTGCCTCCGAGTACCGCTACCGCAACCCCGTCGTCGGTCCCGAGGACCTGGTTATCGGGATGACCCAGTCGGGCGAGACCGCCGACACGCTGGCGGCGATGCGGCTCGCCCGCGAGGCCGGCGCCACCGTGCTGGCGATCACCAACATCATGGGCAGCCAGGCGACTCGCGACGCCGACGCCGTCCTTTACATCCGCGCCGGGATGGAGATCAGCGTCGCCGCGACCAAGACCTTCGTCGCCCAGGTGGCGGCGATGTACCTGCTGGGGCTGCGGCTGGCCGAGCTGCGCGGGACCCTGTCCCCGGAGCGCCTCTCCGAGCTGGTCGGGGAGATGAAGGGGCTGCCTTCGAAGATGGAGGAGACGCTGGCGACGACCGGGGGGCCGGCCCGCGAGGTCGCCGCCGCTCACTCCAGCCAAGACTTCTTCCTCTACCTCGGCCGCCACATCGGCCTGCCGGTCTGCCTCGAGGGGGCGCTGAAGCTGAAGGAGATCAGCTACATCCCAACCGACGCCTACGCAGCCGGCGAGATGAAGCACGGCCCGATCGCCCTGCTCGACGAGTCGACGCCGGTGATCTGCGTCGCCACCGACAGCCCGATCCTCGAGAAGGTCCTCTCCAACGTCGAGGAGGTGCGGGCGCGCGGGGCGCAGACGATCGGCATCGCCACCGCCGGCGACGCGCGGGTCGCCGAGGTCGCCGACGAGACGATCGAGGTGGCCGCCAGCGACTGGATCCTGCAGCCGATCCTGGCGATCCTGCCGCTGCAGCTGCTCGCCTACGACATCGCCCGCGCCCGCGGGCTCAACGTCGACCAGCCGCGCAATCTGGCGAAGACCGTCACCGTCGAGTGACAAATTCGCCGGCTTCGCCTGGTCGACTGAACTCGTCCAAAAGGTCCGCTAAGGTGCGCGACCTCTTGAAGCTCCGTCTCGTCCTTCCAGGCCTTATCGTGGCCCTCGCCGCGCTCCTCGTCGCCGGCTGCGGTGGCGGCAGCGACAGCGGCGGCAGTGGCACCGATCCCGCCGGCGTCGCCCCGGCTGAAGTCCCCGTCTTCATCGACTTCACGATCCGGCCCGAAGGCGAAACGAAGCAGAACATCGAATCGCTGGCCAAGGAAATCGCCGGGGTCGGCGACCTCGGCGGCCTGATCGTCGAAGAACTCGAGAATTCGGCCAGCGAAGATGGCGAAGAATTCGACTTCGAAAAGGAAGTCGAGCCGTGGCTGGGCGAGGAAGGCGGGCTCTTCCTGCAGGACTACGAAGAAGAAGACTTCGAAGGCTACGGCGCCGCGATCCAGACGTCCGACGAAGGGGAAGCGCGCGACTTCGTCGACAAGCAGGCCGGATCCGAAGACGAACCGGCCGAAGACGGCTCCTACAAAGGGGTCGACTTCAAGGTTCAGGAAGACGAAACCACGATCGGCGTCTTCGACGGCCTCGTCGTCTTCGCCGAAGACGAAGCGATCTTCAAGGAGATGGTCGACGCTTCAAAGGGCGAGAACCTCGCCGGGCAGGACACCTACACCAGCGCCGTCTCCGGCGTTCCGGGGGACAGCGCCGCCAACGTCTTCGTCGACATCGGCGGCCTGATCAAGGAAGCCGGCAACGAAATCGACTCGCAGACCGAACTCTTCCTCGACAGCATCGGGATCGAACCGAAGGAAGCGACCGCGGTTGCCAGCCTCGTGCCCGGCTCCAAGCAGGTCGAGATCGACCTCAGCACCGACGTCAGCGGCGAAAACCCGCCGACCGGCGACGCCTCGGATCTGCTCGGCTCGCTGCCGGCGACCTCGGTCGCCGCCTTCGCCTCGCCTGAATTCGGCGACCGCTTCAACGAAGGGATCGACCGGATCGATGCGGAAGGGATTCCGAGCGAGGGGATCATGCCGCACAGGCTGAAGCGGACGCTGAAGGAATCCGGAATCGACCTCGAATCGATCGCCGATTCGATCGGCGACGTCGGCCTCTACGTGACCGGCAACAGCGCAAGCAGCCTTGGCGGAGCGCTGGTGATGGAAACCGACAGCGACAGCCAGGCGAAGAACACCGTCACCAACATCGGCCTCTTCCTCCGTTCCACCGGCACCCCTGGGATCACCAAGGTCAGCGAAGGCGCCAGCGGCTTCTCGATCCGCAGCCCCGAACTCGGCCGCCAGCCCGTGGTCGTGGTCGCCAAGGGCAGCCGGATCGCGATCGGCTACGGCCTGGCGCCGACCTTGGCGAGCTTTCAGGAGAACGGCAAGACCCTTGGCGACTCGGCGGGCTACAAGGATGCGGTCGATGCGCTCGGCGACACGCCGATCGCCGCTTACGTCGACGGTGGGTCGGCGCTGAAGCTGGCCAACGCGCTGGTGCCGACGGGCGAAGAAGGCTTCGAGGAAGCGAAGCCCTACCTGCAGAAGATCGACTACCTGGCGCTGGGTTCCGAAGCGTCGGGCGATCTGGCTACGGCGAAGCTGATTGTCGGCCTCAAGTAGCGCTGACGGTGGCCGGGAGTATCGGCTCACCTCGCTGGGGCCGGTCCTAAGCGCTATTCGAAGAAAGGGTTGAGATCGGGTTTGGCCCCTGCGGGCTGATAGGTCCGCTTGATGAAGCGCCCAAGTAGCGGAACGGCGAACGAGTACTTGCCAAGGCGGTTCTTGTAGATCATCCCGCGTTCAGCGAGGCTCGCGAGCATCTGGTTGGCGTGGCTCGCAGAAAAGGCCTTGACCAGGAGATGCTTCGCCGTAGCGGTTAGTTCTTGGATCGTGAATTCCTCATCGGCATGGTCTAAGTGCGCAACGACCCATCATCTCGCACTAAAAATGCCCCTCGATCCTTGCTCTAGAGCCAATGACATTTTGTAAATATCAATGAATCATCGACTTCTCCCTTGCGTAGGCTGAACCCATGGAACCGTGGCTGAACCCGCTCTTTGACGCCGAGGGCATGCGGGCTGTGGATCAGTGGGCGATTGAGGAGCGGGGGATCCCTTCGCTGGAGTTGATGGAGGCAGCCGGACGGGCGATGGCGGAGGCCGTTGCGGCGCTGGCGCCTCAGGGGCCGGTGCGGGTGATTTGTGGGAAGGGGAACAACGGGGGGGATGGGTTCGTCGCCGGGCGATTGCTGCGCGAGATGGGGTTCGAGGTTGATGTGCTGCTCTTGTGGCCCTCCGAGGAGCTGCGCGGAGACGCGGCGGTCAATTACGAGCGGTGCGGAGGGGAGTTGGTTGAGGGGGACGTTGCGAGCCGGCTGGAGCGGTCGGGCGCTGTCGTCGATGCGATCTTTGGGACCGGGTTCGAGGGGGCGCCGCGGGGGGCGGCGGCTGAGGCGATCAGGGCGATCAATGGGTGCGGAGCGGCAGTGGTTGCTTGCGACATTGCTTCTGGGGTCGATGCCTCCAGCGGGGAGGTGGCGGGGGAGGCGGTCGAAGCGGATGTGACGGTCAGCTTCCACGCGGCGAAGGTCGGGCAGCGGGTCGCGCCAGGGAAGTGGCACAGCGGGGAGCTGCAGGTGGCGGCGATCGGGATTCCGGACGGGGCGCCGGGGGAGGCCGTCGCCGGTGCGATCGACGCTTCCGTGCTGGAGCTGGCGCCTCGCCGCGGACCCCATTCGACCAAGTTCAGCTCCGGACAGGTCGCTGTCGCAGGGGGTTCTCGAGGGCTGACGGGGGCGGTTCGGATGGCTTCGCTGGCGGCGGTTCGGGCCGGCGCCGGTTACGCCACGGTGGCCGTGCCGGCGGACCTGGAGATGGTTTTCGAGTTGGCCCAGCCGGAGGTGATGTCGGTCGGCTGTCCGGGCGGAGATGGCTGTCTGGTTCCCGCCTCGGAGAAGGCGGTGCTGCGGACCTTCGAGAAGGCGGCAGCCGGGATCTTCGGCCCCGGGCTGGGGAAGGACCCCGGTTCGTTCGAGCTTGCCCGCTCCGTCGTGCCGAAGATCGAGGCGCCGCTGGTTCTCGACGCCGACGGCCTCAACGCCTTCGCCGGGCGGCTGGGGGAGCTGCGCGGTCGCGAGGCGCCGACGATCCTCACCCCGCACGCGGGGGAGCTTGGGCGGCTGCTCGAGCGGGATTCGGCCAAGGTCGACGCCCACCGGCTGGCCAGCACCCGCGAGGCGGCGGAGGCCGCCGGTGCGATCGTCGTCCTCAAGGGCGACGACACGATCGTCACCGACGGGTCCAGGGTCGCGGTCAACGTTCTTTCGGCGCCGGCTCTGGCCACCGCCGGCAGCGGCGACGTCCTCTCCGGCATCGCCGCCGGCCTCCTCGCCCGCTTCGGCGACCCCTTCGCCGCGGTCTGCGCGGCGGTGATCGGCCACGCTCGCGCCGGCCTGGACGCGGCACGACGGGTCGGTGCCGCCGAGTCGGTGATCGCCACCGACGTCATCGACTCGATCCCGCCGGCGCTGCGTCCCGACGGGCCGGTCGAATAACCTCGCGCCCATGAAGACCGCCGGAGAGATCATGGCTCGCGACGTCCCCAACGTCCACCCGAGCGACGACGCCCGCACGGCGATCGACCTGCTCTCGAAAACCGATCTCGGCGCGATCCCCGTCGTCGACAACGACAACAAGCTGGTCGGGATCGTCAGCGAGTCCGACCTCGTCCTCAGCGAGGAGGAGTCGGACCTGCACCTGCCGCACTACCTCAACATCATGGGCGGGATCGTCTTCGTCGGCTCGATGAAGGGGTTCGAGGAGCGGCTGGAGAAAGCCTTCGCGACCGAGGTCTCCGAGCTGATGACGGCGGACCCGATCGTCGCCCACGACTACGAGTCGGCCGACCGGGTGGCGAAGAAGATCGCCGACAAGCACCACAACCACCTGCCGGTGGTCGACGCCGACGGCTACCTCGTCGGCATGGTCACCAGGGCCGACGCCCTAGCCGCCCTGGTCGCCGAGCCGGAGTAGCAATGGAGCGGGCATGCGCCCGGATCGATCTCGACGCCGTGCGCGCCAACTGCGCGCGGCTGAAGTCAGAGCTCGGCGAGGCGGCGCTCTGCGCCGTCGTCAAGGCCGACGGCTACGGGCATGGAGCAGACGCCTGCGCCGACGCCGCGCTGAAAGGTGGCGCCACCCGTCTGGCGGTGGCGACGGCCGCGGAGGCGGAGCAGATCGGCCGCCGCTTCCAGCACGTGCCGCTGCTGACGATGGGGGCGCTGACGGCAGAGGAGGTGGACGCGGCGTTCTCCGCCGGTTCGGAACTCGCCGTCTGGCGGGAGGACTTCCGCCGCCTGATCGCTGATCGCGCCCGCGCTCATGGCCGCCCCGCTCGCGTCCACCTCAAGTACGACAGCGGCATGGGCCGACTCGGCAACCGCGATCCGCGGAAGGTGCTGGAGCTGACGCGCGCCTGCGCCGCCGACCCCGACCTCGAACTTGCCGGGGTCTGGACCCACCTCGCCACCGCCGACGAACCCGACTCCAACTACTTCGACGAGCAGCTCGACCGCTTCGACGAGGTCGTCGCCGCGGTCAGGGCGGAACACCCCGACGTCCTCGTTCACGCCGCCAACAGCGCCGCCGTCCTGCGCGACAAGCGCTCCCACTACGGGATGGCCCGCTGCGGCGTCGCCATCTACGGGCTTGATCCCTTCCAGCGCGATCCCGCCGAGCGGAACCTGCGGCCGGCGCTCTCGCTGCACTCCCACGTCGCCGATGTCAAGCGCTTTCCCGCCGGCGCCAGCGCCGGCTACGGGCGCAAGTGGAAGGCCCCGGTCGACACCTGGGTCGGGGTGATCCCGCTCGGCTACGGCGACGGCGTCCGTCGCGCCCTCACCAACAACGCCGACGTCCTCGTCGGCGGCCGTCGCTACCCGCTTGTCGGCACCGTCTCGATGGACAACCTGACGATCGATCTCGGTCCCGAGACCGACGCCCAGCCGGGCGACGAGGCGGTCCTGATCGGGCGCCAGGGCGAGGAGGCGATCCTCGCCGAGGAGATAGCGGCGCGTCTGGAGACGATCAACTACGAGGTCACCTGCGCGATCTCCCCGCGGGTTCCGAGGCGACCGGCATGAGCAAGGCGCTTTTCCGTCCTCATGGTTGACAAAAGCGCCTCGCGCCTAGATCAAGCGCCCGTCGTGGTGGCGGCGCGGCGCGCGCTCGCCGGCGCCGAGGGGGTCTGGATCGTCGGCGGCGCCGTCCGCGACGCGGCCCTGGGACGCGAGGTCGCCGACCTCGACCTTGCCGCGGCCCGCGAACCCGGCGCGGTCGCCAAGGCGATCGCCTTCGAGCTCGGCGAGCACGCCTTCGAGCTCTCGGCCGAGTTCGGGACCTGGCGGGTGACGGCGCAGAAGCGGGGCTGGCAGATCGACGTCACCGCCCTCCGCGGCGCCGCGATCGAGGAGGACCTAGCCGAGCGGGACTTCACGATCGGCGCCGTCGCGGTGCCGCTCGGCGGCGGCGCGCTGCTCGACCCGTTCGCCGGCCTCACCGACCTCGCCGACAAGCGCCTGCGGGCCGTGGGCGAGGGGAGCTTCGCCGCGGACCCCCTGCGGCTGTTGCGGGCGGCGCGGCTGGCGGCCGAGCTCGATCTCGAGATCGAGCCGCGGACGCTGGAGCTCGCCCGCGCCTGCGCCCCCCGCGCCGCCGACCCCGCCGGGGAGCGGCAGCTGGCCGAGCTGCGGCAGCTGGTCGGCGGTCCCGACCCCCTGCGCGGCCTGCGCCTGCTCGACGAGCTCGGCCTCACCGGCGTCGTCCTGCCTGAGCTGGAGACCCTGCGCGGGGTCGAGCAGGGGCCGAACCACCACCTCGACGTCTACGACCACACGATCGCCGTGCTCGAGCACACGCTCGAAGTCGAGGCGGACCTCGACCGCTTCGCCGCCGAGCGCGCCGCCGAGGTCGCCGCCCTGCTCGAGGAGCCGCTCGCCGATGAGATGACCCGCCGCACCGCGCTCCGCTTCGGCGCCCTCTTCCACGACATCGCCAAGCCGGCGACCAAGGCCGAGTTCAACGGCTTCGTCGGCTTCAAGGGACACGACGAGGTCGGGGCGGAGGTGATCGGGGAGATCTGCCGCCGCCTCCGCGCCAGCCGTCGCCTCACCCAGCACCTGCAGGGGCTGGCCCGGCACCACCTGCGGCTCGGGTTCCTGATCCCGGAGATGCCGCTGCCGGCGCGCCGGGTCCACGCCTACCTGCGCGCCACCGATCCGGTCACCGTCGACGTCACCCTGCTCACCGTCGCCGACCGCCTCTCCGCTCGCGGCAAGGGGCCGATCGCCAGCCCGGAGATGGTCGCCGCTCACCTGCAGCTGGCCCGCGAGATGATCGCCGCCGGCCTCGACTGGCGCCGCCAGGGGCCGCCGACGCCGCTGCTGCGCGGCGACGAGATCGCCGCCGAGCTGGGGATCGAACCCGGACCCGAGCTGGGGAACGCGGTCGCCGAGCTGGAGGCGGCGCAATTTGCAGGGGAAGTAACTGACCGTGAGGGCGCCCTCCAACACCTGCGCCGTTAGATACGCTCCGCGCGCATGGCCAAAGAGGAAAAGATCGAAATGGAGGGGGAGATCACCGAGGCTCTCCCCAACACGATGTTCCGGGTCAAACTGGACAACGGGCATGACGTGCTCGGCCACATCTCGGGAAAGATGCGCCGCCACTACATCCGCATCCTCCCCGGCGACCGCGTGAAGATCGAGCTCTCGCCGTACGACTTGGATCGTGGGCGCATCACGTACCGCTACAAATAGCGGCCTTCAGAGCGGTTTGGGATCCGCTAGCTCGGCCACCAAGGTCGACCAGGCGAAGTCCTGCGCTCCCAAGCCCTTGCCGTTGCGCGGGTCGTAGTACTCGCGCAGGCCTTCGCGGGCGGCGGCGGCGATCACGCCGGCGGCTAGGCGCTCCGCCTCCTCGATATATCCCAGCCGGCGCAGGCCGAGCCAGACCAGCCAGGCGGAGTTGATCCAGGTGGGGCCGCGCCAGTAGCGGCGGATCGGGCCGTGGCCGCCGTCGGGTTCGTAGCCGCGCTCGCCGACCGCCACCGAGGGCGGCGCCACCGGCGTCAGGAACTCGCGCTCGTTCAGCAGGTGCTCAGAAACGAGGCGGTGGCCGATCTCCTCCGGCAGGTCGGGCAGTGCCAGCGGCGCCAGCGAGGCCCAGGTCAGCGCCTGCGGTCGCACCCCGCCGGGCTGCGCCTCGTCGAGGAAGAGACCGCGTGGCTCGTCCCAAAGCCGGTCGACCAGCGCCGGCGTCGCCGAGGGCTGCCCCAGCGCCTGCAGCGACAGCGACCAGAGGGTGTTGACGAGGACCTCGCAGAGGACGGGGTGGCCGGCGTCGCGGATCCGGCGCGCGTTCCAGTCGAAGCGGCGGTTGCGGTGGACCAGCAGCGGGAAGCCGATCCGCCCGTTCGCCCGCCATCCCCAGACCTCTTCGAACTTCGGCGAGGCGTCGAGGCCGGACTCGTCGGGCTGGACGATCCAGAGCAGCCCGTCCCCCTCGAGGTCGCGATTGCGCCGCAGCCACTCGACGTGGCGGAGGATCCGCGGCTCCTCGCTGGGGTCGCCGACGGCGACCCGCCAGGCCCAGGCGAGCAGCGGCGGCTGGATCGTCTCGGTCTCCCGCGCCCGCCGGTTGCGGACGTTGTAGAAGAGAAGGCGTGAGCCGGAGACATGGCTGCGCCAGAAGATGGTGTGGCCGACGAACCCGTCGGGCCGCTGCGCCGCCAGCAGGCTCTCCAGCTCCAGCCGCGCCCGCGCCGGCTCGAACCGCCGCCAGACGATCGCCGCGAAGCAGGAGTCCCAGTACCACTGCCAGGGATAGCGGCCGGGGCTCGGCTCGGTGTAGCTGAAGGGGGTCTCGCCTCTGTGGCCGACGACCCAGTTTTGGCGCAGCACCCGCTCGGCCTCGGTTAGGACCTCAGGCATTGGTGCGGCGCATCTCGCGCAGGGCCAGCGAGCCCAGCACCACCAGCAGACCGGCGAGCGCCAGCAGGCCCGGCCAGGTGTCGCTCCAGGTGACGCTGCCGACGAAGCCCTGCCGCGCCGCTTCGATCACGTGGGTGACCGGGTTGATTTCGGCGACCGTCTGCAGCCAGGGCTGCAGCAGTTCCAGCGGCGCGTAGGCGGGGGTGAGCAGGACCAGCCCCATCGTCGCCGCCTGCATCAGCGGTGCCGCCGACTGGCTCTTGTAGTGAAGGGCCAGCATCGAGCCCCAGCAGGCGGCGACGGCGGCCATCGCCGCGACCATCAGGTAGCAGACGACCAGCCCATCGACGCCCGGCCAGTGGGCGCCGATCGCGAAGGCGATCGCCAGTACGAAGGTGGCGGGGATGAAGGCCCGGAGGCTGGCTGCGAGGACGTTGCCGGTCAGCAGGACCCAGCGCGGCGCGGGGGAGACGAGCAGGCGGTCGACCCAGCCCTGCTCGTAGTCGCGGGCGAGGTTGACGCCGGCGGCGGCGCCGGTGAAGCCCGCCCCCTGCAGCATGCTGACCGGGACGATGAAGCTCTCGTAGGAGTCGGTGTCGAAGCCGCTGAGGTGGATCAGGCCGCCGAAGACGCCGTTGAGGCCGAGGAAGAAGATCGTCGGCGCCAGCACTCCTGGGATCGCCGCCCCCGGCACCCGCACCAGCTCGTTCTTCGCCCGCACGATCAGGGCGGCGATCGTCGCCACGTTGGTCCGCCAGGCCGGCGAAACCGGCGCTTTTTCCAGCGCCCGCGGGGCGGTCGTCGCCTCCATCAGCCCACCCGCAGCCGGTGGCGGAGGGCGCGGGCGCTCAACACCAGCCCGAGGACGACGATGCCGGCGATCGCCACCACCGCCTCCAAGGTCCGGGTCGCGTCGATCCCGGAGATGATCGGCCCCCGCACCCCTTCGACGATGAAGCTGAGCGGGTTGTACTCGGCGATCGTCTTCGCCGGCTCGATCATCAGCTCCTGCGGGAAGAAGGCCGAGGAGAGGAAGAGGACGACGAGGACGAGCGGGAAGAGGCCCTG
This sequence comes from uncultured Actinomycetes bacterium, assembly GCA_946479725.1. The sequence continues at coordinate 5,009 of CAMLHB010000016.1, read as the reverse complement.
GACGACGCTGGCGCTGCCGCTGCGCAGGGCGATCGCGGCGCCGATGCCGCCGACCGCCATCGCCGCCGCGGTGGTCAGGGCGATCGCCAGCAGCGCGCCGGGCACGCCGCCGGCGATTTCGGCCCCGAAGATCAGCCCGATCGCGAGGAACCAGATCGCCGCGAAGAGCCCGAGCGCGGCGGTCCCGGCGAGGCGGCCGAGGACGATCGCGAAGCGCGGGATCGGCGCCGCGAAGAGGCGGTCGGTGAAGCCCATCTCGATGTCCACCGCGAAGGCGATGCCGCCGCTGTTGCCGGCCAGCATCATCGACTGCATCATCGAGCCGGCGAGCATGAACTGGAGGAAGCTCTGGACCGGGGGGAAGCCAGGCAGTTCGATCCCGGCGCCGGCACCGCCGGTCTGGACCGCCAGCAGCAGGGTGGGGAAGACGACGATCGGGCTGATCAGCTGCGGCCGGCGGAAGGTCTGGCGGATCGAGCGGGCCCCGAGCGCCCGCACGACCCGCGCGCTCGTCGCCAGGTCGCTCACGCCGGCGCCAACTCCTCGTCGGCGTCCCTGCCCTCCTCCTTTTCGAGGTGGTGACCGGTCTTGGCGACGAAGACGTCGTCGAGGGTCGGTCGCACCAGCTCCAGCGACTCGACCGCGATCCCGGCTTCGTCGAGGGCGCGGACGACGCGGGGGATGTCGGCGGCTCCCCGCTCGACCTCGACCAAGACCCGCTTACCGTCCTTCGGCGGCAGCAGCTTGCCCAGCCCGGCGCAGACCCGCTCGGCCTCCGGCACCGCGCCCTCGCCGACCAGCAGCTCGACGTGGGGGTTGCCGACCTCGCCCTTCAGCGATTCCGGCGTGCCCTCGGCGACGATGCGGCCGCTGTCGATGATCCCGACGTTGTCGGCCAGCTGGTCGGCCTCCTCCAGGTACTGGGTGGTGAGGAAGACGGTGGTGCCGTCTTCGTTCAGCGCCCTCACCTCCTCCCAGATCGTCTTGCGGCTGACGGGATCCAGGCCGGTGGTCGGCTCGTCGAGGAAGAGGACGCGCGGTTCGTGGACCAGCGCCGCGGCGAGGTCGAGCCGGCGCTGCATTCCGCCCGAGTAGCCGCCGACCCGGCGATCGGCGGCTTCGTCGAGGCCGACCCGCTCCAGCAGCGCGTCGGCGCGCTCGCGCCCCGCCGCCGGGGGCAGCCCCTGCAGAGTCGCCTGCAGGCGGATCAGCTCCCGCCCGGTCATCAGCGGGTCGAGCGCCGCTTCCTGCAGGGCGACCCCGATCGAGCCGCGCACCCGGCGCGCTTCGGCGACCACGTCGTAACCGGCGACGCTGGCGCTACCGCCGCTCGGCAGCAGCAGCGTCGTCAACATCCGCACCGTCGTCGTCTTGCCGGCGCCGTTCGGCCCGAGGAAGCCGTAGATCTCACCCTCCTCGACCGCCAGGTCGATCCCCTGGACGGCCCGTACCTCGCCGAAGGTGCGTTCCAGCCCCTGCACCGCGATCGCCGGCACGCTCAGGCCTCCAGCGGCTCGGCGCCGCGAGCGGACGGCGGCACCGCCTCGACCCAGCGGCGGGCGTTGGCGCGCTCGAGCGCCTCGGCGGCGGCGAGGAGCAGCTCGTCGCGCCCCCAGGCAGCCTGCAGCTGCAGGCCGATCGGCAGCCCCTCGGAGGAGCCGACCGGGACGCTGATCGCGGGGATCCCGGTGAGGTTGGCGAGGGCGCCGCCGCGGACGTTGGCTTCGTCGGCGGTGAGGGTGCCGCTCGGCAGCTCGACCAGCGGCGCCTCCAGCGGCGGCGCCACCGCCGGCACCGTCGGCCAGGCGATCACGTCGACCTGCTCGAAGAGCCTGGCGAGGGTGTGGCGGGCGATCGTCCGCAGCTGCTGGGACTTGACCGTCGCGATCGCCGGCAGCAGCACCCGGTACTTAAGCAGGCCGCGGGCGATCGGGCTCAGCTCCGGGTCGAGGTCGTTGAGCCGTTCGGGGGTGACGCCGCCGAGGCTCTCGCTGTTGGCGATAAGAACCGTCGCCAGGGTTGCCGCCGCCAGTTCGGGCAGCTCGATCTCCCGCACCTCGCCGCCGGTCTCTGTGCGCAGGTCCTCGATCGCCGCCTCGCAGCCCTCGCGCACCCCCGGCGCCACGTCCTCGGAGACCTCGCCGCGGATGACGCCGATCCGCAGCCCCTCGGGTGTCCCCGCCCGCAGTTCTTCGCCGAAGAGGACCGAGTCGAGCAGGCGGCAGTCGGCGGCGTCAGCGCAGAGGGCGCCTGAGACGATCGTGGTCGAGATCCCTGCCATGTGGTGCCCGGCCATCGCCGAGCGCCCGAAGGTCGGCTTCAGGCCGGTGAGGCCGCAGTAGGCGGCGGGGTAGCGGATCGAGCCGACCCCGTCGGCGCCGACCGCACCGGTCACCAGGCGGGCGGCGACGGCTGCCGCCGGGCCGCTGGAGGAGCCGCCCGGGCAGCGCTCCTGGTTCCAGGGATTGCGGGCGGGGCCGTAGACGGAGATGTTGCCGGTGCTGCTGGCGCCCAGCTCGTGCATGTTGCCGACGCCGACGATCACCGCGCCGGCATTGCGGAGGGCCCGGTAGGGGGCGGACTCGCCCGGCTCCGCCGGCGCCAGCATCTCCGCCGCGCCGAACCGCTGCGCCCGCCAGGGCAGCGGCCACTCGTCCTTGATCACGACCGGGACGCCGCGCAGCGGCCCCGCCGGCGCCGCGGCGAGCATCTCCCGGGAGCGCTCCGGAAAGGTCTCGACGACTGCGTTCAGCGCCGGGTTCCGCTCCTCGATCCGCGCCAGGCAGGCCTCGAGCAGCTCGGCGGCGTCCACCTCGCCGCGGGCGATCGCCGCCGCCTGCTCCCGCAGGGTCAGGTCGAGCGCCTCGCTCATCGGCTCGGCGGCGCCTGCGAGAGGTCGGGAGCAGGCTCGCTCGGGGCCTGGCTGGTGTCCACCTGCAGCAGCTCGAGGATCGGGGGCCAGAAGGTCTGGTGGGCGGCGCCGATCACCGCCAGCTCGATCTCGTCGGCCTCGATCCCGTAGGCGGCGAGACCGACGGCGATGAACTCGCTGCTGTTGTCCGAGACCTCCATCTCGCGTCGAACCCTATCTGGGAGGGTCATCGGGTTGACCGGGATCGTGCAAATGCCCCGGTAACGGCGCATCCAGCCGCCCCGGACGGCAAAATTGGCGCCGCAACTGGGCCACGGGCCCGGTGTTTGCCTCAGCGATGACCCATGCAGAGACCAAGACCGATTCCCGGCGCCTCCCCGCGCTGATCGCCGCTGCTGTGCTGCTGGCGGCGCTGGTCGCGATCGCGATCCCGCGCCAGGCCGATTCGGCGCCGCTGCGGGTCGTCGTCCTCGGCCAGACGCCGGAAACGCCGCCGGCCTCCTGCCCGGGGAAAGTGGTCAACGGCGTGCCGGAAAGCGAATGCCGGGTCGAGGGACACGTCACCGGCTTCCAGTCGATCGCCGACGGGGTCGCTCGTCCTTTCGAGGCTCCGTTCGAAGGCAAGATCATCGCCTGGTCGATCACCCTCTCCAAGCCTTCGACGGTGGAGACGAAAACGACCACCGACGAGACGGGCTTCTTCAACGACTTCTTCGGCGCCCCCTCCGAGGCCCGGATCGGCGTCCTGCGACCGGTCGAAGGCTCGAAACCGCCGCAGTACAAACTGGTGCGCCAGAGCCCGATCGAGGTCCTCAACCCCTACTTCGGCAGCACCCCGATCTTCGCCCTCGACCACCCGCTCACCGTCCTCAAGGGCCAGGTCGTGGCGCTGACCGTCCCGACCTGGGCGCCGATGTTTGCCCTCAACCTCTCCGGCGAAAACACCTGGCGCGGCAGCCGCCTACCCGAACACTGCATCTCGAGGGAAGACGTCCAGAGCGGCCATCCCCAACAGGGCGTCGGCAAGACCAAGACCTACGGCTGCTACTACTCGAACGCGCGGTTGCTCTACACCGCGACCCTGGTGAAGAAGCCCTAGAGGGCTTCCTGCCGCAGGCCGCAGTAGGGGCAGTCAGAAACGTCCAGCCCGATCAGCTGGTCGCAGCGGCGACAGGCGCGGAGGTTCTCGGGGCTGCGGGGGAGGGAGGAGGCAGACGGCGCCAGCGGCAGGACCTTGGCCACCGGGGACATCTCCTCTCCGGTCTCGCGGTCGACGTAGACCGATCCCGGCTCGGCGTGGGCGAGGGCCTCGCGACCAGAGGCCGCGGCGCGCATGCGGTAGAGCTGCTTCTCGTTCATCGCCGGGAACACTATTAACTTGCGCGGCTCAGATGCGCGTCCTCGTCTTTCACGGCTACATGCTGCGGGGCACTGGCAGCAACATCTACAACGTCAATCTGGCGCGGGCACTGGCCCGTCTCGGCCACGAGGTGCACCTGCTCTGCCAGGACCGCGAGGTCCGGATCGAGGGAGTCCAGATCCACAATCCCGATATCGGCGGTCTGCTGCCGGTCTACGTCAAGGACCCCTACGAGGGCTTCGAGGTGAAGACCTTCCCCGAGCTGAGCGAGGCGGAGCTCGATCGCTACTTCGATGCCAACGTCGCCGCGGTCAGGGAGGTCGCCGAGCGCGCCGGCGGGATCGACCTCGCCCTCGCCAACCATCTGGTGATGGGGCCGGCGATCCTCGCTCGCGCCGGCGTCGCACCTTTCGCGGCCAAGATCCACGGCTCGGCGCTCGAGTACACCGTGAAGCCGCACCCGCGCTTCCTCCCCTATGCGCGGGAGGGGATGGAGGCGGCCCGCGGGGTGCTGATCGGCTCGGCACACACGGCGGAATCGCTCTGGGCCGCCCTGCCCGACGTGGCCGAGCTGCGGGAGAAGACCCGGCTCGGCCCCCCCGGGGTCGACGTCGAGGAGTTCCGGCCCGGCGGCGAGCGCGAGCCGCTGGTCGCCTTCGTTGGCAAGCTGATCGTCTCCAAGGGGGTCGACCTCCTGCTCGCCGCCTGGCCGCTCGTGCGCGCCGCTCATCCAGGCGCGTGCCTGGAGATCGCCGGCTTCGGCGCCTGCGAGGACGG
>CAMLHB010000015.1 GCA_946479725.1 uncultured Actinomycetes bacterium | reverse complement strand
CGCCCTACTCCTCGCCCGCGGCGCGCCGCCGCTTCTGCGCGCTCCCCTGCCACCTCCCCCGCGCCCCCCCCGCCGCGCCCCCCGCGGTCCAGCGCGGGGTCACCGAGCACGCCGAGGGCGGGCCGCCGGCCGGCGAAGGCGAGCGCTTCGACATGGACGAGATCTCCGAGGCGATCCGCGAGGCGATCGCCGCCGGCGACGAGGACGCGATGCGGGACCTGGCGCGGCTGGCGATCGCCGCCTTCGGCCGCGCCGAGGGCTCGGGGGTGGTCGGCGTCGACGTGCAGCGGATCCGCCGCACCCTGGGGCTGACCGCGGGTGCGCAGCCGCCGACCGAGGACGGCACCGAGCGGCCGCCGATCGACCGCGACCAGCTGACCGGGTTCGAGCGCCACCTGCGGCGCGAGCTGGAGCGCGACCTGATCGAGCGGACCGAGACCCTGCCCCCCTCCCGTCCCCTCGCCGAGCTCGACCGGGCGCTGCCGACCAGCCCGACCCAGGACCTCGCCGCCGTCCACCGCGCCGTCTCGCAGATGAAGCGGCGGCTGGCGACGCTCGGCCATGAGCAGCGTGGGCGGAAGAAGGGGCAGCACGTCGACGTGCGGCGGACGATGCGCGCCTCGCTGGAGACCGGCGGCGTGCCGCTGCGGCTGCGCTACCGGCCGAAGCGCCCGCGGCGGCCGGAGATCTACGTCCTCTGCGACGTCTCCACCTCGGTTACCTCGGCCAGCGTCTTCTTCCTCTCGGTCCTCCACGCCCTCCACGATTCCTTCCGCAAGCTGCGCAGCTTCGTCTTCATCGAGCGGATCTCCGAGGTGACCGACGTCTTCGAGCACGAGCGAGACTTCGCCGCGATCGCCCAGAAAATCTCCAGCGAGGGCGGGGTCGCCGACGTCTCCGGCTACACCGACTACGGTCGTGTCTGGCTCGAGTTCCTGACCGAGATCTCCGAAGAGCTCGACCCGCGCTCGACCGTGATCGTTCTCGGCGACGCCCGCACCAACGGCCGCGAGCCCCACGCCGAGGTATTCGCCCGAATCGCCGAGCGCGCGGGGCGCCTCTTCTGGCTCAATCCGGAGCCGAAGCTCTACTGGAACTACGGCGACTCGGTGATGGCCGCCTACGAGCGCCACTGCGACGGCGCCTTCGAGTGCTGGACCACCAAGCACCTGGAGAACTTCGTCAACGTTGTCGCTGGCGCCGCCCCCGCCGCCGAATGAGAGCGCTCTTCCTCCGCCACGGCGAGTCGGTCCACAACGCCGCCCGCAGCGGCGAGCCGGCCGCACACTCCGACAGCGACAAACTGACCGAGAAAGGGGTCGAGCAGGCCCACGCCGCCGGCGCCGGCCTGCGTGAGCTCGGGGTCACCCGCCTGCTCTCGAGCCCGCTGCGGCGGGCGGCGGAAACGTCGCGGGCGGTCGGCGACGCGCTGGGGCTCGAGCCGGAGGAGATCGACTACACCGGCGAGCTGACCTCGGGCGAGACATTCGAGCAGGCGGTGGCCCGGGTGCGGCGGCTGAAGGCCGAGCTGGAGTCGGGCGCCGACGGCGAGCTGCCACTGCTGGTCACCCACGGCATCTTCACCCGCTTCTTCCTCCTCGACTCGGTGCTCGGCGAGCGCTTCGAGGCGCCGATGGCGGTCGGGCTCTGGAACCTCGGCTCCCACAACTGCGGCCTCAGCACCTTCACCCACGGCGAGAGCAGGGACCCGCTGGGAAACCTGATCCCCGGGTGGACCTGCCTCACCTGGATGGAGCGGCCGTGGGGCCGGCCTTGACGATCCGCACCGGATCGTCGGGCGAGACCTGCCACTGCTCGTTGACGATCGCCCCCTCCGGCGGCGCCACCGGCCCGTCCAGCAGCGGATCCTCGGTCTCCCGCATCCAGGCCTCCAGACGCCCGCGCAGCTCCGCCAACACGTCCGCCTTGCCGGGGTCGCCGGCGCAGTTGCGGCCCTCCTCAGGATCCAGCACCAAGTCGTAGAGCTGCTCCTCGGCGACCTCCTGCTCCCCCCACCCCGCCTCGACCAGGAGGTCCTTGGTGGCGCTGTCGTCGCAGTTAGCCAGCACCGGATGCGGGTATTCGTCAAACCTCCTTATGTACTTCCAACGCTCGGTCCGGATCGCCCGGTGGGGCTGGTAGGCGGCATGGAAGGTCGTCTCGCTGAAGATCGCCTCGTGGAGGCTCTCGACCTCTCCCCGGACCAGCGGCAGCAGCGAGGTCCCCTGCAGCCAGTCGGGGTGCTCGGCGCCGGAGATGTCGCAGAGGGTCGGGAAGACGTCGAGATGGCTGACCGGCGCGTCGACGACCTTGCCGCCGGTGAAGCCGGGGCCGCGGACGATCATCATCACCCCGGTGCCGCGGTCGAAGAGGGTGGCCTTGGCGCCGGGGAAGGCGATGCCGTGATCGGTGGTGCAGATGACGACCGTGTGCTCGACCAGGCCGAAGTCGTGGAGCGCGTGGAGGACGGCGCCGATCCCCTGGTCGAGCGAGCGGGCGCTGGCCTTGAAGGCCGCCATGTCGCGGCGGGTTGCCGGGGTGTCGGGCAGGTTCGACGGCGGCAGCGAGTAGAGCGTGTCGCGGACCGAGGTCGGGGCGGCGAAGTTGCGGTGGGTCTCGAAGAAGCCGACCGACATGAACCAGGGCTCGGCCGGCGCCTCGCGCAGGGTCTTGATCGTCAGCGGGGCGACGAAATGGGCGTGGTTCTGGTCGACCGGGACGATCTCGTCGTAGCCGATTACCGCCGGGTCGAGGGATATGTGCTGCTCGCCGATCAGGATCGAGCGGTAGCCGACCTCGCGCAGGGTGTGAACCCAATGCTGGCCGTAGTCGTTCAGCTTCCAGCCGCGGTGGGCGAGACCGAGCATGCCGTTGTTGTGGCAGTAGAGGCCGGTGAGGAGGCTGGCGCGGCTGCCCGAGCAGGTCGGGGCGGCGCAAAAGGCCTCGCGGAACAAAACTCCCTGGTCGGCCAGCATCTGGATGTTCGGGGTCGGGACCTGGAACCCGTAGGGCTGGACATAGCGCCCGGTGTCGTGAGAATGGATGTAGAGGATGTTGGGTGGCCTCATCGGAGGTACCTAAATTAGATGAAACCCGATCGCTCCTACCTCGTCTGCGCCACCCCCCGCAGCGGCAGCACCCTGGTCTGCCACGCGCTCGAGGAAACCGACGTTGCCGGCCGCCCCGAGGAGTACTTCGAGGCGCTCCGGCACAGCGGCCGCCCGCGCCGGCCGGAGGAATACTTCCTCGGCGTCGAGGACCAGTCGATCCGCGACCACCTCGGCGAGCGCAGCGTCGGCTCCGACCCCCAGCCGCGCTCCCCCCTCTGGAGCCGCGCTGCCTACGACCGCTACCTCGAGTGGGCTTTCGAGACCGGCACCACCGAGAACGGCGTCTTCGGCGCGAAGCTGATGTGGGGCTACTTCGGCGAGTTCGTCAGCCTCCTGCGCAACGTCCCCGCCTACCGCGACGTGCCCCTGGCGGAGCTGCTGCCGACGGTCCTCCCCGGCCTCACCTTCGTCCGCGTGGTCCGCGCCAACAAGGTGCGCCAGGCGGTCTCGCTCTGGAAGGCGGTGCAGACGGCGACCTGGCGCGAGGACCAGGCCAGCGCCAAGGCCGCCTCGGTCGAGGAGGACGGCTCTCCCCCCTACCGCAGCTTCGTCGAGGCCCACCGCCCCCAGCTCCGCTTCCACTACAAGGCGATCGACCACCTGCTGGAGCAACTGCTGGTCGAAGAGGCCTCCTGGGACGCCTTCTTCGAGCACGCCGGGATCAAGCCGATCCTCGTCCTCTACGAGAACTTCGCCGCCGACTACGAGACCAGCACCCTCAACCTGCTCGAGCGCCTCGGCCTCACCTGTCCCGAGGGCTTCGAGTTCGAGCCCCGGATGAAGAAGCAGTCAGACCGAATCAACGACGACTGGACCCGCCGCTACAGCGAGCTGCGCCTCGGCCGTGACTTCGACCTCGTGCCGGCGCCGGTCGAGGAGAAGGAACGGACCTAGGCTTCGACCGGGACGTCGGGGAGATCCCCGAAGGCTTTCCGGTCCGGGGTGATGACTCGCCGCTCCCGGGCTCGGGCCGTGGCCGCGATGATCAAGTCGTGGGCGCCTCGGGGGCTACCCTCCCGCCGGACGTGGACCAGCAGAGCCGCATGCGCCTCGGCCACGTCAAGGTCGTAGGGCTCGACGGAGACGGCATCGAGAACCGCGGTCACGAATCGTTCGCGCTTTTCCCGCCGTTGTCCCTCGGCAAGCGCCACACCGACCTTCAGCTCGGCAACGGTGATCGCCGCCACCGCGACGTCGTCCGCGTCGTCGATCGCCGCGCGGAGCGAATCGCCATCACGCTCGGCATCGACGAGAACCGTAGTGTCGAGGATCAGTCGCGCCAGTGGTCCATCTCTGGCTTCATGCGCTCGCGAAGCTCACGCAAGTCGCCTGCCCAGGCATCGTCTGGCCCGTTCGACGACAGCGCTTCCTTCAGCGCTTTCCCGGTTCCACCGCTGGCAGGGCCGATCGTTGCGACGGCTCGGCCGTGACGCACGACGACGTAGGACTCTCCATCCCGCTCCACGTCGTCCAGAACCTCCGAGAATCGACGCGACGCATCCGTTGCGCTGAGCTGCTTCACAGAATCAGATTATCAGAGTTAAAGAACCAGCTAGCCGCGCAGCTGGAACGGGGCCGGGAGGCTCGGAGAGGGCAGCTGGCCCTCGGCGAACATGGCTGCCAGACCGGTGCGGGCGAAGCTGAGGGGGCCGCGCTCGTAGAGCAGGTAGCGGGGCTGCCAGCGGGGGTTGAACTTGGCGTTGAAGCGGTAGAGGCTCTCGATCTGGAAGTAGGGGTTGGCGAGGGCGACGAGGCGGCCGAGCGTGCGCTCGGCGATTCCGCTCGGCTCGCGCAGCCAGCGGGCGAAGGCGGCGAAGTTGAGCGAGATCTCCTCCACCCCGCGCTCCCCCAGCATCTCGATCGCGCTGACCACGAGGTACTCGGTGAGGCCGTTGACGGTCTCGCGGTCCCGCCGCATCAGGCCCAACGAAGCGGCCGAGCGGCCGTGACAGGGGGCGAAGTGGAGGAAGCCGCGGACCTGGCCCTCGGCGTCGCGCGCCACCAGAACCAGGCTCTCGTCGAGGTGGTCGCCGCGGAGGCTGTCGATCGCCATCGAGAATCCACGCTCGGGTTCCTCGCCGCGCCAGCGGTCGGAGACCTCCTCGAGCTCGCGCAGCTGTGCCTCGGAGAGCTCGCCCATCGAGTGCAGCGCCACCGTGTAGCCGGCCTTGCGGACCCGGGTCACCGCCTGGCGCAGCTTGCGGATCGCCCGCCCCTCGAGCGAGAAGCCGGCCAGCTCGACGATCGCCTCGTCGCCGATATAGAAGGAGTTGAGCCCGGCGCCACCCGCCAGCTCGGCGAACTCCTCACTGGCACCGACTACCCCGAGCGAGAGGCCACGCGCCTCGGCGAAGCCGCAGAGGTCCCGCAGCAGGTCGGGCAACGCCTCGACCGGGCCGACCGGGTCGCCGGAGACCAGCAGCACGCCGGCTTCGATCCGGTAGCCGACGAAGGCCCGCCGCGAGCGGTCGAAGAAGTGGTGCTTGTCGGTCCGCAGCTTGAAGAAGCTGAGGGTGTCGGTGCCGTGGGAGGCGACCAGCTCGGCCGCCAGCGGCCGCAGTTCCCCCGGCGGCAGTCCGCGCGGTCCCGCCAGGGGCCGGAACAGCTGCCAGGCGACGGTCGCCAGCGCACCAGCCCAAAGAAGAACGAGCGCGGTCGGGACCCACTCGAAGGGGTCGCGGTACCGCACCGGTTGGGAAGAAAGGGTCAATGCGGCGGTGAGCTCGTCCAGGGTCCGACCAGGATTCAGCCCCGGCGTGCCCCAGTGGGAGGCCGCGAGCAGGGTGACGACGCTGGCGACAAGCACGCCGGCGAGAATGCCGGCGCTGCGCAGCAGCGGCACCCGCCAACCGCTGTCCTCGTGCACAACCGTGAAGGCGCCGCGGCCCGCGACCAGGACCGCCGCGAGCGCCCAGCAGGCGAGCGCCTCCTCGACGTCGAGCCCCTTCAGCAGGTTGAGCGCGCCGGCGACGATCAGGACGCCCACCCCCAGCGCCCAGGCCCGGCGCCGGCGACGCATCAGGTAGATCCCGAGGATGACCAGCGCCACCCCGGCGGAAAGGGCCAGCGCGTGCGCGGCGACCGGCACCTCCCCGGGCACCAGTTCGAGCAGCAGGCGCATCCGCGAGTGCAGGCCCGGCGTCAGGGCGGAGCCGACGTTGACGAGGCCCATGGCGATCGTGCAGAGACCGGCCAGCGGGGCCAGCCAGTGCGCACGCCGGCGCGCGCGGAGCGGCGCCCGGCGGCCGGGAAGGCGCAACCGCGGGCGCGGCCGGTGACTATCGACGAGGAACACGACAGGAGAGATGTTGGATGGGGAACCTAAGCGTGGCCTAATGGCGGCCGGAGTGGGCAAAGTTGAGAATCAGAGCTGCGGTCCGCGCGGGTTTCTCGACGTTCGGCGAATGTCCTGCCCCCGGGATCAGCGCCGTCTGCGCTCCGGGCACCTTCGCGTAGACGGCAAGCGCCGGTTCGGCTTCGTAGATCTGGTCTTCGGCGCCGAAGATCGCCAGCAGCGGAACGCCCGTCCTTTCGATCCTCCGGTTGAGCGGCTCGGCCCCCGCATAGGAGCCCTCCTCGCCGTCGGAGGCATAGGAGGTGTAGGTCATCTGGTCGAACCCGTCGACGAAGCCTTCGGGCACTTCGAACCCGGGCGCGAAGGCGACCTGCAGCCCTTCCTTGACCGCGAAGTCCGGGATCACCCGCCACAGGGCCTCGCCGATCACCGGCGCAGTGGTTAGTTCTTCGGCGAAGTCGATCGCGGTGGCGAAGCGTTCGTCGGGGGCCTGGTCGACGATCACCAGCCGGCCGACGTAGTCGCCGGGGACTTCGGTCAGCGCCGTCGCCACGGTGCCGCCCAGGGAGTGGCCGACGACCGTGGCGCGGTGCACGTCCAACCGCTGCAGCGCTTCGGCCACGAAGGCCGCCTGGTCCTCCATCGAGTAGCCGGAGCGGGGCTTTTCCGATCCCCCGAAGCCGCGCAGGTCCAGCGCCAGGACCCGGTGGTCGCGATCGAGCAGCGGGATCAGCTGCTGCCACCAGGCGATCGAGCAGGAGAAGCAGTGCAGGAGGACGATCGGGGGTGCGCGGCGCGGCCCTTTTTCGAGCACCTGCATCTCGCCGCCGGGCAGGTGCAGGATCCGCCCTCCCGGCACCGTCACCGTCGCCGGCTTGGTTTCACCCTCGACCAGGAGCATGTTGACCACCAGCAGCACGACGAGCGCCGCGACGGCGCCGATCAGGATCTTCCAGCGCCTGGCCACGCTGCGCGTGGAGCGCTGTTAGCGCGCGACCCAGGCGTCGGGTACGGCGGTCAGCTCGCCGACGACGGCCGGCAGCTCGCCGGAGACGAGGTCGGCCAGGGTGACCTCCTCGAGGACGGTTCGGAGGCTGGCGCGGACGGCGATCCAGACCGCCTGCAGGTGCTCGGCGTTGCCCCGGTACTCGATGTCCTCGGGCGGGGTCGACTGGACGTGGGCGATCGGGCCCTCGACGGCGCGGACGATCTCGGCGACCGTGACCTCGTCGGCGGGCCGGGCCAGCCAGTAGCCGCCCTTGGCGCCGCGACGGGCGCGGACGATGCCGTGGTGCTTCAGCTCCAGCAGGATGTGCTCGAGGAACTGCAGGGGGATGTCCTGTGCGTCGGCCAGGCGCTCGCCCTTGACCGGCGCCTCCTCTTTCTGGGCGGCGGCGAGCTCGGCAGCGGCCCGCACCGCGTAGTCGGCCTTCGCGGAAACTCGCATGTATCTAGTTAATCAGTCGGCGGGCAGCGTGCGGCCGAGGGCCGCCGCCTGCTCGAGCTCTTGCCGGCCCTCCAGCTCCTCCGCCACCCGGCGCTGGGCCTCGCGGCGGCGGTTGAGCCAGTGGGGCGCGTAGAGGACCAGGCCGAGCCCGATCGCGGCGATCCCGGCGGCGATCGGCCACACCGCGGGGTCGCCCTTCTGGATCGTGACGATGCCCGAGCCGACGAGGACGAGCCCGAGGGCAGTGCGGATGAAGCCCTGCGGCGCCTTGTCCGACAGCGCCGCGCCGATGATCACGCCCGGCACCGAGCCGAGGAGGATGTTGCCGGCGAGGACGAAGTCGACGTTGCCGCCGATCCAGTGGGCGATCCCCGCCGCCCAGAGCAGGACCGCGGCATGGAAGACGTCGGTACCGACGACTTTTTTCGGCGCCAGCCGGTAGACGGCGATCAGCAGGATCGCGATCACGGTGCCCGAGCCGGCCGAGGTGATCCCGATCACGAAGCCGGTGGTCGCCCCGATCACGACCGCCGCGACTTTGTGGCGGCGCTCGACCTCGAAGCGGTCGCGCTCGTCGATCAGGTTGCGCAGGATCAGCGCCCGGGTCAGGGTGATGATCCCGACCATCAGCAGGGTGCCGCCGAGCACCGCGTAGACGAGTTCGTCGAGCCGGTCTTCGCCGACCTGCGTCTGCAGCCAGGAGACGAGGAGGACGCCGCTGACGGCGGAGGGGACGCTGCCGAGCGCCAGCCATTTGACCAGCTCCATGTTCACCGTCTTCATCCGGAAATGGCGCCAGCCGCCCACCGTCTTGGTCACGGCCGAGTAGAAGATGTCGGTGCCGATCGCCGTCGTCGGCTGGATGCCGAAGATGAGGATCAACAGCGGGGTCATCAGCGAGCCTCCGCCCATGCCGGTCATACCGACCAGTACGCCGATGCCCAATCCGAAGAGGACGATTGCCGGGTCCATAGTTGCTCCTAGTTCCGCACCTGGGGGAACTTCCCTGGATTTCGACTTTCCTGACCTTCTTGGTCAGGAGTGCGGAGTGCGCCAGGATACCAGGATGCAGCTCGAAATTGCGGGGGTGTCGCACTCCTACGGCGACCTGCGCACCCTCGACTCCCTCTCCTTGGCGTGGGAGGCGCACGGCGTGCTCGGCCTCGTCGGTCCATCGGGCTGTGGCAAGTCGACCCTGCTGGAGCTGATCTGCGGCCTGCGGGAACCGAGCGCCGGGACGATCTCGGTCGGTGGCGCTGCGAGCGCCGAGGCGCGGCTCGCCCGCTGCGCCTTCATGCCCCAGCGCGACCTGCTGCTGCCCTGGTACTCGGCGATCGACAACGCCGCCCTGGCGCTGCGCAACCGGGGGATGGGACGGCGGGAGGCGCGAGGCGCCGCCTCCGGCCTCTTCGAACGATTCGGCCTCGCCGGCTTCGAAGCGGCGCGGCCGGCCGAGCTCTCCGGCGGGATGCGGCAGCGGGTCGCCTTCCTCCGCACCCTGATCGCCGGCAAGCCCGTGCTGGCGCTGGACGAGCCCTTCGCCGCGCTCGACGCGATCACCCGGGCCGAGATGCAGGAGTGGCTGGCCGGCGCCCTCCGCGCCGACCCCCGCACCGTCCTTCTCGTCACCCACGACGTCGAGGAGGCGCTCTACCTCTGCGACCGGGTCGCCGTGCTTTCGGCACGGCCGGGCCGGATCGTCGCCGAGCTCGCCTCCCCCCGCCCCCGGGCGGAGGATCGCGACGCCGCCGTCACCGACGCCGAGTTCGTCGCGGTGCGGGAAGCGGCGCTGCGGGCTCTGCGGGAGGGATCGCGGTGAGGCGCTGGCTGCTGCCCCTGGCGCTGATCGCGCTGCTGCTCGGGCTCTGGCAGATAGCCGCCTCGACCGGGGCGATCGCCGACGCCCTCAACCTCGAGGACTTCCTCGTCCCCTCGCCCGTGGAAATCGCCGAAGCGCTCTGGGAGAGCCGCGCCCTGCTCGCCGAAAACGCCTGGGTGACGCTGAAGGAGATCCTCCTCGGCATCCTCGCGGCCCTCGTCGTCGGCGTCGGCATGGCGATCCTCATGCACCGCTGGCGGCTGCTGCGCGACGCCGCCTACCCGCTGATGGTCGCCTCGCAGACGATCCCGGTCGCCGTCATCTCGCCGATCCTCCTTGTCTGGTTCGGCTTCGGGATTGGGCCCAAGGTCCTGATCATCGCGCTGGTCTCCTTCTTCCCGATCACCGTCAACGCGCTCGACGGCCTGCGCTCGGTCGACCCCGAGGCGGTGAAGATGATGCGCAGCCTCGACGCCTCCAGCTGGCAGCGGTTCCGGCGGGTGGAAGCGCCGGCGGCGCTGCCGAGCCTCTTCACCGGGATCAAGATCGCCGTCGTCTTCTCCCCGATCGCGGCGGTGTTCGCCGAGTGGGCCGGCTCCGACGCCGGCCTCGGCCACCTGATCCAGTCCGATCTCGCCAATTACCAGGTGGCGCGGCAGTTCGCCGCGGTCGCCGTCCTCTCGGCGATCGCCCTCGTCCTGATCGGCCTCACCGCCCTCGCAGAGCGGCGCGTCGTCACTTGGCGATAGAACTCAGGCGATGAAGCGCCTCCGGATCTGGGCGATCGCCCTCGCCGTCCTCGCCCTCGCACTGGCCCTCGCCGCCTGCGGCGAGAAGTCCGAGGGCACCTCGAGCTCGCGCGAAGCCTTCGGCCTCACGCTCGACTTCTACCCCAACCCCGACCACGCCGGGATTTACATGGCGCAAAAGCTCGGCTATTTCGAAGAAGCCGGGCTCGACCTCAGCATCGAGACCCCTTCCGACCCGGCGGCGCCGATCAAGCAGGTCGCCGCCGGCCGCTCGGACCTGGCGATCTCCTACGAGCCCGAGGTGGCGCTGGCCCGCGAACAGGGGCTCGACGTGGTCGCGATCGGCGCCCTCGTCAACCGGCCGCTGACCTCGATGATCTGGCTCAAGAGCTCCGGAGTCAAAGGCGTCGGCGACCTCAAGGGGAAGACGATCGCCACCGCGGGCATCCCCTACCAGGACGCCTTCTTGAAGACGATCCTCGCCCGGGTGAAGCTGACCCCCGACGAGGTCAAGGCGGTCAACGTCGGCTTCAGCCTCCTCCCCGCCGTGCTCAGCGGATCGGCCCAGGCGATGCTCGGCGGCTTCAGCAACGTCGAGGGGATCGACCTGCGCGAACGCGGCAAAGCCCCGGTCGTCACCCCGGTCGACCGGCTCGGCGTCCCCACCTACGACGAGCTGGTGCTGGTGGCGCGGCGGCAGACGCTGGAAGAAGACCCGGAGAAGTTCCGCCTCTTCCTGGCGGCGCTGCAGCGCGGGACCGAAGCGGCGGTGGCGCAACCTAATGCGGCGACGAAAGCGGTCACCGAAGCGAACCCCGACCTCGAACCAAAGCTGACCGCGGCGGAGATCAAAGCGACGCTGCCGCTGCTGGGTGTGCCGACGGCGGACCAGCCCTACGGCTACATGGACCCGAAGGAGTGGGCGACGTTCGCCGGCTGGATGCGCGACAACGGCCTGATCGACTCGCTGCCGGAGGCGAGCGAACTGCTCGACAACAGTTACCTGCCCTCGGGCGAAATTCCCGAATAGCCGAGGGCGCCTTCGGCGATCAGACGGCTGACCTCGCGCTCGGGCATCGCCGCGTGGAAGAGGTGGCCCTGGGCGTAGTCGCAGCCGAGCCGGCGCAGCTCCGATAGCTGCACCTCGCTCTCGACCCCCTCGGCGATCACCTCCAGCGACAGTGCCCGCGCCATCCCGATGATCGCCTCGACGATCGCCGTCGCCTCCTGTTCGATCCCCAGCGCCTCGACGAAGGAGCGGTCGATCTTCAGCGCGTGAAAGGGGAAGCGGTTGAGATAGGCGAGCGAGGAGTAGCCGGTGCCGAAGTCGTCGAGGACGAGGCGGACGCCGAGCTCGTTCAGCTTCTGCAGCGAGGAGATCGCCGTCGCCGACTCCTCGACCAGGACCCCCTCGGTGATCTCCAGCCGCAGGTGGACCGGGTCGAGGCCGGTACGGGCGATCACCTCTTCGACGACCTCGGGGAGGTCGCGGTGGGCGACCTGGCGGGCGGAAAGGTTGACGGCGACGTCGAGCGGGCGGGCGTCGGGCCGCAGCTGGTGCCACTCGAGCGCCTGGCGGCAGGCGCGCTCCTGAACCCAGCGGCCGATCGGCTCGATCAGGCCGCTGTCCTCAGCGATCGAGACGAATTCGCCCGGGTCGAGCGTGCCCCGCTCGGGATGGCGCCAGCGGACCAGCGCCTCGAGGCCGGTGATCTCGCCTGAGCGGAGGTTGACGACCGGCTGGTAATGGAGAGTCAGCTCGTCGCGCTCGACCGCGTGGCGCAGCTCCCGTTCGACCTCCAGGCGGCGCATCGCGCTGGCCCGCATCTCGGCGTCGAAGAGGACGCAGCGGGCCCGGCCGCCTTCCTTGGCCCGGTACATCGCCGCGTCGGCGTCGCGGATCAGCAGCTCGGCGTTGACGGTCCGCTCTTCAGAGGCGCGGGAGACGGCGACGCCGAGGCTGGCGCTGACGAAGTGGTCGACGCCGTCGAGCGAGAAGGGCTGGGCGAAGGCGCTGGCGACCCGGTCGGCGATCGCCAGCGCCTCGCCTTCGTCGGCGAGGCGGTCGATCAGGATCCCGAACTCGTCGCCGCCGAAGCGGGCGACGACGTCGCCGGGGCGCAGGTGATCGCGCAGCCGCGGCGCCACCGCCCGCAGCAGGGCGTCGCCGGCGTGGTGGCCGAGGCTGTCGTTGATCAGCTTGAAGTGGTCGAGGTCGAGGAAGAGGATCCCGACCGGCGAGCCGGAGACCGCCGCCTTGTCCAGCGCCTCGCCGAGCGCGTCGACGAAGCTGAGCCGGTTGGGCAGGCCGGTGAGGGAGTCGTGGAGGACGCGGTAGCGCAGCGCCTGGTCGGCGGCGTGGCGCTCGATCGCGTCGGCGAGAACGTTGGCGGCGGCCTGGACGAAGGGGACGTCCTTGGCGCTGAAGCGGTGCGGCTCGGTGGCGTGGACGTCGAGGACGCCGAAGGGCCTGTTCTTCCCGTCGATGACGACGGCGAGGCTGCTGGCGGCGCCGAACACGCGCAGCACCGGCGGCATCGTGTGGCGCGTCTCCCGGCTCCAATCGGCGACGATCGCGTGGGTGCCGGAGTCCAGGGCGGCACCGGCGTGGGAGTCGCGGGAGGCGGAGACCCGGCGCCCGGCGCCGACCACCGCGTCCTCGAGGCCGGCGCGGAGGTTGAGCCGGCGGCCATCGCGGGCCAGCTCCCAGATGCAGGCGCTGTGGACGCCGTCGACTTTGCCGATCAACTCGGCCGCCGTCTCCATCATCTCCTGCGGGTCGCTGTTCTGCATCGCCCGCTCACCCAGCCGGGCGACGACCGCCTGCTGGGAGAGAGCTCGCTGCAACTCGTCCTCGGTCCGCCGGCGCTCGCTGACGTCGTAGAGAACGCCGTGCCAGACGGGGATGCCCTCCTCGTCGGCTTCCAACACCGCCTCGTCATGGATCCACACGACCTTGCCCTCCCGAGTGTGAACGCGGTATTCGATCGGCGCAGTGTCTCGCTTGCCGAGGTGCTCCTCGGTCTCCTGCGCCAGGGCCCGCTGGCGATCGTCGGGGTGCAGCAGGCTGACCCAGAGACCGGGGTCGGCGACGAACTCCTCCGGCCGGTAGCCGAGCATCTCCTCGACCTGAGGGCTGACGTAGCGCCAGCGGCCACGCTCGCCGAGCTCGGCCGTGTAGACGATCGCCGGCAGCCGCTCGACCAGGCGACGGAAGTCGTGCCCGCCCGCGGCGAGCTGCTCGAGGAAACCCTTCACCTCGTGCTCGGACCAGTTCCTATCGGCGGGCTCGCGCATCCACCTCGCTCATCGGCGTGCGTCAGGCACGGCTTGAGCGAGGCGGGCGCCTATGCGGCGAGGCGCATCGGCGGGCCCTGGGCGACGAGGCGGGAGAGACCGGCCAGGGAGAGCGCCCCGGCCAGGCCCCGGTAGGGCTCGTAGGGCGCGTAGAACTCTTCGACCTCGGGGATCGTCGCTCGCCGCCCGCCCCCGTCGAGGCGGCCGACGAGCTTGATGTAGCCGAGGTCGCCGGCGGGCAGGGAGTCGAGCTCGTTGCGCCCGAAGAGCCCGAGGCACTGGACCGTCCAGGGGCCGATCTGCGGCATCGCCAGCAGCCGGCGATCCCCCTCGGCGCTCTCGATCCGGCAGCGGCCGGCGGCGACGTCGCGGGCCAGTCGCCGCAGCGCCAGCGCCCGCTTGCCGACCAGTTCCATCTGCTCGATTTCAGCCGGGGCACGGCCGGCGATCGCCTCCGGCCCGGGGACGTCGCGCAGGGCATCGCGCCCCTCACCCAGCCGCGCTCCCCAGCGACCGGCAATACGCCGCTCGATCAGCGCCGCCCGCTCGGCCTCGATCAGCTGCCCGACCACGGCGGCGGCCAGCGCCTCCCAGGGCCACGGCCGGCCTTTCGGGCGGAAGCCCGGCAGCCTCCGAATCAGCGGGCCCAGCAGGCGGTCGCGATGGAAGCGGCGGTGGAAGTCGGAGAGGTCGATGTCGACCCAGAGCGCCCGCCGCATCGCCGCGATCGCCTGCTCGAGCTGCTCGGGCCCCGCGGGGCCGGGACAGGGCGGCAGCGCGATCGGCGGCCGCGAAACCCGGTCCGGCCCGATGGCGTCGGCCCGAAAGCGCACGCGGCCGCGCGCCGGCTGCCAGGCGCGGACCAGCACCGGGCTGCCGTCGACGTGGAGCAGCCGCGTCGCCACCCCGTCCCGCACCCGCAGGGTGCGGTCGGCGCTGCCCCGCGGCATCCGGTAGGGCGAGGGCGGCCGGACCTCGGCTTCAGCGACCGAGCAGGTGAACATCGACCAGAAAGGAGCGGCTGGCGACGACGTTCTGGCGCTCGCGCCGGCGGCCGGCGAGTCGCCGCGACGGCCGCGCCTTCGAAGCGGCGCCGGTGACAGCGCGCACCGCGGCGACCGTCGCCGCCCCGGCGAGAACCCCGCCGGCGGTGGCGAGCACGGCGGCCTTCACCTCCGGGCGCAGGACCGGCAGCGCCGAGCCTTCGCCGGGCTGGTAGCTCGTCGGCAGCTGGCGGACGGGGTCGGTGGCCTCGGCCGGGGTGGCGTCTTCCTCGGCCACGACCTCGGCGTCTAAGTGCGGCTCACTCACCCAGGCGACTCTAGCGGGGCGAGGGGTCGCCCCCGCCGAGCGAACGCTCGTAAAGACGGTACTTCTTGACGACTTTGCCCCCCATGCCTTCCATCGCCCGGTTCATCGGCTTGTTGGTCTCGAGGATCCAGCCCATCTCGCCCCACTTGATCTTCCCCGGCTGCGCCGCAAGCTTGATGTGCTCGAGGTAGAGGCCGGCGGCGACGCCGGTGTGCCGGTAGTCGTGCTTGACCCCGAGGGCGAAGACGCGGAGTCGGTCGATCCTGCGCCGGCCGCTGAGGAACTTCGCCCAGCCGAAGGGCAGCAGGCGCCCGTTCATCTCCGCCATCACCTGGTTGATGTCCGGCAGGGTGAGGGCGGCGCCGACCACCTCGCCGTCCTTTTCGGCCATGAAGGTCCACTCCTCGTCGATCACCTGCTTCAGGTTCTTCGCCTGGAACTCGACCTCGGGGTCGGTAATCGGGACGAAGCCCCAGTTGTCGCCCCAGGCCTCGTTGTAGACGTCCATGAAGCGGCGCACCTCGGCGGCCATGTCACGCTTGCGCATGTTGCGGATCGTGATCCCTTCGTCGTCCAGGGCCTTCTCCGCCGCCGCGTGGATCGAGGGGTCGAACTGCTCCCCCTCTTTCAGCTCGCCCATCCGCAGCTCCCACATCAGCACGTCCATCGCCTTGCCGAAGCCCTCGGCCTCGATCAGCCGCTGGTAGTAGGGCGGGTGCCAGGGCTCGAGGATCATCGGACGGCGGTCGAAGCCCTCGATCAGGATCCCGATCTCGTCGTTGGTGGTGAAGTCCATCGGCCCCAGCAGGCGCTCGCGGCCGCGCGCCTTCGCCCACTCGCTCGCCGCCTCGAACAGCGCCCGCACGACCTCGGGATCCTCGGCGGCCTCGAAGAACCCGAACATCGCGTCCTTGCCGCCCTGGTACTCGTCCCAGCGCCGGTCGACCTGAACCGTGATCCGGCCAACCGGCTCCCCGTCGCGCTCGGCGATCAGGTACTCGGCTTCGCCGTGCTCGAACCACGGGTTCTTCCTGCGGTCGAGGAATTGCATCCGCTCGAAGACCAGCGGCGGCACCCATTGCTTGCTCTCGCGATGGAGGCGGAAGGGGACCTTGACGAAGCGCTTCAGCTCGCGGCGACTGCGAACGGGCCGGATCGACACACTTGCCATGTGGGTCGCAACCTACACTCCGGGAGATGAGCGAAGCCACCCGGGCGCCCGTCGACGTCTTCGAGAAGGCCCGCAGCCACGATCGCCTCGAGCAGCTCGAAGCCGCCAAGGAGCATGACCTCCTCCCCTATTTCCGCCTCCTCACCTCGGAGGCCGGTCCGGTGGTCGAGATGGAGGGCCGCGAGACGATCATGCTCGGGTCCAACAACTACCTCGGCCTGACCGGCGACCCTCGGGTCAAGGCGGGGGCGCGCGAGGCGCTGGAGGCCTACGGCACCGGCGTCACCGGCTCGCGCCTCCTCAACGGGACGACGCCCCTGCACCTCGACCTCGAGCGCGAGCTGGCCGAGTGGATGCAGACCGAGGACGCAATCGTCTACACGACCGGGTACCAGTCGAACGTCGGCTGCATCGGCACCATCCTCGGCCCGGGGGACACCGTCGTCTGCGACTCGGGCGACCACGCCTCGATCCTCGACGGCTGCCGCCTCTCCGGCGCCAAGCTGCGGCCCTTCCGCCACAACCGCATGGACAAGCTGGAGAAGATGCTGCAGCGGGCGGCCGAGGACGGCGGCGGCGTCCTCGTCGTCGTCGACGGCGTCTTCTCGATGGAGGGCGACGTCTGCGACCTGCCCCGCATCGTCGAGCTCTGCCGGGGCTACGGGGCCCGCCTGATGGTCGACGAGGCCCACGGTGCCGGTGTCCTCGGCGCCCGCGGCGCCGGCGCCTGTGAGCTCTTCGGCCTCGAGGACGAGGTCGACCTGCGGATGGGGACCTTCTCCAAGAGCCTCGCCTCCTGCGGCGGCTTCATCGCCGGCCCGGCCGACGTGATCGAGTACCTGCGCGTCGCCTCCCGCTCTTTCGTCTTCAGCGCCTCCGCGGTCCCCGCCGCGGTCGGCGCCGCGCTGGCGGCGCTGCGGGTGATCCGCGCCGACGGACCGCAGCTCTTCGAGCGCCTGCTCGCCAACGCCGAGTACCTGCGCGAGGGCCTGCGCCACCTCGGACTGAAGGTGATCGAGCCCGGCACCCTGCCCGACGGCAGCGTCGCGACGACGCCGGTGGTGCCGGTGATGGTCGGCGACGACTGGCAGGCGGTGCTGCTCTGGAAGGCCCTCTTCGACGCCGGCGTCTACACCAACGTCGCCATCCACCCGGCGGTCCCGCCCGGCGGCGCGCTACTGCGGACGAGCCTGATGGCGACCCACGAGCGCGAGCATCTGGACGGCGCCCTGGGGACGGTCGCCCGGGTCATCCAGGACTTCCCGGACCTACCGCGCACTTAATTTTTTGATCATGAAAATTTGACATCCCCCCCGGGGGGGAGTTTCGGGCTTGTCCAGATCTGGACAAGCTCTCAGATGTTGCGAAATTGTTGCTCTTAGCGAATGGATCGGACGGAACTTTGGTGACGGTGGGTTGACGGCCGCGACTCCGAAGACATAGCTTGGCCTCCTCGCCGCGACGACCCTGGCGGGGCGTTCGGGAAGAGAGAGTCGGTCCGGTAGGACCAGGCCCCCTCGTGTGGCCTGGGTTGCCACGGCCGGACGCGACAAACCCCAGCAAATCGATTCCTTGAAGGGAGGAGTCCCAGTGGAAGCTGCCTCAACGGCACCACCATCGACCATCGCAGCCCCAGCCGAGGCACCGCAGCACATGAGGGCCCTGGAGAGAGCCAACATGGTGCGCCTTGCGCGGGCCGAGCTGAAGCGCGCGATCGCGCGAGGAGACATGGATGCCGCGGAGGTGGTTCGCGACTGCCCGTGGGAGACCGAAAGCATGACCATCGCCGAGCTCTTGACCAGCCAGCGCCGTTGGGGACGGACGCGGGCGCGGAAGTTCCTCATGCCCCTCTCCCTCAACGAGAACAAGCAGCTGGGAACCCTGACCTCGCGTCAGCGGCGGATTCTCGCCAACGAGCTTGCCACCCGCTCGCACAGCCGGGAGCCGGTCGCCGTTTGAGGTGTTGCCGCGGTCGCCTTCGGCGATCGCGGCGCTTTACCGAAGTCCGCCGATCCGGTAGCTGAGGCCACCGGAAGCGCGCTGGAATGCACGGCGAGCCAGGTAGAAGACCACCGCGAAGGCGACTGCGCCGCAGATCAGCGCCACCAGGAGGATCTGGCCGGCGGCGTAGAGGACGAGACCGGTGACGAGGACGAAGGCGGCGCCGGCGAGCAGGGTCGTGTGGGAGCGGTAGCCGGCGAAGTGCTCGCGGATCGCCACCTCGAGGCCGCCGAGCCCGGCCAGGGCGATGCCGACGCCGATCGCCGTTGGATGGCCGCCGAACACCCCGATTGCAAGGGCGACGATGCCGGCGAGGATCACCAGCTCGGCCAGCGGCGCATTGCCCCAGGGCGCCGGCGGGCGCTCGTCCGGCGTCTCCACCCGCTTCGCAACACGCCTGCGGGGGCTGACCTTCGTCTTACCGCTCAACGGCCGCAAGCCGCCCGGCTAATGGGCATCCGGAGGAGACCTTGACCCGCCACCAGCCCATCAGCATTCCGATCGGGCCGAGGCGGGGGCGCGAGTGCCAGTGACCGCAGCCCGGGAGGCCGAGGTCCTGGCGGGAGACGCGGACCCACTTGTAGTCCTGCGGGGCGGCGAGCATCCGCTCGACCAGCTCGCGGTTCCCGTCCTCGACCCGCCGCCGCTCGACCAGCGCTTCGCGGGCCTCGGCGACGCGGCCGGCGAGGCGGTCGCGGACCGCCTCCAGCTCGCCGAGGTCGAGGACCCGCGGAACGGCGGCGACCGCCTCGACCCGGTGCGGGACCTCGGTGTGTCCGAAGGCCTCGCCGAAGAGGCCGGCCAGCTCCGCCTCGAGGCGAGCGATCTGCCGGCGCAGCTGCAGCCGCGCCTCGCGCTCGTCGACGGCGACGTCGAGACCATTGAACCTCTCGTCTCTCAGTAGCGCAGGCATCCCGGAAAGTGTAGTCACGCCGCCTCCAGGGTCGACGCGGCCATCCACAGCGCCTCCTCGACGGCGATCTGCGGCACGCCCTTGACCTGGGTGGCGACAACGACGATGCGGCGGCTGCCCTTCTCGATCCGCACGTCCTCCGCCGCGGGACCGAAGAGGAGCGCCAGCGGGCGCGTGTCGTCGGCGATCGCCAGCGTCCCCTTCTCCATCTCCCCCGCCACCCCGGCGAGCGACTCGCCGGGGGCGGTGTCGCGGATGCAGAGGCGCCCGGCGACGGCCTCGGCGTCGAAGGCGCGCAGCGCCACCCCGGTCTCGACGATCGCGATGTCAAGCGCGTCCCGCGGCATCCCGTGGCTGCGGAAGCCACCGTCGTGGAGGCGGTCGAGCGTCAGCTGCTCGACCGGGGTGCGGGTGCGGTCGGGGTCGAGCCCGATCTGGCGGAAGAAGACGCGGTAGGCCCAGGGAATCGGCCGTTCGCGCAGCCGGATCGCCTGCGAGCCGTAGGTGCGGTCGGAGAGGTCGCGCAGCCGCCGCAGCACCGGCTCGGGGCTCTTGCCCGGCTTGGCGTCGACCTCGACCCAGGCGATCCCGAGGCCGGGGAACTCGGAGCCGATGTGGGGCGCCACCCACCCCTGCTGCGGCGCCGGCACCCACCCCATCCGATGGCTGGTGGGGTCGGCGCTCAACTCAGCTCCCTTCCGCCGCCGCCGTGGCGGCCAGCAGGCGGTCGACCCGGTGGTCGAGCTGGGCGACGCTGAGTTCGCCGATGCTGGCGTCCTGCAGGGTTCCGCCGGGGTAGACGTAGGCGAAAGTGGGGCAGCCGCCGATGCCGTAGAGGCTGCCGACGGCACCGTCGCGGTCGTATCCGACCGGCATCGTCCAGCCGCGCTCGTCGATCAGTTCGCGCAGCGTGTCGCGGTCGTCGCGGATGTCCAGCGAGAGGAAACCCACCCGCCCACGGTAGCGCCGAAAGACCCGCTCGACCAGGTCCTGCTGGGCGACGCAGCCGTCGCCCTTGCTGAACCAGAACGAGATCACCAGGGGCCGGTCGAAGAGGTCGCAGACGCGGATCGATTCGGCGGTGTCGATCCGGCAGGCGGCGGTCCGCCGCGAGCCCTCGGGACAGGGGATCGCCGAGCTTTCGCAGTCGTCCTGGGCGACGTTGGCGTCGCCTTCGAGCCTGCCGGCGGCGGCGGGGACGGCGAACTCGGGCAGCGGCCAGCGCGGCGGCAGCTGGTCGAGGCCGAGCGTCTTGCCCGGTCCGCCGCCCTCGATCGTGTTGACGGTGGCGACGACGATGATCGCCAGGAAGATCAGCCCGACGAGGATCGAGTAGCGGTCCCTCATCGCCGCTCCAGCAGAAGCAGCGTCGCCGGCAGGACCAGGAGCACCCCGATCAACGCGGCGGCGAGGTCGACGACCGTGACCAGGCCGAAGTCCCGCAGCATCTGCACGTCGCTGGCGATCAGGACGGCGAAGCCGGCGACGGCGGTCACCCCGGAAGCGAGGACGGCGGCGCCGGTGCGCGAGTAGGCGCGCCGCAGCGCCTCCTCGGTGCCGATCCCCCCGCGCCGCTCCTCGTGGAAGCGCCCGCACAGCAGGACGCCGAACTCGGTCGCGATCGCGATCGTCAGCGCCCCCAGCGCCGCCGACATCGGGTTGAGCGGGATCCCGGTGGCCCAGAGCAGCAGCGACGCCCAGCCGGTGGCGAGCACGGTCGGCACCAGCGGCACCAGCGCCCGCCGCCAGGAACGGTAGATCAGCAGCAGCGCCAGCCCAACAGCAACGAGTCCGGCCAACGTCAGCCAGTACCTGCTGCTGGAGAGGTCGGAGGCGGATTCGGCGGCGATTACCGAGAGACCGGCCAGCTGCACGTCGACGCCCTCGGGAGGATCCCCGATCGAATCGCGCACCCGTTCGACCAGCTTCTGCTGATCCTCCAGCGACTGCGCCCGGATCCCGAAGGAGATAAGCGCCTGGTGGCCGACTTCGCCGGTCTTCGGATCGACCGGCGCCACCTGCCGCAGCGCGTAGGGAGAGAGCGCCGACAACGTCGCGTCGATCCGTCTCGCGGTCGGCGTTTCCCCGCCGCGCATCAAGAAATCCGACAGCGCCGGCCCGGGACAGATCTCGGCGTCCAGGCAACTCGGGCTTTCGCCGCTGAAGCCATTCGCTTCCAGCACCCGTTTCTTGAAGCCGGCCATCCACTCGACCGTTTCCGGGTCGGTGAGATCAGGGGCGGTGATGCTGACGTCCAACTCTCCGGACACCCCAGTCGTGTCCTGCAGCTCGTTCAGCCCTTCCACCGCCTTGACGTTCTGCGGCGCCAGCTCGCGGATGTCGGTAACCGTGTTGACCTGGGTTCCGGCGGCCCAGCCCATGATCGCCAGCCCGATTCCGAGGGCGAGGACCGCGGTCGGGTTGGCAAGGGCTAGAGACAAGAAGCGTTCTGGCGGGCGGGTCCTGTCACGGGCTGTTAGGGGACCCCTGCGCTGGATGCTCGGGGTCCCCTGCGCCCGCGCCACCCGCCCGAGGAGCGTTTGTGCGGCGGGTCCGACGGTGAAGGCGAGAACAAAAGCAACGGCGACGCCGACGATCAGGAACCAGGCGAAGCCTCGGACCATCGGAATCGGCGAGAGCTGCAGCGCCAGGAAGCCGGCGATGGTCGCTGCGCAGGCTGCAGCGATGGTGGGCCCTCCCTTAGATGCCCCTTGCTGAATCGACTCGGATTCGGCGATCCGGGCTTGCAGCTGGATCGCGTAGTCAACCGCCAGGCCGACCAGGATCGGGAGGGCGGCTATCGAGGCCATCGTCAGCGACCCACCGACCAGCGCCAGCAAGCCGAAGGTGATCGCGACCGCCATCAGGGCGATCGCCAGCGGCAGCAGCGGCCAGCGGGAGCGGAAGACGAGCAGGAGGACGAAGGCCATCACCGCCACCGCGAGCGCGAAGAGGACGAGTAGGGCGTCCTTCAGCGCCCGCGAGACGCCGTCGATCACGACCGGGGCTCCGGAGACGACGTAGCTGCCGTTTTCCAGCTCGAAGCAGGGGGCCGGCTGCTTGTTCTGGGCGCAGGCCTTGCGCGGGGTCGTGTCCGCGACCGCGGCTTCGATCAGCCCGATCGCCCGCCGCCGTTCGGCTTCGCTCAGATCCGGCTTCAGGCGGATCACGATCTGCGCCGAGCGGGCGTTGGGAAAGAGGTAGGAAAGGCGAGCCTTCGGCGTCCCGCGGGGACGGGCGAGGTCGAAGACGACGGTGGCGACGAAGTCTTCGTTGGTGATGCTGGGGGCGCTGGTGATCCCGTATCTGGTCGCCACCGCGAGCAGGTATTCGCGGAAGCGGTCGGCGGGCACGTGTTCGGCCAGCCGCTGCAGCTGATTGTCGATCTGGACCACCGACTCGTTGAGGAAGGTCGCCGGCCCGGTGAGGAATTCGACCGCTTCCGTTTCCGCCAGTTCGGCGCAGGGACCGGGGATCGGATCGCTCCCCTTCGGCACCTTGCCGGCCAGACAGCCCTCCAGCCGCAACAGCCGGAAGAGGTCTTCGCCGAGCAGCAGTTCCGGCAGTTCGCCCTTGACGAGGACGACGATCGGTTCTTCGCCGAAGGCCTCGTGGACCTGCCGGGTCGCCTTCGCGGTTGCCGAACCGGCGTCGACACCCTCGCCGCCACGACCGCAAGTGCGACGCTGACGGCGAGGACTTGGCGGGCGTGCCGGGTCGCCCACGCCGCGACGCGCCCGAACCAGGATGCAGCGTCCAATGCGATTAGTCCATCGAGAGCGGCCCGGTGACGTCAGCGTTGAGGAACTGACTGACGAACGGGTTGCTGGAGTCGAACAGCTCCTCTTTCGGGCCTGACTCGACGATCTTGCCGCTCCAGAGCACGGCGATGAAGTCGGCGATCCGGCGGGCGGTGCCGAGGTCGTGGCTGATCACCAGGTAACAGCCGCCGTTCTCGGCGTGGACCTCGCGGATCAGCTCGCAGAGCAGCGCCGTCCGCACCGGGTCGAGGCCGGAGTCGGGCTCGTCGAACATCACGATCGCCGGTTCCAGCACCAGCGCCCGGGCGAAGCCGGCGCGCTTGCGCATCCCGCCGGAGAGCTCGTTCGGCATCTTGTAGGTCGCCTCGCTGAGGCCGACCTCGCGGAGGCGGCGGTTGACGATCTCGCCGATCTCCTCCTCGCCTTTGTCGGTGTGCTGCCGCAGCGGGAAGGCGACGTTGTCGTAGATGTTCATCGAGCCGAACAGCGCCCCGTCCTGGAACAGCAGGCCGAACTTTTTCCGCACGTCGAAGAGTTCGTCGTCGGTCATGTTCGGGATCGACTCGCCGTGCACGAGGACGTCGCCCGAGTCCGGGTACAGCAGGCCGACGATGTGCTTGATCAGCACGCTCTTGCCGGTGCCCGAGGGGCCCAGCACCATCGAGACTTGGTCCTCCGGCAGCCCGAGGTTGAGCCCGTTGAGG
>CAMLHB010000014.1 GCA_946479725.1 uncultured Actinomycetes bacterium | reverse complement strand
TAGGTGCCGATGAGGAAGTCCACGTCGCGCATCACCGAGGTGGTGCCGACGATCGTCGCCTCCTCGCCGATCGCCAGGTGCAGGAATCCCCCCGCCCGCGCCCGCTGGTACTGGCGCCCCGCCTCCTCCTCGAAGCGGCGGATCAGCGCCATCCGCGCAAGCAGCTCGTAACAGGTGGCAGCGTCAGGCAACTCAGCCATCGAGTCACCTTAGATGACATCCCTCACGGCCGAACTGCATCAATTTGGCTACCCGGCAGGTAGCGAAGTTGATTCAGTTCGGAGGGGGTGCCTGGACTAGACGCGGCTCGCGGCTGCGACCGCTTCCTCGAGGCGGTCGTCGCCCCAGAAGACCTCGCCGTCGACGACGACCGCGGGGACACCTTCGACGCCGAGGTCGCCGGCCCGGTCGGTCGCCTCGCGCAGCGCGTCTTTGACGACCCTCGTTTCGACCGCTTTCATCAGCGCCCGCGGGTGCATCTCGCAGGCGGCGCCGGCGATCGTCACGTTGTCGACGTCGCTGAGGTCGCGGCCGGCGGCGAAGGCCTGGCGGAAGGCGGCGAGGGAGAAGGCGATGGTGCGCCCGGTCTGCTTGGCGAAGGTCGCCGCCCGCATCGCCACCAGCCCGTCGCCGGGCCACGGCTTCGGCCAGGCGATCGGCGGCAGCCCGTACTCGCCCGCCCGCCGCTCGATCTCCGCCATCCCCTCCGCCCGCGCCGGCGTTTCCGACCACGACCCGCGGTCGAAGCGCGCGAACAGGCCCCCGAGCAGCACCGGCTGCCACTCCGGCTGCTCCAGCTCCGCCTCGGCGAAGAGGCCGCTGATCCGCTCCGCCGCGAGGTACGCGTAGGGGGAGCCGAGGTCGAAGTAGAAGGTGGCGCGACTGCTCACCCGTCAATCCTCAGATCGGGCACGCGTGCCCTTCCGTCGCCCGGCACAGCTTCTCCTCGATGTCGACGTGCATGTCGGTAACCGTGTGCCATTGGGCCCTGGTTTTGATCCGCGGGTTGAACCTCAGCTTGTCGCCGACGATGAGGGTGTTGTCGCCCGTCACGCGGAACGTCTCGCCCCCGGTCGCGTCGGCCAGGTCTGAGTGGGGACCGAGCGAGACGGGCGCGCCTCCCCGGCCAAGGGAGACCCCGAATCGCAAGACCGTGTGGTGGGGGCCGTAAGCAGTCCCCGCAACGGCGCCGCTCGCTCCTGCGGGATCGGCAACCGATCGGAACTCGAAGCGGTAGGGAAGCTGGCGGAGCAGTTGCTTGGTTTCTTCCTCGCTGAGCGTCTTCGTGCCGCCGCAGCTTTGTAGAGCTAGGACGCCTGCAACGGCCACCGCGATGGTGAGCGCTAGACCCCTCGCTCGCTCTGAAGGCAACCGCATGGGCTCAGGCGTGGATCGCCCAGCCGTCGACGGCGCGCGCTGCGTCCAAGACCGCCTCCGACACCGTCGGGTGCGGGTGGACGATTCGCGAGAGCTCCTGGTAGCCGCCCTCGAGTGCCATCGTCGCGACCAGCTCGGCGATCATGTCGCAGGCGCGGTTGCCGACGACGTGGGCGCCGAGGACCTCGCCGTACTTGGCGTCGACGACGAGCTTGACGAGACCGTCCTTGTCGTCGTAGACGATGCCGGCGCCCTCGGCGGCGATTTTCTGCTTGCCGACCTTGACCTCGTGGCCGGCCTCCTTGGCCTGCGCCTCGGTGAGGCCGACGCTGGCGACCTGCGGCTGGCAGAAGGTGGCGCCGACCATCAGCTCCTGGTCGACCGGGTGGGTCTCGACGCCGGCCGCGGCCTCGACCGCGATCACGCCCTCCTCGGAGGCCTTGTGGGCGAGCGCCTTGCGGTTGACGAGGTCGCCGATCGCGAAGACCTTCTGGTTGGTGGTCCGCTGGAACTCGTCGACCTTGATTTTGCGGCCGCCCTCCTCCAGCTCGACCCCGGCCTCCTCCAGCCCAAGGCCCTCGGTGTCGGGGGCCCGGCCGCCGGCGATGCAGAGGTAGTCGACCTCGGCGCTGTTCTCGCCGTAGGTGAACTTCACCGATCCGTCCCCAGCCTCGACGTTCTCCACCGGCGCCCCGGTCGAGATCTCGATCCCCTGTTTCTTGAAGACGCGTTCCACGACCTTGGCCATGTCCTTGTCCTCGGCGGGGAGGATCTGGTCGAGCATCTCGATCAGCAGCACCTCGGTGCCGAAGCGGGCGTAGGCGGAGGCGAGCTCGGCCCCGGAGGCGCCGGCGCCGACGACGGCGATCCGGCTCGGGCGCTCGGGCAGGGACCAGGCGCCCCAGGTGTCGACCACGCGGCCGCCGAACTCGACCCCCGGGATCGGCAGCGCCACCGAGCCGGTTGCGAGGGTCACCGCTTTCGCCTCGAAGACCTCGTCGCCGACCTTGACGTTGCCCTCGGCGGTCAGCGAGCCGTCGCCGTGGATGAACTCGATCTTGTTCTTCTTCCAGAGCCCTTCGACGCCGCCGGTCAGCTGGGCGGAGACGTCGGCGCGGCGCTTCTGCAGCGCCTCCCAGTCGAGCTGGACGTCGTTGCCGACGACCCCGAGCTCGGCCGAGGCCTGCGCCTCGTGGAAGATCTCGGCGGTGCGGAGCACCGTCTTCGCCGGGATGCAGGCGTAGTTGAGGCAGCGGCCGCCGGCTTTGTCGCGCTCGACGACGGCCGTCTTCTGACCCAGCTGGGCGGCGCGGATGGCGGCGACGTACCCGCCCGGGCCCCCGCCGATGACGATCTGGTCGAAGGAGTCGGCCATGCGCTACGAGCCTATAGAAGGGGACCGGTGGGCGGCCCCGGCCGCTAGCCCTTCTTCTGGCCGGGGACTCGGCCGGCGAGCCGGCCCAACGGCCCGACGGCACCCTGCAGCGTCTCGACGCTCGAGTTGAGGCCGTCGATGCCGACGAGAATCCGCTCCATCAGCTCGCTGAGCTGGTCGATTCCCTTGTCGAGCCGCTCGATGCCGCCTTCCAGCCGGTCGAGAATCTCCGGCAGCTCGCCGACCCGTTTGATGTCCTCGCGCATCGCCGGCAGCGCGTCGGTGTCGGCGGCGACCCGGTCGAGCGCCGCGGCGACCCGCTCCAGCGCCGCCGTGTGCTCTTTCATCGCCCGCGTGTTCTCGGCGATCTCCGGCAGCTTGCGCAGCGCCGCGATCGCGTCGGCCGGGAAGCCGGCGACGCCGCCGAGGGAGGGGATGCTCGGGCTCACGCGCTCAGTCCCTCGGGACCCGGGTCGGCATCTGGATCCGCGCCATCGCCTTGACCATGAAGTAGAAGAAGGTGCCGGCGACGGCGAGCAGGGCGAGGGTGCCGATCACCTGGCCGACGCTGGAGGCGCCGACGAGAAGGCCGAAGAAGGCGCTGAAGAGGACGATCACGAGGACCAGCTGGAAGCCGAGCACGGCCCAGTAGCGGGCGTGCCACATCCCCCAGGCCATCATCCCCATGATCACCGCCGGCGCCACCACCTGCGCCAGTTTCGGCTGT
The DNA here is from genome assembly GCA_946479725.1 of uncultured Actinomycetes bacterium. The sequence goes on along the minus strand of CAMLHB010000014.1, from coordinate 20,615 downwards.
TCGCCGTTGACCTTCGCGCCGGCGGCGTAGCCGACGACGATCGAGAGCACGATCAGGGCGGAGACGACGGCGCCGACGGTGACGACGGTGGGCCGCTCTCCCTCGGCCAGCGGCTTCAGCGCCTCGCGCGCTTCCTGGTTGCGCTGCTCGGCCTTGGCGTAGCCGGCGGCCATCCGCTCGCTCCCACGCTGCTTGCGCTTTACCGGGCGCTCAGCCACCGGGCGCCACGCCCCTCTCGCCGGCGGCGAAGGCCTGGCGCAGCTCGCTCGCCGCGGCCTCGGGGTCGGCGGCGTCGCGGATCGCCCGCACCACGCAAAGCCGCTCGGCCCCGGCCTCGACCACCTGCGCGGCGTTGCCGGCGTCGATACCGCCGATCGCGAAGAAGGGATGGGGACAGCGCTCGGCGGCGTGGGTGATCAACTCGAGCCCGACCCCCGGCCGCCCCTCTTTGGTCGGCGTCTCCCAGATCGGACCCACGCTTATGTAATCGACGGGACGGCCCTCGCTGGCGGCGATCTGCTCCTCGGAGTGGGTCGAGAGGCCGACGATCGCGTCCGGTCCCAGCAGCTCCCGCGCCTGCTCGGCGCTGACATCGTCCTGGCCGACGTGGACGCCGTCGGCGTCGCAGGCGCGGGCCAGCTCGGGGTCGTCGTTGAGGATGAAGAGGGCGCTGAAGGTGTCGGCGATGCGGCGGAAGGTCTCGGCTGCGCGCTCGATCTCAGCCCGTCCCAGCTCCTTCTCACGCAGCTGGACGATGTCGGCGCCGCCCGTCAGCGCCGCGCGCAGCAGCGCTTCTAGGTCGGAGGTGGGGCGCGCCTCGCAGACGAAGTAGAGGCGGGCGGTGCGCAGGCGCTCGCGGCGCAGCGGTCCGTCGCCCTCAGGCAGGGACAGGCTCATAGCCGGATTATGGCCAGAGGCCCCGGCCGGCGGCGGCGGAGGGGTAGCATCGGAGATGCACGGGAGCCCGCGAGGGCTGAGAGGGTGGCATCGAGGTCACCGACCGTTTCGACCTGATCCGGGTAATGCCGGCGGAGGCAAGAGCTTGACCGAGAAGCGCGGTTTCGATGTGGTGGTCGTTGGCGGCGGGGTCATCGGGCTCAGCTGCGCCTGGCGGCTGGCGCAGGCGGGCGCGGACGTGGTCGTGCTGGAGCGTGGCGAGCCCGGCGGGGGCGCGACGCGGGTGGCGGCGGGGATGCTGGCGCCGGTCGGGGAGCTGACCTTCGGCGAGCCGGAGCTGCTGGAGCTGACCCTGGAGGCGGCGCGGCTGTACCCGGAGTTCGTCGCCGAGCTGCAGGCGGCGACGGGGGAGACGACCGGCTACGAACGCCCCGGCGCCCTGCACGTCGCCCTCGACCGCGACGAGGCGGCGCAGCTGCGGCGGGTACACGAGCTGCAGCGCTCGCTGGAGCTGGAGGCCGAATGGCTGCCGCCGCGGCGCTGCCGCGACCTCGAGCCGGGCCTGACCCCCTCCTTCCACGGCGGCGTCCTCGCGCCGGGCGAGGCCGCGGTGGATCCGCGGACCCTGACCCGGGTGCTGGTCGCGGCATGCGAAGCCGAGGGCGTGGAGGTGCGAACCGGGACCGAGGTGGTCGACGGAGTTTTCGATGGCGATCGCCTGGCGGGTGTGCGAACGTGCACTTGCCACGAAAGCGAGCAGGAAGTGCGACCCGAGTTGTCCCCGCATACCGGGGAGAACTTGATTCGCGCCGAGACTGTCGTCCTCGCCGGCGGCGCCTGGTCCGGAGCGATGTCCTGGCTGCCCGAGGAGGCCCGGCCGCCGGTGCGTCCGGTCAAGGGACAGGTGGTCGAGCTGCGCAGCCGCAGCGCGGAGCCGGTCGCCCGCCACATCCTCGCCTCCGAGCGCGTCTACCTGGTGCCGCGCCCCGACGGCCGCCTCGTCGTCGGCGCGACCGTCGAAGAAATGGGCTTCGACACCGCCGTCACCGCCGGTGGCGTCCACGAGCTGCTGCGCGAGGCCTACCGCTTGCTTCCCGACGTCGCCGAGATGGAGCTGCTCGGCGCCACCGCCGGTCTCCGCCCCGGCACCCCGGACAACCTTCCCCTCGTCGGCCTCGGCGCGATCGACGGCCTCGCCCTCGCCACCGGCCACTACCGCAACGGCATCCTCCTGGCGCCCCTGGCGGCCCAGGCCGTAGCTGACCTTCTAGCCGCGAATCGGCGTTCGTCCTTTTCCCGGGATGGATGGGAAAAGGACGAACACGCTGTTACGGGAGTGAGGCAAACGTCATGAAACTCATGAGGATCGAGTTGAACGGGGCGCCGCGGGAGCTGCCGGCGGGGGCGACGCTCGATGCCGCCGTGCGCGCCTCGGGTGCGGGGGAGGGGGATCGCGGGATCGCGGTCGCCCTCGACGGCGAGGTCGTTCCGCGCGGCGAGTGGGAGGCGACGCCGCTGCGCGAGGGGCAGGCGGTTGAGGTGCTGGCGGCGATCCAGGGCGGCGCCGACTCCTGGGAGCTGGGCGGCCGCCGGTGGCGCTCGCGGCTGATCGCGGGGACGGGCGGCTTCCGCTCGCTGGAGCAGATGGAGGGAGCGCTCGCGGCCTCGGGGACCGAGATCGTCACCGTTGCCCTGCGCCGGGTCGACCCCGCCGCCGAGGGGTCGGTGCTCGACGTGATCGACCGGCTCGGCCTCTTCGTCCTCCCCAACACGGCCGGCTGCTACACCGCCCGCGACGCGGTCCGCACCGCCAAGCTCGCCCGCGAGGCTTTCGCCACCGACTGGATCAAGCTCGAGGTGATCGGCGACGACCGCACGCTCTTCCCCGACGCGGTCGAGCTCCTCGACGCCGCCGAACAGCTGGTCGCCGACGGCTTCACCGTCCTCCCCTACACCAACGACGACCCGATCCTCGCCCGCCGCCTCGAAGAGGCGGGCTGCGCCGCGGTGATGCCGCTCGGCTCCCCGATCGGCTCCGGAGCCGGCATCCGCAACCCGTACAACATCGCGATCATCACCGAGCGCGCCGAGGTCCCGGTCATCCTCGACGCCGGCATCGGCACCGCCTCCGACGCCGCCCAGGCCCTCGAGCTGGGATGCGACGCGATCCTCGCCGCCAGCGCCATCTTCGGCGCCGAGAACCCGACCGCGATGGCCACCGCCCTGCGCCGCGCCGTCGAGGCCGGCGCCCTCGCCCGCCGCGCCGGCCGCATCCCCCGCCGCAGCCACGCCGAGGCTTCCACCGCCTACGAAGGATTGCCCGACCTCTCCTGACCGCTCCCTCTACCATGGGCACCTCGCCCCTGTAGCTCAGTTGGTTAGAGCGGCGGCCTTTTAAGCCGCGCGGCGCGGGTTCGAATCCCGCCGGGGGCATAGGAAGGCGCTGAATTCCTGAGCCGCCCGAGGACGCCGCCAGCTCTGCCGTTTCTTCAGGCTCGCTCCAGGGCCAGGGCGCGCGGGGCGACCCGGGACGGGAGCAGCAGCGCTGAGAAGCAGACCATCGCGAGCGCGCTGATCTGGAGGGTGATCCCGAGCGGGCTGGGGGAGAGCGGATCGCCGAACACGAGGATGCCGCCGACGATCTGGGTCGCGTTGGCGATGATGCCCATCAGGCCGATCGTCTCGATCGCCCCGCCGCTTTGCAGGGCGGCGATCGCCGTGTATTGGGCGAGACCGCCGCAGGCCGCGGTGAGGACGACCAGCGAGACGATCAGGGGCCAGCTGCCGGCGCCGCCGGTGAGGGCCTTGATCGCGATCCCGGCCAGTGCGAAGAGGAGCCCTGCGAGGACGGCCAGGAGCACTCCGCGTTGCTCGGCGAGGCGCTCGGCGCGATGCGCGAGGGCGATCCCCGCCGCCAGCAGGACCAGCCCGCCCTCGAAGCTCGCGATCCCCGCCAGGGTGAAGCCGGCGTCGGCGCCGTGGAAGTGCGGCAGCGTCGCCGCGAGGAGCGCGAGGCCGCCGCCGCCGAGGGCCAAGGCCAGCCACTGCCGCCGCTCGACCCGCTCGCCGAAGAAGCGTTGCGAGAGCACCGCCAAGGTGACGGCGCCTCCCGCCAGCACCGCCTGGACGAGGGAGATCGGGGCCATCGATAGGGCCGCGACATGGACCAGCCAGGCCAGCGCGGCAAGGCTCCAGCCGGCGGCAAACCAAGGTGAGGCGGCGAGGCCGCGCATGCTCCCCAGCGGGCGGCTGATGCGGACTGGCTGCGTGTGCTGGCAGCCACGGTGCTTCAGCAGCGATGCCAGGTTGGTCATCAGTGCGGCTGCTGCGGCGAGGCCGATCCCGATCTCCATCCGTGCCCTGCCGTCAGGCCGCGGCCCTGCTCCGTCGCCGGCGTCGATTGCGACGGGAGCGCTGCTTGGGTTGACTGGTCGCCTCCGCAGCTGTGTGCTTTCCGAGACCGTGGTCGAGGCCGAGGCTGGTGGCGATCCGGCGCATCTCCCCCGCCTGGTCGGCGAGGACGAAGCTGATGCCGGTGCCGGTGCGCCCGGCTCGTCCGGTGCGGCCGACCCGGTGCACGTAGGCCTCGCGATCCTCGGGAGCGTCGTAGTTGATCACCCGGGCGACGTCGGGGACGTCGATCCCGCGGGCGGCGACATCGGTGGCGACCAGGGTGACGACGGCGCCGCTCTCGAAGCGCGCCAGCGCCCGCTCGCGCTGCCCCTGGCTCTTGTCGCCGTGCATCGCCACCGCCTCGACCCGCTGGGCCCGCAGCCGCTTGACCAGTTGGTCCGCGCCGCGCTTGGTGCGGACGAAGACGAGCGAGCGCCCTCCGTCCTCACTCGCCAGCTGCTCGACCAGATGATCGAGCTTGGCGCCCTGGGAGTCGACCGGCACGAAACGGTGCTCGATGTTGGGCTCCGCCTGCTCGGGCTCGGAGTGGGTGTGGGAGCGGGCGTCCCGCGTGTAGGAGGCCGCGACCTGGCCCGCCGCCCCCTCCAGGGTGGCCGAGAAGAACAGGGTCTGACGCTCGGCGGGAGTCAGAGCGACGATCCGATCGACGGCGGGGCGGAACCCCATGTCGAGCATGCGATCGGCCTCGTCGAGGACGAGGACGCGGATCCGTTTCAGGGACACCGCGCCCCGTCCGATCAGGTCCTCGAGGCGGCCGGGCGTGGCGACGAGGATGTCGGCCCGCCGCGCGGCGGCGATCTGGGGCCCCATCCCGACGCCGCCGTAGACCGCGGCGATCCGGAGGTCGCGAGCCTCGGCCCGGGTGGAGAGCTCGGCGACGATCTGGGTGGCCAGCTCGCGGGTCGGGGCCAGGATCAGGGCCTGGGGCTCCTTGTCCCGGGGACGGATCAGGTCGACCAGGGGGACGCCGAAGGCGAGGGTCTTGCCCGATCCGGTCGGGGATTGGACGAGAAGGTCGCGACCCGCGAGCGCATCGCGGATGACCATCTCTTGTACGGGGAACGGCTGGGCGATCGAACGCGCGCTGAGGGCGTCGACCACCGGCTTGGAAGTGCCGAGATCGGCAAAGGAAGTGATGTTGTGAACTCCTGTTTGAACGGCTTGGGAGATCCTGCGGCCCCAAGGCGCCAACTGAGCACGAGGAGGAAACGGAACCTCTCGGGCGGCGAATTGGCCGAACCCGACCGCTCCACGGTAGCAGCAGGTCCCCTCGCGGCTCTCACCGGTCGCCGGCCGGGCGCTCCATCGCCTCCATGCCCGCGTCAAGGGCCGCGATGCTCGTCGCCCCCGGGGGCGCCGGCACCGCCCGGAAGGTCGACGCGGCGAGGTGCAGGCGAAAGGCGAGCCGGTTCTTGGCGTCGAAGGCGCTGACGAGCGGGTTGTCCCCCCAGCTCACCAGCCAGCCGCCGCCGGGAAGCGGACGGGCCGAGCCGCAGCAGTGGCTTCGCCTCACCTCCGGGTCGTTCAGCTGCCCCAGGTAATGGGCCTCCCGGTTCGCGAGGTCGAGCCGGTAGAAGACGACGCGGGGCCGTCGCGGCCGGTCCTTGCCGTTGTCGTAGATGCTGAGACGCCCGTCGGGGCCGATCCTCGCATCGTGCTGGCCGCCCAGCAGACGGTTGGCCGGGTCGCCGACGATCCGCAGCGACCTCGCGGTTGGGCTGCCGCCGAGCTTCCAGCGGACCGCCCCGTTCGCCCGGTCGATGCCGTAGACGGCGTCGGTGTGGCGGGTGGAGATCACCACTTCGCGCCGGCCGCGCGGATCGATCGAGTTGATGTGGACCGGGTCGAAGGTCTGGCGTCCGTGCAGCCGGCGGCGCGGATTGCTGAGCACGCTGCGCCACCAGCGCCCGGTCTCCTCGAGCCCGATGTGGCCGTGGGAGCTCCAGTGCCAGCGTCTGTGGCCTTGCGGGTCGAGTTCCTGAACTTCGGCGCTGACGATCGCGGCGTGGCGGGGGCCGCCGAAGCGGCGCAGATCGGCGGCTTCCGGAACGTAGGTGTCGAGGAAGACGTTGCCGTTGGAGAGCTCGCGATACTCGTGCCCGTCCACGATCGACCCCTCGGTTTGCACCAGGCGCAGGAGCTTCCCCGCCGGCGAGCGGATCTCGTGGGCCATCCTCGGGTCGAGCCCGTAGCCGTCGCCAAAGGACCGCGCCCAGACGAGGTTGCCGTTGGCGATGATCTGCCCCCAGAGAACCCGGGTCGGCGGGTTGAACCACCACCTTGGCACGCCTTCGTCGTCGAAGACGATCACCCAGGGCGGGCTCTCGCGGTCGGCCTTGAAGCTGACGACGAAGAAGCCGGCCGGGCCGGTGCGCTTGGCTTCGTATCGCCAGTCCGGAAAGTCCGGCGGCAGGCAGCGGACGCGGTAGGTCCTCGATTGGCCCGCGGAGGCGACGGTGATCGGGAAATCGGCGCCGGGCGGGCTCTTCGTCGCGATCGGGACCCTGCCGCCGCGGGGCCGCTCTCCGTCGACGCCGATCCTCGCTGCGGCGGAGGCGGCGAGCTCGATCGGCGGGGCCCCCCGCCCGCAGCGCGAGACGTAGTGGCTCCGGCTCGGGTCGAATTCGGGGTAGAGGCCCCTCGAGCCGATGGCCCTCGGGGCCTCCGGCACGGCCCCACCGGCCCCACCGCATCCGCCCGGTAGGAGTAGGAGGAGGATCGCGACCGCCAGGAGGTGACCGGCGCTCCGACTGCTGATCCTCACGCGGGTTCCATTCCCTGCCGATCTTAGGCGGCGGCCGCGGTCGCCCCATGTGCTCTACTGGACCGGTGGGGAGGGACGGCACCAGCGGCGACGGGATCCGGCACGACCAGCGCCTGCTGCGCGTCCCGATCGACAAGGAGAGCGACGACGAGCGCCGGGTCGAGCGCATCCGCGGCGAGATCGACGGCGCCTTCCACGCCCTGCGGGACATCGACGAGGGGGTCTCGATCTTCGGCTCGGCCCGGATCGAGGAGGGGCACCGCTGGTACGAGCTGGCGCGGGAGACCGCGGCCTGCCTCACCCACCACGGCTACTCGGTGATCACCGGCGGCGGCCCCGGTCTGATGGAGGCCGCCAATCGAGGCGCCGCCGAGTCAGGCGGCCTCTCGGTCGGCCTCAACATCGAGCTCCCGCACGAGCAGGCGATCAACCCCTACGTCAACCGCCGGTACCGGTTCCACTACTTCTTCGCCCGCAAGCTGATGTTCGTCCGCTTCGCCCGCGCCTTCGTGATCATGCCCGGAGGCTTCGGCACCTTGGACGAGATGTTCGAGTCCCTGACCCTGATCCAGACCCACCGAATCCACGCCTTCCCCACCATCCTCGTGGACTCCGAGTTCTGGGACCCGCTGCTGGAGTGGATCGACCGCGGCCTCGAGGACCACGGCCTGATCTCCCCCGGCGACAAGGAGCTCCTCGTCGTCGCTGACGAGCCGATGCAGGTGTGCAAGCACGTGCTGCTCGCTCGCGCGCAGCAGCGGGCGCTCGCCGCTAGCTCTCCACCTCCCCGAACCAGAGGCTGATCGCCCCGAGCACGGCCACGGCGAAGAACCCGACCGCTCCGCCGAGCGCTGGCGAGAACCAAGAGAACTCCTGAAAGGGCGAGCCCGGGATCACCATCACCCAGGCGGCAAAGGCAATGAGCACGGTGATCGTCCGCTTGGGCGGCCAGTGGAACTTCTGTTTCCTCTTCGCCAATTCTTTCCGGTAGATGCCGACCGCATAGAGGACGGCGAGGACGGCGACCGCCGCGCAGAGGATCCAGCGTGCGGTGAAGTCCTGTTCGGTCAGCGGCTGCCCGTCCTTGACCAGGAAGGGAAGGACGGCCGTGTAGACGCCGATCGCCTCGGTGGGGATGTAGCGGGTCAGTTCCGTGGCCAACGCGGCGACGGGGCTCGCGGTGGGTTCCGGGGCGTCCACCCGGCGGGCATCCCTCCCCTCTTTCAGCGCTTTCCGTCGCCCTTTCACCACCCTGGTGTTCTCGTCTTTCGCCTCCGCGGCGTCCTGCATCAAAGCGACGATGCTCATGCTGCCTCCCTTTTGAATGCCTTAATGGGCATTTGCAAGTCGAAGAGGTTCTAACAGAGTGGTTCGACTTTGGTACTAGTCAGTATTTGAAAAGGCATTCCTATCGAAATAGAGAAGGAAGCTTCAGGTGGGGGCCCGGGGCCGCTAGTGCCGGAAGTGCCGGTGCTTGGTGAAGACCATCGCGACGCCAGCCTGCTCGCAGGCCTCGATCACCTCGGCGTCGCGTTTTGAGCCACCGGGTTGGATCACGGCGGTGGTGCCTGCCTGGATCGCCAGCTCGGGGCCGTCGGCGAAGGGGAAGAAGGCGTCGGAGGCGAGGGCGGAGCCGGCGAGGAGCTGGTCGGCGTCGGCGCCGCGGGCCTCGCGGCACTTCTCGACCGCGAGGCGGACGGAGTCGACGCGGCTCATCTGACCGGCGCCGATGCCGAGGGTCGCGCCGCCCTTGGCGATCACGATCGCGTTGGAGCGGACGCGGCGGCTGACCGTCCAGGCGAAGAGCATGTCCCGCCACTGCTCCTCGCTCGGCTCGTTGCCGGTGACCGCCTCCATGATCTGCCGCGGCTCGGGGTCGCCGTCGCGGTCCTGGATCAGCAGCCCGCCCATCACCCGCTTGACGTCGCGCTCGGTCGGATCGGGCTGGCGGCGCTCCTCCTCGCAGAGGATCCGGATCGCCTCCTTCTGGGTCAGCACCTCGAGGGCGCCGTCCTCGTAGCCGGGCGCACTCAGCACCTCGACGAAGTTCTTGTGCAGCTCCTCGGCCAGCTCCCTGCCGATCGGGCGGTTGATCGCGATCACGCCGCCGTAGGCGGAAATCGGATCGCAGGCGAGCGCCTTCAGGTAGGCCTCCAGCGTGTTGGCGCCGATCGCCACCCCGCAGGGGTTGTTGTGCTTGACGATCACGCAGGCCGGCTCCTCGAAGTCGCCGACCAGGCTCCGCGCCGAGTCGAGGTCGAGGACGTTGTTGAAGGAGAGCGCCCGCCCGTGCAGCTTCGAGCAGCGCGAGAGAATGTGGCTGCGCAGCCCGGTCTCGGCGTAGAGCGCCGCCCGCTGGTGCGGGTTCTCGCCGTAGGAGAGGTCGAGCACCTTCTCGTAAGCGACCGCCAGGTGTTCGGGGAAGTCCTCGTACTCCATCGAGAACCAGCGGCTGATCGCGGCGTCGTAGCGCGCGGTCTGGGCAAAGGCCTCGTTGGCGAGCCAGTGGCGGGTGGCGGCGGAGATCTCACCGCCGCCCTCTTCCAGCTCGGCGCAGACCGCGTCGTAGGACTCGGGCTTGACGACGACGGCGACGCTCTCGTGGTTCTTCGCCGCGGCGCGGATCATCGTCGGCCCGCCGATGTCGATGTTCTCGATCGCCACGTCGTGGGCGACTTCGTGCCCGGAGACGGTCTGCTCGAAGGGGTAGAGGTTGACGCAGACGAGGTCGATCGGCTCGATTCCCTCGCGCTCCAGCGTCGCCATGTGCTCGGGGTCGCCGCGCCGCGCCAGCAGCGCCGCGTGCAGCCGCGGGTGCAGCGTCTTCACCCGGCCGCCGAGGATCTCCTCCTGGCCGGTGAACTCGGAGACGTCGGTGACCTCGAGCCCGGCCTCGCGTAGCGCCGTCGCGGTGCCGCCGGTCGAGAGGATCTCGACCCCGAGCGCCGCCAGCCCCTTGGCGAAGTCGGCGACGCCGGTCTTGTCGGAGACCGAGATCAGCGCCCGGCGCACCCGCAGCTGCCCGTTCTCGAGGCTCTCCTGCGGGGTTTCGGCGGCGGGCTCAGTCATCGATCGCGACCTCGCGCGGGTCGCTGGGGTCGATCCTAACCCGGCCCTCCGCGATCATGCGGATCGCCTCCGGGTAGAGCTCGTGCTCGACGTTGTGGACCGCGGCCTCGAGCACCCCGCGTTCGCGCCCGACCGGCACCGGCACCTTCCGCTGCACGATCACCGGGCCGGTGTCGATCCCCTCGTCGACGAAGTGGACGGTGACGCCGGTCTCCTGCACACCCGCCTCGAGCGCCTGCCCGATCGCGTCGAGTCCGGGGAACTGCGGCAGCAGCGCGGGGTGGACGTTGACGATCCGCCCGGCGAAGCGGGCGACGAACGGTTCGGTCAAGAGCTGCATGTAGCCGGCGAGGACGACCAGGGCGGGGTGGTGGGATTCGATCCAGTCGCCCATCGCCGCGTCCCGTCCCATCCGGTCGGGGTAGGCGTCGGCGGGGAAGACGGCGGTGTCGATGCCAGCCTCGGTGGCCCGCGTCAGCGCCCCGGCGCCGGGCTTGTCGGAGCCGACCGCGGCCACCTCGACCAGCCCCCGCCCGTGCAGCTTGTCGAGGATCGCCTGCAGGTTGGTGCCGCTGCCCGAGGCGAGGACGACGATCCGGAAGGCGCTCACCCCGCGCATCTTGTCGAAAGCGCCACGGAAGTGCGAACCGATTTGTCCCCGGTATGCGGGGATGAACGCCTATGGTTGCGCCGATGGGCGAGCACGACTTCTGGCAGGGGATTCTCTACCTCCACCTGCTGGCGATGGCATTCTTCGTCGGCGGCCAGCTTGTTTTCGGGCTGGCGGTGGTGCCGGTCCTGCGCGGTGACCCGGACCCCGAGCGGACGCGGATGCGCGCCGTCGCCCGCCGCTTCGGCTACGGGTCCCTGATCGCCCTCGGCGTCCTCCTCCTCACCGGCTGGGCGATGGCCTCCCACTACGGCCTCTGGGACAGCTCGACCCTGCAGTGGAAGCTCGGCTTCGTCGGCTTGGTGATCGCCCTCACCGTTCTGCACCTGCGCAAACCCAACCTGCACGCGCTGCAGGGCGCGATCCTGCTCGCCTCCCTCGTCGTCGTCTGGTTCGGGCTCGATCTGGCCATCTAGTCTTTGCAAAAGAATCATTGACTAACTAATCGGTAGGTGATATCTGGGTCTCGTCCGTTATCTAAGCCCGGCGCTAATCGCCGGGCAGGGGAGAGATGAAGATGAAGACCCTGAAGATGCTCTTGCTGGCCGCCGCGGCAGTTGCGGCGCTGATGGCGTCCGTCGGCGCCGGCACCGCTTTCGCGACACCGACGTCGCTCTGCAAAGCACCGACAACACCGGGTGGTCTGCCGATCTGCGAAGGCGCCCACCTCTATCCGCAGGGAACGACAATCCACGCCCACCTGGAGGCCGGGACGAGGCTCGTGATCCCGACCCCGAACGGCGTCGTCGAATGCATGGGCTCGACAATCGACGCGGTCACCGAGGCAGCTACAGCGATGCCGCTGCCGGCCTTCGTCAACCTCCTCAACTTCGGCGGTTGCGAAGACGCGGGAGAACCCGTCGACGTCGAAGTCGTCAAGCCCGGGACACTCGACATCGAAATCATCGACTTGCCGGTCTGGACCCACAACGGCACACTGACGATGACAGGGATGGAAATCCGGGTCCTCTGGACATTCACCGGCGACGAATGCTTCTACGACCCCGCCCACGTCGGCGTCCTCACAGGCGGCGCGATGGCGACAATCGACTGGGCGGGTCCGCTCACCTACACAAAAGGCAACCTCGGTTGCGTGCCGGGCAACGGCAACTGGAACGGCTCCTACACAGTCACACAGCCGGAACCCCTCTGGGTATCCATGTAGACGAACCTTACGGCGCGGTCGCTCCGGCGGCCGCGCCTTCTTTCAGGGCGCCGCGGCGATCTCGAGGGCGAATTTCCCGTCAGCCTCGTCAGGGTCGCCCAACGGGTAATCGCCGGTGAAGCAGGCGTCGCAGTGTTCGCCGGGGTCGCCGCCGATCGCCTCGTAGACGCCGGCGATCGAGAGGTAGGCGAGGCTGTCGGCTTCGAGCTCGTCGGCGATCTCATCGATCGAGCGGTTGTGGGCGATCATCTCCTCGCGGGTCGACATGTCGACGCCGTAGTGGCAGGGGTTGCGGATCGGCGGTGCGGAGATCCGCAGATGCACCTCGCTGGCGCCGGCGGCACGCAGCATGCCGACGATCTGGCGGGTGGTGTTGCCGCGCACGATCGAGTCGTCGACGACGACCAGGCGCTGGCCGGCGACGATCTCCGGCAGCGGGTTGAACTTCAGCCGCAGCCCGTGCTTGCGCAGCTCCTGTCCCGGCTGGATGAAGGTGCGGGCGACGTAGCGGTTCTTGATCAGGCCGTCGTCGCGCGGCAGCCCGGAGGCGCGGGCGAACCCGGCGGCGGCCGGGTTGCCGGAGTCGGGGACCGAGATCACCAGATCGGCCTCGACCGGCGCCTCGCGCCAGAGGATCTCGCCCATCACCCCGCGCGCCTGCTGCAGGACCTTGCCCTCGAGGCGGCTGTCGGGGCGGGAGAAGTAGATGTGCTCGAAGACGCAGCTGGCGCGGCGGTCGGTCTTCACCACCTGGCGCGTCTCCAGCCCGCGCTCGGTCAGGCTGACCATCTCCCCCGGATGCACCTCCCGCATCAGCTCGGCGCCGATGATGTCGAAGGCGCAGCTCTCCGAGGCGACGACGAAGCGGTCGCCGAGGCGGCCGAGGCTGAGCGGCCGGATCCCGTGGGGGTCGCGGAAGGCGACGATCGCCCGCTTGGTCATCACCACGGTCGAGTAGGCGCCGCGGAGCCGCGGCATCACCTCGGCAACCGCGTCCTCGATCATCTTGCCGCCGTGCGAGGAGAGCAGCGCCGCCATGATCTCCGAATCGGAGGTGCCGCGGAACTTCATCCCCCGCTCCTTCAGCTCCCCCCACAGCTCGACCGCGTTGGTGAGGTTGCCGTTGTGGGCGAGCGCGACCTCGCGCCCGTCGTCGCGCCAGATCGGCTGCGCGTTCTCCCAGGAGCCGCCGCCGGTGGTCGAGTAGCGGACGTGGCCGATCGCCATGTCCCCCCGCATCGCCGCCAGCTTCTCCTCGGAGAAGACTTGCGAGACCAGACCCTGGTCCCGCATCGTGGTGATCATCCCGCCCTCGCAGGTGGCGATCCCGGCCGACTCCTGGCCGCGGTGCTGGAGGGCGTAGAGCCCGAAGTAGACCAGGCGGGACACGTCGTGACCGGGTGCGTATACGCCGAAGACGCCGCATTCATCTCGCGGCCCCTCACGGTCGAAGCTGAACCCCTGGTCGGGAGTCAAAGCGCGTGTTCCTCGCTGCGGTCGAAGACGGACGCGCAGGCAGACAACCTGCCTACCCGCGCAGGGTAGCAGTGCACGGGGACCCGGCATATGCAGCCGGATCCCCGTAAATTGCACGCGTTCGCGTTGCTCTCTATTTCTGTTCAGGGCATGTGAGCGTGAACGGCTGGGTGAAGGTCACCGAGGAGGTCCAGGCCGCGGTGGCAGGCCCGGTGTTGGTCCCTCCGATGATGGTGCTCATGCTGAAGATAGACCCTGTTTCTTCCACCTGGGTGTACTTCTGCAGGCCGCTGACGGTCTGAAACGCCGTGGTGAGCGTTTTCGAGGTTTCCCCGCATTTCGGCGCCGTTATTTCGCCGAGAAGCCCTGCACCTTGGAGTTCGATTTTCAACCCCGGGCAATCGATCCACCAGACGAACCCGTGTTCCGAAGGTGTCAGCAGCATTCCGGGCTTTGTGTGGTTCTCGTCCAGATATACGAGATGTGTCCCCGAGAGATCAATCTGGATTGTGCCGGTCTGCTGCCCGGCGGACGTGCATTTTTCTTTGGAGCTGTTTGTGCATTCGTGAAAGAGGTAGGCCGCGTTGCCTGTCGTTTTGCTCGTGACTTCGCTGAGGCTGCTGGAGCTACTGCATTTGATCGGGATCTTGATCGAGCTGAAGCTGGCGACGAGTTCTGCTTCGCCGCCGGTGTTCGTTGCTTTAGCCGGAAAGGATTCAAAATCGGTTTCGGGCGTCGCCGCAAGAGCCTGGGGAGCAGATGCTGCGAGGGCCAGCGTGACGAGTGCCAGCGTGATCGGGATCTTCCTGAGGTCCATGTTTGCCTCCCGGATGGGTAGTTGACGAAGCCCCATCGTTCCCCAGGAGGAACTATTGATCAAATACCGCTGATCGATAATTCTGGCTTTTGTATGCGAGCCACAGAACTCACGCTTGTCGGGGAGCAGCGCACGCGATTCAGCGCGCGCGGCCCCCTGTTCCCGGAAGGCGGTTACCGTGAGATCGCGAGCGCACCCTCGACCGGCTCGCCGATCACCAGGTCGAAGCGCTCGAGAAGCTCGGGGACGCTCTCCGGCTGCATTTCCAGGCCGTAGCGGTGATTGAGGGATTCGAGCTTCTCCTGGGTCGCGTTCAGCACGCCGCCCATGTCGACGAGCTCCTCGAAGAAGTGCTCGAAGCCGGCGGGGGCGATGATCTCGAGGATCCTGCAGGGCTCGTCGCCGGCGTTCCAGAAGGTGTGCCACTCGTTGCGTGGCTTGAAGACCAGGTCGCCGGGGCCGGCCTCGACCAACTCGTCACCGAGCAGGCCTCCCATCCGTCCCTCGAGCACGAAGCTGTACTCGTCCTCGCGCGTGTGCCGGTGCAGCGGTGCCGCCAGCGCCCGCGGCGAGAGGGGGTGTTCAACCAGCGAGAAGTCGCCCCCCGCGTTCTCGCCGTCGATCATGAACCGCACCCCGATGCTGCCGAGGAAACCTGCCTTGCCGTCGCTGGGACCGATAACCGTAGCCATCTCAATCTCCTAAGATTTCGTTGAACACTACTGTTTCGTGAAAACCGTAGCGGCCGTTGACAGATCTGTCAAGATTGGTCGTACACGCATGTCCGACGGAAAGCGAAAGTACGAGAAGAAGCGCCGCGCCGAAGCCGAGGCCCAGACCCGGCGGCGGATCACCGAAAGCGCGGTCGAGCTGCACGGCACCCTCGGCCCTGCCCAGACGACGATGAGCGCCGTCGCCGAGCACGCCGGCGTCCGCCGCTCGACCCTCTACCGCCACTTTTCCGACGAGGCGGCCCTCTTCGACGCCTGTTCGGCCCACTGGGCGGAACGCAACCCGCCCCCCGACATCACCCGCTGGGAGGAGATCGAGAATCCGGCCGAGCGCCTATCTGTGGCGCTGGGGGAGATGTACGGCTACTACCGCCGAGCGGGGGGGATGATCGACAAGCTCCTCCGTGACGAGCACCAGGTCGCCGTGGTGGCCGAGAAGTTCGCCCCCTACCACCAGTTCCTGGGGATCGCCGCCGACATCCTCGCCCACGGCCGCGGCCTGCGTGGCAACGCCGCCAAGCGCACCCGCGCCGCAATCGGCCACGCCCTCGCCTTCCGCACCTGGCAGGACCTCACCGAGGCGCAAGGCCTCGACGACGACCAGGCCGCCGACGTGATGGCCCGCCTGGTCGCCGCCGCGGCCTGAGCCGAGCTTCTAACCCTGTCCGTTCAGCCTCGCTTGGAGAAGGTCTTCTACCTGGCGCGCAACTCTACGCCCCGGATGAACCTGCCTTTCAGTCGATTCCAGGGAGGAAAGCCGGTTGTCCACCTCTACCGGTGGAAATCGAGAGTCCAAACGAAGTCGGTTGGTCTACCAAGGTCTCGAACCGGCGCAAAGGGCGCGGGAGAAGAGAAGGAGGATCGAAGATGAGAACCAAGATGCTGATGATGCTGGCTGCTGCCTGGGTTGGTCTTGCACTGACCGCCCCGGCCCCGGCCGCCGCGTCCCCCGACATGGACTTCAGCAAAGCCAATCCGCAGTCGTCATCACGACCGCCACCGAATCCAGGCTCACACTCGGCAACGTGACGATCGCGTGCATGTCGATGAGCGGTTCGGGCCAATGGACGACCAGCGGTCTAAACACAGGCTCGACAGGAAAAGCGTCCTTTGTCTTCAAAGGATGCGTCGGTCCGGGCGGGTTTCCCTGCACCTCGACCGGAGCCGCATCCGGAGAAATCAAAAGCGAAGAACTCGAATTCCACCTCGTCTACATAAAAGGGTTCACCCACACAATGGGACTGCTTTTCACAAACAACGCGACCAGCGGAAAATTCACCAGCACCTCCTGCGGCAACCTGACCGGCAACGGGGTGATCGCCCATCTGCCAACCCTGGAATGCGGTGGCACCAGGCACACGATGACCGCGGCGTTCGAATCAACCGAACCCGGAGTTTCGCGGTATCAGCAAATCGAAGGAAGCGAAACGAAATGGCACTGGAACACCGGCACGGGCACGACCGAAGCCAGCGCCGATAGCTCGATGTCCATCACCCTCGAAGGCGAAGTGACGGGATTATTGACATGCCTCTGAACCTCAGGCGCTGAGCCCAGGGAGGGGCCGTGTTGGCCCCTCCTACTCTGATCGCGCAGGCTCTCGCCGCTCTCGGGGTCGAAGAGGCGGAGCTTCGAGGTGTCGGCCCAGAGATAAACCGCGCCTAAGTGACGAGTAAAGAGGCGAGCGCCCGGTGCAGGCCGGCGACAGCGGAGTCGAGCGGGGCCTGGTCGCCGGCGGCGCGGGCGCGGATCAGCGCGCCCTCGATCGTCGTGACAACCAGCCCGGCGAAGTCCTCAGCGTCCTTCTTCTTCACGCCTTCCTCGCGCAGGGCGGCGGCGATCGGCGCTTCCCAGCTCTCGAAGGCCGCGGTCGCGGCGGCGGCGAGGGCAGGGTCCTCGGGGCGGGCGAGGGCGGCCGCGGCGACCGGGCAGCCGAGCCGCTCCGGCCGGTTCTTGACCCGGCGGCGGAACATCTCGCCGAAGGTGCTGAGCGTCTCGGCGAGCCCGAACTCGGCCAGCGAACCTTCGATCGCGGCGCGGATCTCCCGCCCCTCGAGTTCGGCCGCCTCGACCGCGAGCTGGGTCTTGCCGCCGGGGAAGTGGTGGTAGATCGAGCCGCGCGGAGCCTTGCCGCGCTCGGCGACGGCGCGCAGCTCCATCCCTGCGTAGCCCTTCTCGGCGAGCAGCCTGCGCGCCCCGTTGAGGAGTCGATCGCGGCCATCGCGACGGGTCGGTTCGACCGCTTTCGCATCGGAGAGTCGCGTTATGCCCACGGTCATAGTATAGTCGCGGCCACGATGTATGACCGCGGACATAGAGCGAGCGTTGCGATTGCCTGCACCGGTGCCTTCCTCGTCTTCCTCGACACGACGATCGTCAACATCGCCTTCCCCGACATCTCGGCCTCGTTTCCGGAGGCGAGCCGGGGCCTCCTCTCCTGGGTGCTGGACGGCTACTTCGTCGTGATCGCGGCGCTGCTGGTGCCGGCCGGCGGCCTGGCCGACCGCTTCGGCCACAAGCGCGTCTTCCTCTGGGGCCTGGGCGGCTTCACCGTGGCCAGCCTGCTGTGCGCAGCCGCGCCATCGCTCGAGGCGCTGATCGCCTTCCGCGTCGTCCAGGGGATCGGCGCCGCGGCGATCGCCCCGACCTCGCTGGCGATCGTCCTCGACAGCTTCCCGCCCGAGAAGCGCGCTACCGGTGTCGGCCTCTGGGGCGCCGCCGCGGCCGCCGCGGCGGCGGTCGGGCCGACCCTCGGCGCGGCTTTGGTCGAAATCGACAGCTGGCGCCTCGTCTTCCTCGTCAACCTGCCGCTCGGCGCCGCCGTCCTCCTCGCCGGCCGCCGCCTGCTGCCGCAGCAGGCGCTCCGCGACAGCCGTCTGCCGGACCTGCCGGGAGCGCTGATGCTGGCGCTCGGCCTGGCGGCGGTGACCCTGGGGATCGTCGAGGGCAACGACTGGGGCTGGACCGGCGCCGGCACTCTGGTCGCCTTCGCCGCCGCCGCGCTGCTGCTTTGCGCCGTCGTCGCCCGCAGACTCCGCCACCCTCGGCCGATCGACGAGCCGACCCTCTTCGCCCACCGCTCCTTCGCCCTCGGCAACCTCGGCACCCTGCTCTTCGCCGCCGCCTTCTTCTCCCTGATCCTCGGCAACGTCCTCTTCCTCACCACTGTCTGGGGTTACAGCATCCTCAGCGCCGGCCTCGCCGCTCTGCCCGGCCCGGCGATGACCACCGTCGTCTCCGGTCCCGCCGGCCGCCTCGCCGACCGCTTCGGCCACCGCGCCGTGATCGTCCCCGGCACCCTCGTCTTCGCCGCCGGCGCCCTCGTCCTCCGCTCCGCCGGCGCCGAGCCCGCCTACCTCGGCACCTGGCTCCCCGGCGCCACCCTGACCGGGATCGGCATCGGCCTCGCCTTCCCGACCCTCGGCTCCACCGCTGTCCGCGACGTCCCCGACGACCGCTTCGCCACCGCCAGCGCCGTCAACGCCGCCTTCCGCCAGGTCGGCGCCGTCCTCGGCACCGCGATCCTGATTGCAATCGTCGGCGACCCCGCCGATCTCGCCGAGGCCCTGCGCGTCTCCGACGGCGCCTACCTCTTCGCGGTCCTCGCGGCGCTTGCCTCAGGCGGGGTCGCGCTCGGCCTGCGAGGGCAGCGAGCTCCAAGCGCCCTCGGCCTCGGCGAGGCTGACCGAGAGGCTGCGGTCGCCGGCGCCGATGGCGATCTTCTCGCCGCCGACGGTGCCGATGAGGACGGCGCCGAGCTCCTCCAGGGTCGCCCGGTCGCCGCTGACTAGGAAGCTTCCCGGGCCCTCGCCGAAGAGGGCTTCCTCGGGTTGGGCGCCGCGCTCGCGGAGGTGTTCGAGGTTGGTCTCGCAGCCGATGCCGCCGGCGATCGCGGACTCGGCGATCGCGACGGCTAGGCCGCCGTCGGAGACGTCGCGGACCGAGGCGAGCCTGTCGGCGCGGACCGCGTCGCGGACGAGGTTGCAGGCGGCGGCCACCGCGGCGACGTCGGGGCGGGGGAGGCCCATCTTCAGTTGGCCGCGCTGCTTTGCCAGCTCCGAGCCGGCGAGGCTGGGCTCGAAGGGGCCGATGAGGCCGATCGCGTCGCCCTCCTTGGCGAAGGCGTTGCTGGCAACCTGCCCCGGGTCGGGCAGCTCACCGACCATCGCCACCACCGGCGTCGGGTAGATCGGACCGTCGGGGCCCTCGTTGTAGAGGGAGACGTTGCCGCCAACGACGGGGACGCCGAGGGCGTTGCAGGCGTCGGCGAGGCCGCTGACGGCGCGGTCGAGCTGCCAGGCGCCGACCGGCTTCTCGGGGTTGCCGACGTTGAGGCAGTTGGTCAGGCCGAGCGGCTCGGCCCCGACGCAGGCGAGGTTCTGGGCGCACTCGAGCACCGCCTCGATCGTCCCCTCGTAGGGGTCGCAGGCGACGCGGCGGCCGTTGCCGTCGATCGAGACGGCGATCGCGTTGCCGGCCTCGGGCAGCTGCAGGACGGCGGCGTCGGCCTGCTCGGGCCGGCGCACCGTGCGCGAGCCGACGATCGAGTCGTACTGCTCGAAGGCCCAGCGCTTGGAGGCGATGCTCGGTGCCGAGAGCAGCGACAGCAGCTCCTGCTCGGGGGTTGCGCCCGGCTCCAGCGTCTGCCGGTTGCCGTAGATCCAGCCGTCGGGCTCGGCCGGGTCGAGGTCGTACTGGGGGCAGCCGTCGACCAGCGCCTCGACCGGCATCTCGCCGACGACCTCGCCGTCGCGGAGGATCCGGATCTGGCCACCGTCGGTGACGGCGCCGATCACCGCCGAGCCGGTCTGCCATTTCTCGCAGATCGCCCGCACCTCATCGACCCGGCTCGGCTCGACCACCGCCAGCATCCGCTCCTGGCTCTCGGAGACCATGATCTCGAAGGGCTCCATGTCGGCCTCGCGCAGCGGCACCCGGGCGACGTCGATGTCGATTCCGACCCCGCCGGCGCTCGCCATCTCCCCGGCCGAGGAGGTCAGCCCGGCGGCGCCGAGGTCCTGCAGCGAGACCAGCAGCCCCTTTGCCAGCAGCTCCAGGCAGCACTCGAGCAGCTTCGACTCCTCGAAGGGGTCGCCGATCTGCACGGTCGGCCGCTTCGCTTCGTCGCCTTCGCCGAGCTCGGCCGAGGCCAAGACGGAGGCGCCGCCGATCCCGTCGCGCCCCGTGTTGGCGCCCATCAGGACGATCGAGTTGCCGACTCCGGCCGCCGCCGCCCGCACCATGTCGGCCGTTTTCGCGAAGCCGATGCACATCGCGTTGACCAGGCAGTTGTGCTCGTAGGGATCCTCGAAGTAGATCTCGCCGCCGACCGTCGCCACCCCGATCGAGTTGCCGTAGTGGCCGATCCCGCGGACGGCGCCGTCGAGCAGGTGGCGCGAGCGCACCGAGTCGAGCTCGCCGAAGCGGAGGCTGTCGAGGATCGCGATCGGCCGCGCCCCGATCGCGAAGACGTCGCGCATAATGCCGCCGACCCCGGTCGCCGCCCCCTGGAACGGTTCGACCGCGCTCGGGTGGTTGTGGGACTCGACCTTGAAGGCGATCGCGTAGCCGTTGCCGACGTCGACCGCGCCGGCGTTCTCTCCCGGCCCCATCA
>CAMLHB010000013.1 GCA_946479725.1 uncultured Actinomycetes bacterium | reverse complement strand
CGATCGCCAAAGGCAGGACCACCGTCCAGCTCGCCCGCCGCCACCCCGAGGTCTTCGGCGACCTGCGGCTGGCGAGCCCGGACGACGGTTCCCGGCCCTGGCTGGCGGCGCGCGCCGTGCTGCTGGCGCTGACCCGGCGGCTGCCGGCGACCAGCGGCGCCGTCTTCGGCCTCTGCTCGGCGCTGGAGCGGCTCGGCGCCTGGCGCTTCCCGCTCTTCTACCGGCCGGTCCTCGATTACGCCTTCTGGGCAGGGGTGGATGCGGCGCTGCGCGAATCAAACGACGAGGGCGAGCTGGCGAAGCTCGCGGGAGAGCTGAAGCGTGGCCCAGTCGATCTTCTTCTACACCGATAGCCGCGTTCTCGGCGGGGCCGAGAACGCGATGTTCATGCTGCTCGGCTCGCTGGACCGGAGCGAGTGGGAGCCGACCCTGCTGCTCGAGGACGCGCCCGAGGCCGAGCCGCTGCGCCGCCGCGCCGCCGAGCTGGGGGTGCAGGTGCGGCTGATCCCGCCGCTGCCGCTGGGCCTGCGCGGCGCGCGCCGGCTGCCGGGTCTGGTGCGCCTGCTGCGGCGCCAGCGTCCCGCCGTCTTCCACGCCCACATGAGCTCCCCCGTCGCCTGCAAGTGGGGGCTGGCGGCGGCCGTTGCGGCGCGGGTGCCGGCGGTGATCGGGACCGTCCAGGTCGGCGCCTACGAGCCGCCAAACCACTCCGCCTACTGGCAGCTGCGGGCGCTGGCCCACGGTGTTGACCGCTACCTCGCGGTCTCGCGCGAGATCGCCGACGAATTGGTCGGCCGGCTCGGCTGGCCGGCGGAGAAGGTCGAGGTCACTTACAACGCCGTCGACGCCGAGCGGGTCGCGGTCACCGCGCCGCCCGGCCTGCGGGGTCAGCTCGGTGGCTCCGATACCCGGCCGCTGGTGCTGACGCCGGCCCGGCTCGATGCCCAGAAGGGGCACCCGGCGCTGCTGGAGGCGATCGCCGAGCTGCCGGAGGCGATCTTCCTCCTCGCCGGCGACGGCCCCGAGCGCGGCGCCCTGGAAGCGCGAGCGGCCGAGCTCGGCGTCGCCGAGCAGGTCCGCTTCCTCGGCCGTCGCGAGGACGTGCCGCAGCTGCTCGCCGCCTGCGACGTCTTCGCCCTGCCCTCCCTCTACGAGGGCTCCTCGCTGGCGGTCTTGGAGGCGATGGCGGCCGGGATCCCGATCGTCTCCTCGGCGATCGGCGGCACCGAAGAGCTGATCGAGGACGGCCGCAGCGGCCTCCTTGTCCCGCCCGACGACGCGAAAGCGCTGGCGGCGGCGTTGCGGCGGCTGCTCAGGGACCCGGAGCTGCGCGAGCAGCTTGCGACCCGGGCGCGCGAGCGGGTCGACTCCGGCCTGCGCCGCGAGCAAAACGCCGAGCGCGTACAGGGCATCTACAGCGAGCTGCTGGCCGATCGACTGGGGCGGCAGAGGATATGGGCGGTGTATAGCGGCAATAACCTCTGCCGCGACTTCGGGGGACTGCCCGAGTCCCAGCGGAACCCCCTGGTCCGCTGCGAGGACTGGCGCTTCCTGCTCCCCGACGCCGAGCTGCTGGGGCACTGGCGACTGCCGCGGCCGGGACGGGCCCGCCGCCTGCGCGGGCGCGCCGAGGCTGCCGGCTACGTCGACGTGCGGGTCTACTGGGCGGGGCCGCTGCCGCACCGGCCGCCGCAGTTCTGGCTGCCGATCGAAACGGAGGCCGCGGTCGACCACCTGCTGAAGAGCCGGGCGCCGCGCTCGGCCGCGGGCCTGGTCCTGCGCGAGCTGTGGCGCCTGGTCAGGAGCGCCGGCCTGCTGGCGCCGATCTACGTGGTCGGCCGCCGCCCGGGCGGTCCCGACGAGGACGGCATCCCGCTTTCCCCGTCCTGCCCGCTGCTGCTGCTGACCACCGGCCACCGCAGCATCAACAAGGCCGTCGGCCTCGCCTTCGAGCCGGAGGCCGAGCAGCCGGCGAAAGCGGCGAAATTCGCCCGCGTCCGCGAGGCCGAGCCCGGCCTCGAGCGCGAGGCGGCGGTCCTGCGCCGGCTGCGCGAGGAGATGCCGGAGCTGACCGGCGTGCCGCCGCTGGTCGGCGAGGGCTCGCGGGCGGGCCGGCTCGCCGTCGTCCAGGAGGCGGTGGCGGGGGAGTCGCTGCTCGACACACTGCGGGAGGAGAACTTCGAGGAGGTGGCGCTGCGCGTGACCGAGGTTCTGGTCGAACTCGCGCAGGGCGGCCGCGCCGACCCCGACTGGCGCCGGCGCCTCGTCGCCGAGCCGCTCGCCTGGTTCGACCGCCACTTCAGCCCCGCCCTCGACGATAGGCATCTGTCCCCGCATACCGGGGACAAATCGGTTCACACTTCCGTTACGGCTCGGCTCGAAGGCCTCGGCGATCTGCCGCCGGCGGTCGAGCATCGCGACTGCTCGCCCTGGAACGTCCTCCGCACCCCGGCCGGCGACCCGGTGCTGCTCGACTGGGAGTCGGCCGAGCCGCAGGGGCTGCCGGGGCTCGACCTCGTCTACTTCCTCGCCAACTGCGCCTTCGTCCTCGATGGCGCCCTGGAGAGCGGTAGCACCCGCGAGTCCTACGCGAAGCTGCTCGATCCGACAACGCCGCACGGCCGCGTCGCCGCCCGGGCGATCGGCGAGTACCGCGCCGCCGTCGGCATCTCCGAGGCCGACTTCCGCCGCCTCCGCCTCCTCACCTGGGTCGTCCACAGCCGCAGCGACTACCGCCACCTGCAGCTGGAGTCCCGAGGCAAGCCTTCGCTGGAGGCGTTGCGCGCGGCTACATTCCCCGGCCTGCTCGAAGAGGAGCTGGGCAGCGTCTCGCCAGGTCTCTAATCCCCCAGCATCGGGAGGACGCGGAATACCGAGAACGAGATTCCGGCGAGGCTTTCTTGGGACGCAGCGACTAAGTCCCAAAGTTCATCCAGATCCATCGCGTCAGAGGCCTCTGCTGCGAAGGCGCCATCGAGGCCCCGCCCGAGTTTGTACGTCTCCAGGGTCAGGCGGATGGCATCGAGCTCTCGGTTGATCAGCTCGGAAAGGTCATGAGACCCTGGGTACTTGCGAGCATTCTCTACCTGGAACAGGAGACTCGAAAGCGCCGTCTCGTGATCCTCGAGGGCTGCGTGCGCCGCTCGAGGTCGTGCCAACTGTTCTTCCAAGGAACTGATTCGCTGATTCCTGGCTTCCTGCGCCTCCCGCCTCTCCTCTCGCACGGTTGGGATCGCCCTGAAGAGAAAGCCAAGTGAAATGAAGGCAACGCTCAGGAAGAGGCCAAGGAGAGCTCCCAGCGCTCCGACGGGTACCTGAACGACCGTCGGAGCATCGGTCGTGGCCGCGGCGCCCAGGGTTGCGATGGCTCCCGTCAGAGGCGCGACCGCTATGCCGAAAAGGATGGCGTGAGAATTCGCCCATTGCGAGGTTTCACCTGCCGCGCGCTCTCGAATCAAGCGCCAAGTGGAAGGTTCAAGCGGTTGGGATTGACGGACCCGCTCTGCCCACTCTTCCAATGCCCGGAAGACGGGGCGGAAGAGAAAGCCGGCAAAGGCTTCAACCGGTAGAAGCATCAGCTCCTAAAACTTATCTCCCGGTCCGGCAGCGCCTCGCACCAGCTCACATCTTTTCTCCTCGCATTCGACTTCGTCCCCAGCGGGATGGGGGCGAGGTCGGATGAGCCGCCGCCGGGTTGGGAATGATGCGGGAGTGAACGCACTCGCAAAGCTGCGCGCGATCCTCGAGGAGCGGCTGGCGCTGATGGCGCCGGCCCGGCGGCTCCGTCTTGCTCTCGCGACCCGGGAGGTGGAGCGGCGTTTCGGCGCTGGAGCGGAGATCCGGCTCCTCGACGCCGGCTGCGGTGACGGCCTGCTCTCGCTGGCGATGGCGAAGGGGCACCGGAGCTGGTCGATTCTTGGCGTCGACCTCCGTGCCGATCTGCTGGAAGGCGCCCGCAAGCGGGCGGCCGCCCGCCGGCTCGACAACGTCAGCTTCGTCGAGGGGAACCTGGAAAAGCCGCTGCCCGAGAGCGGGACCGAGGCTGTGCTGGCGGTCGAGTGCCTGAGCGAGATCCCCGACGATCGGCGCGCCCTGCAGATGATGGCCGAGGCGCTCGCGCCCGGGGGGGTGCTGGTGGTCCAGGTGCCGGAGCGCGACTGGCGGCCGGTGCTCCCCGGAAGCCCCGGGACCTGGCGCGAGCAGGTCCGTCAGGGATACACCGCCGCCGACCTCGAGGCGGCGCTCCGCGCCGCCGGACTGGTCGACGTCGTGGTCACCCCCACCTACCGCAGCCTTGCCGCGGGGGCGCAGGAGGTTCGCGACAGGATCAAGGACCGCGGCCTCCTGGTGCGGCTGGCGGCCTTCCCGCTGCTCGCCGCGGCGGTGCGCCTGGAGCGGCTAGGACTCGGCTTCGGGAGGCCGAACGCCCTGCTCGCCGTCGGGTCCCGCGTAGCGGGCTAGCGCCTCTTCCCAGGCCCTGCCGGGGTCGTCGACGGAGACCACGCCGTCGAGCGTCCCCGCGTCGGTGGCGTCGAACCGGGTCGCGTAGAAGTTGTGGTAGACGAGGTCGCCGAAGACCGTGCCGACGTCACCGGGGCCGCGCTGGCTGGTGACCTCGAAGAAGTGGAGGGCCGGCGCCTCGGCCGCGGAGATTTCCTCACCGACGTCGCCGGACGCGTCGCGACCTTCTTCGCGGGGGCGGTAGCGGGAGCGGAACGAATGCCCCTGCTCGACGAACCGGGCGGTCCGCATGGCCCAACAGCAGGGATGGACGTACTCGCGGTTCAGCCTCGCCCCGGAGACCTGGGACCCTTCCTTCAGCGGCCCCAGCAGATCATCCAGCCAGCGAGGGTGGAGCGGGAAGGCGTCGACGTCGAGGGCGACGACGAACTCGGTCCGGCAGCTCAGCACGCCGAGGTCCATCGCCAGGTCGTGTCCCATGTTCACCGGCAGCAGGAGGTGGCGGACGTCCGCTCGCGCCCGCAGCTTCTCCCGCGAGCCGTCCGTGGAGGCGTTGTCGACGACGAGGATCTCGGTGCCGGCGGGGCTGCGCCTTTGGACCAGCTCGATGAGGACGGCGCAGTGCTCCCATGAGTTCCAGTTGACGGTGACGATCGTCGCCGCGCCGGGGCGGAGCGATTCGAGGCGACGCCGGGCGCGGGCGCGGGAGAGCGGAACCGCCGCCCGCCAGCCGATGCCGCGGGCGAGCCACTGGGCGCCGGGGAGGCTTTTGAGGCCGTTTTGCATCCCGCGGCTGACTCTATTGTGTGCCCACCTTGGAACCGGAGCTGAGCGTCATCGTCGCGACGCACGACCGTCGCGAGCTGCTGGTTCGCTGTCTCGAGTCGCTTGCCGCCCAGGAGGCAGATCCCGGCAGCTTCGAGGTGGTCGTCGCCGACGACGGCTCCGGCGACGGCACCGCGGCAGCGGTGGAGGGGATGGAGACCTCCTTCCGGCTGCGCTGCCTGCGCTTGCAGAAGGGCGGGCAGGCGGCGGCGCAGAACGCCGGGATCGCATCCGCCGCGGGGCGGATCGCCCTGATCCTCGACGACGACGTGGTCGCCGGGCCCCGGCTGGTCGCCGAGCACCTGGCCGCCCATCGCGGCGAGCGCCGGGTGCTGGGGGTCGGTCGGCTGGAGCAGGGCCTGCCGCGCCGAGCCGACTACTTCGCCGCCAACTTCGCCCGCACCTGGAATCGCCACTACGACGAGCTGCCGAACCGGAAGGTGGACTGGACCGCCTGCTTCGGCGCCAACCTCTCGGCGCCGCTGGAGGCGCTGCGCGAAATCGGAGGATTCGCCACCGACCTGCCGGTGGGGGAGGACATGGAGCTTGCCTTCAGGCTGGAAAAAGCGGGCTGTGCGCCCACCTTCCTGCCGGAGGCGAAGGCCGTCCACGACGATCAGAAGGGGTGGCGACGGCTGCTCGAGGACTCGAGGCGCCAGGGCGGCGGCCAGGTTGCTCTCGCCGATCGCCATCCGGAGATGTATCCGAAGCTGTTCGGCTGGTTTACCGCCAGCAGCCGGCGCGAAGTCGCGGTGCGGCGCCTGCTGCTGGCGCTGCGGGTACCGCCGCGGCCGCTGGTGCCGCTCGGGAGGCTGCTGCCGGGGGCGGGCCGGAAGGAGATCTGGTTTCACTTCGTCACCCGGCTCGCCTTCTGGCGGGCGGCACGGGAGGCGATGGACGCCGAGCGCTGGGAGCGCACCACCCGCGGCATCCCGGTGCTGATGTACCACGCCTTCTCCGCGCGCAACGAGGGGGACCGCTACGTCGTCCCGCGGCGGGCGTTCGCGCGGCAGCTGCGGCTGCTGAGGCTCCTCGGCTACCGGGGGGTCGGGTTCGACGAGGTCGCCCGCTGCCTGCGCGACCGCAGCCTGCCGCCGCGGCGGGCGGTCGCGATCACGATCGACGACGGCTACCGCGACAACCTCGAGATCGCTGAGCCGGTCCTGCGAAGGCTCGGCTTCCCGGCGACGGTGTTCCTCGTCAGCGGCAAGCTCGGCGGCGTCAACGACTGGACGTCCGAGGGCGCGCTGGCGGACCGCCCGCTGCTGACGAGCGAGGAGGTGGACGAGCTGCGGGAGCGCGGCATCGCGATCGGCGCCCACACCCGCCGTCACCCCGAACTGCCCGAGCAGAGCGACGAGAGTGTGAGCGAGGAGATCGGCGGTTCACGCGAGGACCTGCGGCCGCGCTTCGGCGAGGTCGCCACCTTCGCCTATCCCTTCGGCCTCTTCGACGAGCGCGCAGTCGCGGCGGCGAGCGAGGCGGGCTTCGAGGGCGCCTGCACGGTCGAGCCCCGCCTGGTCTCGCTGCTCGACGATCCCATGCGGATCCCCCGGGTCGAGGTGAGAGCCGGTGAATCGCTGCCGCAGTTCCTGCTCAACGTCTGGCTGGGGGCGCGCTGAGATGGAGTCGCCGGGCTTCGCCGTCGTCATCCCCGCCTACGAAGCGGCGGCGACGATCGGCGCAGCGCTCGAGTCGCTGCGCGCACAGACGCTGGCGCCGGCCGAGGTGATCGTCTGCGACGACGGCTCCAGCGACGACCTCGAGGGCGCGCTCGCGCCCTTCGAGGGCTTCGTCCGGCTGCTGCGCGGGGAGCACCGCGGGGTCGCCGCCGCCCGCAACCAGCTGCTGCGAGCCGCCACCGCCGAGTTCGTCGTCCCGCTCGACGCCGACGACGTCTATGCACCGGAGCGGCTGCAGCGCATGGCGGAGCTGGCCGTCGAGCGACCGCAGCTGGACATCCTCGGCACCGACGCGACCTTCGTCAGCGCCGGCCGCCCGGTCGGCCGCTTCGGCGAGAAGACCCCGTTCGCCGCGGAGCGCCAGGCCGAAGCGATCCTCGATCGCTGCTTCCTCATCTGCCCGGCGATGCGACGCAGCCGCCTGCTGGAGATCGGCGGCTACGACGAGTCGCTGAAGACCGCCGAGGACTGGGACGTCTGTATCCGCCTGATCCTCGGCGGCTCGGGGGCCGGGATGGTCGAGGCGCCGCTGCTCGAGTACCGGCTCGGCCCCGAGAGCCTCACCGCGCGCCGCTCGCAGACGCTGCGGGAACGGGTCTACATGCTGGAAAAGGCCGCCGCCACCCCGGGTCTCGACCCCGCCGTCCGCAGGCAGGCCGAAGGCGCCGTCTCCCACCATCGTGGTCGAGCGCTGCAGCAAGCGGCGCGGGAGGCCCTGGCCGAAGACAGCCCCCGGGCCCGCCGCGACCTCTTTGCCGTCGCCCGTTCCCGCGACGTCGGCCTGCGCGCCCGCCTCGGCGCCGGTCTCGCCGGCATCGCCCCGAAAGCCCAGTCGAAGCGGATAGCCGAGGCGACCCTGGCCGGCTCCTCCGGCCGGCCCGCTTAGGCCGGCAGCCGCCAGGAGTGGGGGAGGACGACGCTGCCCTCGGCGCCGCTGGGGGGGACCGGCCGCCCCTCGATCACGCCGGGCTGGACGTCGAAGAAGGCGGCCGCCTGCAGCCCGTCCTGGATCTGGCGGCCGGCTTTGAGCAGGACGTCGATCCGGTAGCGGCCGGGAAGCAGCGGCAGCGACGCGAGGTCGCACTCGAGGCGGAGCCCGGGGCCGGAGGCGCGCTGGTCGCCAGGGGCGGAGATCTCGCTGTCCATCGTCGTCACCGCCTGCCCGAGGCTGTCGGCGATCGTCAGCCGGCACTCCAGCGAGGGGACCTCCTCGGTGACCTCGACGGCGATCGTCGCCGGCTGCCCGGAGACGATGACGTCGGCGGGGCCGCCGGGGCTCTGGATCTCGAGCCGGCGGATCATCGTGTCGCGGTAGCCGCGGCGGTCGCGGTCGGGTCGCTCCAGCAGGTCCTTGGAGGCGGCCTGCTCGAGGTTTGAGAGGTAGTGGTCGATCGTCTGCTTGACCGGCCCGTCGGTGACGACCTCGCCCCGCTCGAGCAGAACCCCGCGCTCGCAGAGCGCCTGGATGATCGCCAGGTTGTGGGAGACGAAGACGACCGTCCGTCCCTGGCTCGCGACCTCGGTCATCTTCCCCAGCGACTTGCGCTGGAAGGCCGCGTCGCCGACGGCGAGGACCTCGTCGACGAGGAGGATCTCCGGCTCCAGATGCGCCGCCACCGCGAAGGCGAGGCGGACCGACATCCCGCTCGAGTAGCGCTTGACCGGCGTGTCGAGGAAGCGCTCGATCTCGGCGAACTCGACGATTTCGTCGAAGCGGGCGCGGATTTCCGCCCGGCGCATGCCGAGGATTGCGCCATTGAGGAAGATGTTCTCGCGGCCGGTCAGCTCCGGGTGGAAGCCGGTCCCGACCTCGAGCAGGGAGCCGACGCGGCCGGTCACGTCGACGTAGCCGGTCGAGGGCTCGGTGATCCGCGAGAGGATCTTCAGCAGGGTGCTCTTGCCGGCGCCGTTGTGGCCGAGGAGGCCGACGACCTCGCCCTGGCGGATCGTCAGCGAGAGGTTGCGGAGGGCCCAGAGGAACTCGGGACCGTCGTAGTCGGGTTCGTCGTCGCTCTTGCGGAAGGCGCCCGAGATCGCCTCGCGCAGCGTCCCGTAGCCCCGGCGCTGCAGGCCCAGCCGGTAGCGTTTTCCCAGCTCGCTGGTCTCGATCGCGATCGCGGCCATCTCAGACGTAGTCGGCGAAGCCGCGCTCGACACGGTCGAAGTAGGCGAGCCCGGCGAGGAGGATGACGGCGGCCGAGACCGCCGAGATCGCGATCAGGTCCCAGGGGGCCGGGCCCGCGCCGAGCGTCGCCCAGCGGAAGCCTTCGACCACCCCGACCATCGGGTTGATCGCGGAGACCGTCCGCCAGGGCTCGTCGAGCAGGCTCGAGGGATAGGCGACGGGGCTGGCGAAGAGCCAGAGCTGGATCCCGAAGGGGACGACATAGCGGATGTCGCGGTAGCGGACGTTGAGGGCGGAGAGCAGGGTGCTGGCGCCGAGCGCGGCGGCGGCGGCGATCGCCACCAGCAGCGGCAGGGTCAGGACCGCGATCGAGGGCGTCAGCCCCCAGGCGAAGACGATCACGAACAGGATCGCGGTCGAGATCCCGAGGTCGACGAAGCCGGCGACGAGGATGCCGGCGGGCATGAAGATCCGCGGGAAATAGATTTTCGAGACCAGGGCGGAGTTGGCGACGAGGCTGTCGGAGCCGAGCAGAATCGCGTTGGCGAAGAAGGTCCAGGGGACCAGCGCCGCCAGGTAGAACGGCGCGTAGGGGAGGCCGTTGGTCGTCACCCCGGCGAGGCTGCCGAAGAAGAGGGAGAAGACGACCATGAACCCGATCGGCTGCAGGACCGCCCAGGCGGCGCCGAGCAGGGTCTGCCGGTAGCGGACGGTGATGTCGCGGAGGGCGATCTGACCGGCGAGGTCGCGATAGCGCCACAGCTCCCGCGGCGCCAGCACGCGGCTGAAGCCACTCGTCGGTTCGAGGCGGATCGTCTCCGGGGCAGGGGCGGCTGGCTCCAAGTCGCGCAGCATAGGAAGAGCATCGGTTCCGGCGGCGCTCCCTGCCAGAATCGTTCCGGATCATGCATCCAGCTCGCCTCGCCCAGGGGTGGCAGCGGCTGAGGCGCCTCGGCGAGCAGTCGCTGTTCCGCAACAGCGTCTACATCATGGGCACGACCGCAGCGACCTCGCTGCTCGGCTTCGGCTTTTGGCTGGTCGCCGCGCGGACGCTGCCGGCTGCCGAAGTCGGCCGTTCGGCGGCGCTGATCTCGGCGATGCTCTTCGTCTCGGTCTTCACCAATCTCGGCCTCGGCCAGGTGCTGGTCTCGCGGCTTGCCTCGCGGGCGGAGGGGCGCGACTGGTCGATCACGGTCAGCACCGGCCTCGCCCTCGCCGCCGGCACCAGCCTCCTCGGCGGGGCGATCGCCGCGGTTTTGCTGCCGACGCTGATCCCGGCGCTGAAGGGCGGCCTCAGCCACGCCACCTTCCTGCTGCTGCCGCTGGGGGTGACCGGCGCCGCCTGCTCGTTGGTCATCGACTACGCCTGCATCGCCGAGCGCCAGGCCAAGCTCTCCTTCCTCCGCAACACCGCGGCGGCGCTGCTGCGGATCGCGCTGATCCCGCTGCAGTCGGTGGTGCCGTTCGAGGGGACGACCTGGATCCTCGGACTCTGGACCGCGTCCTTCCTGCTGATCGACTTCGTCGCGATCTTCCGCGAGCTGCCGGCGCTCGGCCACGACTTCCGCCCGACCCTCGCCGGCTGGCGGCGGGAGCTGGGGGAGATCAAGGGGCTGATCGCCGGGCACCAGTCGATCAACCTCGGCGCGCAGGCCTCCAGCTACCTGCTGCCGGTGCTCGTCTCCGCCCGCCTCGGGCCCGAACAGAACGCCTACTTCTACACCACCTTCATGGTCTCCAGCGCCCTCTTCTTCATCGCCCCGGCGATCGGCAACGCCCTCTTCGCCGAGGGCGCGCACGAGCCGGAGAACCTCGGCCGCGACGTCTGCCACGCCGCCCGCCAGGTGCTGATGCTGGCGGGGCCGCCGGCCCTCGTCCTGATCGTCGCCGGGCCGACGATCCTCGGCTTCTTCGGCCAGGACTACGCCGACGAAGGCAGCACCCTGCTGCTGATCCTGGTCGGCGCCGCCGCCTTCGACTCGGTCCTGCAGCTCTCGCTTGCCGTCCTCCGGGTCCGCCACAGGCTGCGCGAGGCGGCGATCGCCACCTGGGCGACCCTCGTCGCCGCGATCGCCGCCACCTGGTTCCTCCTGCCGCCGGTGGGGCTGGAGGGGGCGGGCCTCGGCTGGGCCCTGGGGAAGATGGTCGGCGTCGTTTTCACGACCGCCTTCATCTTCCGCGGCCGCGCCCTGCTCAGAAGTCGCGCAACGTATACCTGAGCTTGCCGGAGGCGCTCGGCTCGATGGTCCCCACCCGCTCGAAGCAGACCTCGCAGCCTTCGCCGAGAACCGCTCTCGTCTTCGCGACGATCTCCTCGCGCTCGGACGCCGGCACCTCGCCCTCGGCGACGACCCGGTAGAGCACCTCGTCGGGAGCGCGCTGGACGACCTGGAACTGGCGCAGCCAGGGGCGAAAGTACATGAGGTGGGTGAAGTACTCGCCGTCGACCATCTGGCCGTTGGCGCCGAGGAACATGTCGACGCTGCGGCCGGTCACCTCGGCCAGCATCTGGGTGCGCCGGCCGCAGGGACACTCGAGCTTCCGCTCGGGCAGCCGGGCCCGGTCGCCGATCAGGTAGCGGATCAGCGGCATCGCCCGGTTGGTGAAGCCGGTGACCGCGACGGCGCCCTCCTCGCCGGGCGCGACGGGTTCGCCGGCGGCGTCGAGGACCTCGACGTGGCAGGTCCAGGGAAGGACGTGGAGGCCGGTCCGGTGCTCGCACTCGCCGGCCATGTCGCCGGTCTCGCGGGAGCCGTAGCGGTTGAGCACGGTGCAGCCGAAGGTCTCCTCGAGCTGCTCGCGCATGAAGCCGTAGAGCGTGCCCGCGGTGGCGATCATCCCCCGTTGCGGCGGCACCGCGACCCCGCGCCGCGAGGCGAAGCGGGCGACTTCGTAACCGGCTTGCGCGTAGGCGAGGACGAGGTGGGGAGGGCCGCTGCGCAGCCGCTCGAGGATCGCTTCGATCGAGTCGTCGGTGAGCAGGAAGGCGTTGAGCAGACTCCGGCGCAGCAGCCGGTTGCCGACGCGGCTGCGAAGGTCGCTCGACCCTTCGAGGTCTTTCGCCGAGCCCCAGATGTAGAGCTCGGGGTCGCCGAGGGCGCCGCCGGCCCAGGTCGAGTAGACCTCGCGTGCCGCCACCGTCAGCGCCAGGTGCTCGGGGTCCTGGCGCAGGGGAAGAGGCTCCCCGGTCGACCCGCCCGAGGTGTTCTCCACCCACCTGCCGCGGTCTCCCTCGTCGCTCAGCATCTGCCGCCAGTTGGCGCGGACGGTGTCGCGATCGAGCAGTGGGAAGCGGGCGAGGGCGGCGAAGGGATCGCCGGCGATCTCGGTCTCGGTCGCGAGGCCGCGGTAGTGGGGGACGGTGGCGACCGCGTGCTGCAGGGTCTCCGCCAGCAGCGCCCCGGGCTCGGGGTAGGAGCGTTCGCGGTCCTGGCGCAGGAAGCTGCGGTAGTGGCGTGGGAGGCTGCTGCCGCTGGCGGTGTGAAGCAGCAGGTAGGCGTCGGCGCGCAGGCGGCCCTGCGGCGAGGCGCCCTCAGCAGCCGGCATCGGCGCAGCGCTCCCGCAGGCCCCAGAGGGACTGGTCGCGACCCGCGTCGCTCCAGAGCAGGCGCGCCGGCGGCCTGCGGTTCTCATCGGCCCAGCTGCGGTTGCTGATCAGGAGGCGGGAGGGGGGACGCTCCTGGCTTCCTTCGAAGAGGACCACCTGGCTGTCGGGCAGGAACCACTGCACTGCGTAGAGGCCGATCGCGTCGTAGTGGTCGAGGTCGTAGGCCACGGGCGGTGAACCGGCATTCTCCACCACCGCCTGCGGACTTTCCCAGCCGGCGGGATAGACCGCCCGCTGCGAGCTCCGCACCGGGTTCCAGGCCCCGTAGGCGAGGACGGGGAGGAAGAGCGCGATCGCGGCCACGCCGAGCGCCCGCTCACCGCGGGCCGAGGCCCGGACGAGCAGCCAGGCGCCGGCCAGCGCCACCAGCGCAGCTCCGATCAGGATCGGCGGGCCCAGCTGCACGGTCACGAACGGCAGCGCCGAGATGTTCCAGCGGTTCGGCGCGTCGGGATCCGAGGCGGTGGCGCGGATCAGGACGACCAGCGCGGTCAGCGCCCCGAACGCGGTCAGCGGCCAGCGCCAGGCTCGCCAGCTCAGCTGCGCCAGGGCCGCCAGGCCGAAGGCGATCAGCGCCGGCGCGACGACCTCGCTGTAACGGCCGTAGATCAGCATGTCCGGCCGCGTCCGTTCCGGGAAGGCGGCGGCGGAGACGAGCAGCAGAAGGGCGGCCAGTGCGACCAGGACGCCGGTCAAAGGCGCCCGGCGGCGGGCGAAGTCGGCCACGGTAATGGCAGCCAGCCCGAACGTCGCCACCAGCAGGTACCAGGTCTGGCCGGCGAGATTCGCCAGGACCGTCCGCAGGCCGCCGAAGGCGAAGATCTGGTCCATTCGTTCGCTCAGTTCGTCGGGGGCGGAGCCGGCGTAGTTGTGGTCGATCAGGTAGCCGTCGAGGAGGTGGACCCCGCAGAGGGAGAGGGCGATGACCCCGATGCCCAGGGCCAGGCCGGCCGGGGAGAGGCGCCGCCGCAGCGCCAGCCAGACCATGCCGCCGAGGGCGAGGAAGACGGCGACGAACATCCGGTTATGGACCGCCCAGAGAGCCCCGGTGGCGGCACCCAGAGCGGCGGCCCAGGCGAGGTCGCTCCCGCCCCGCCGTTCCTGCAGCAGCCCGGCGAAGGCGATCAGCCAGAGGCAGACCAGCGGGAAGAGCGCGTTCTCCGACATCGCCACCTGCGAGAGCACGGTAAGGGCCGGGTAGAGCGCCCCCGCGAACGCGGCCCAGATCGCGAGACCTGGGCGGACGCCGGCGAACCGGGTCAGGAGCAGGTAGAGGAGGGGGAAGACGGAAGCGGCCAGCACCGCGTTCAGGGCCAGGACGAGGTGGTAGGTGAAGGTGGGACTGGCGCCGAGCTCGATTAGGGGCGCGATCAGCAGCGAGTACCCGCCGCGGTAGAAGGGGGCTAGTTCGAGCTGTCCGGGGATGCCGCCGTCGAGGACCCGCGCGTTGGTCAGGTAGCCGATCTCGTCGGCGACCAGAACCGGGCCGGTGCGGATCAGCGATAGGGCAAAGCGGAGCAGGAACAGCGCCAGGGTGCCGGCCAGGAGAAGGCGGCGGCGCCGGGTGGACTGGTTCATTCTCCCTGCCAACGCGACAGGATCTTCTGTGTCAGGTCATAGGTGCGGCTATGCGCCTCTTGCACGGCGGTTTGCGATCGCCAGCTCGTAGGCGACCTCGAACCGGGGCACGACCGCCGCCGGGCTGAAGCTCGCCGCCCGCTCGCGGGCAGCGGCGCCGAGGCGCTCCCGCAGCTCCGGCTCGTCGATCAGCCGCTGCATCGCCGCGGCGAGGGCGGGGCGGTCGTCGGGCCCGACCAGGAGACCGGTCTGGCCGTCGACGACGATGTCCCGCAGGCCGCCGATGTCGGAGGCGACCACCGGCTTGCCGGCCGCCGCGGCCTCGAGGGCGACGATCCCGAAGGGCTCCGGCCAGAGCGAGGGGGCGACCGTGAAGAGCGAGCGGCGCAGCGCCTCGATCGCCAGCCGGTGCGGCCAGGCGCCTGTCGCGTAGACGCCGGGTCGGTCCTTCAGCTCGTCGATGTAGCAGCGGCCGACCAGGACCAGCGGCGGCGGGTCCACCAGCCGCTTGTAGGCGTCGGCCAGGCTCCAGGCGCCCTTGTCGAGGGTGGCGTCGCCGAAGAAGAGGATGAAGGGCTCCTCGGGCAGTGAGGCGAGACGGGGGTCGTCTGGAACCGGGGACGGCAGCTCGCCGATGAAGTTGGGGATCACCCGCGAGGCTTCGTTCCCGCGGATCCGGCAGAGCTCCTCGACGGTCGAGCTGACCGGGAGGAAGACGTCGACGTTGCGCCGCAGCCGCGACTCGAAGCTGCGGGTGCCGGTCGCCACGACCAGCCCTTTCGCCGGCCCGTAGTGCTCGGCGGCGCAGAGCTGACACTTGACCGGGGCCGGGCCGGAGCAGACCTCGTTCTTGCGCCGCAGGCGCTTGGTCGCGCAGATCAGGCCGTAGTCGTGCAGCGAGAGGGCGAGGGCGCTGTGGCTCTCGCGGGCGAGCGGCAGGTAGGAGTGGACGATCCAGTTGTGGGCGTGGACCACCTGCGGCCGCTCGCGGCGCAGCGCCCGCCGCAGGTCGAGGACGGTCTCGGGGTCGGGGGCCGGCGGCGCGTGGCGACGCTCGGTGTCCTTGTGGGTGCGGGTGATCCGGTAGCTGGTGCTGCGCAGGGTGTGGACGCGGGCGCCCGCCACCTCGCCGGGGACGACCCCGTCGGGCTGCTGCAGCGTCGCGATCGAGACGTCGTGGCCGCGGGCGACCAGCTCCCGGCTCAGGTCCTCGACCACGCGCTCTTCGCCGCCGACGATCGGGGCGAAGGACTGGGCCAGCATCATCACTCGCACCGGCAAAGCCTCGCACGAGGAGGGGCGGTGGGCCTGCCAGAATTCCGCCGGTGCAAAGCGACCCCCGCGCTGAGCGCCCCGCCACTCCGCCGACCATCTCGGTGGTCATCTGCGCCTTCACCTTCGACCGGCTCGAGGTGATGGGCGAAGCGGTCGAGTCGCTGCGGGCGCAGACCCGGGCGCCGCACGAGGTCGTCCTCGTGATCGATCACAACCCCGAGCTGCTGGATGAGGCCCGGCGCCTCTGGCCCGACCTGAAGATCGTTGCCAATCGCGAGCGGCAGGGGCTCTCCGGCGCCCGCAACACCGGCGTCGCCGAGGCCGGCGGCGAGGTCGTCGCCTTCCTCGACGACGACGCGATCGCCGACCGCCACTGGCTCGAGCGCCTGGCCGCCGCCTACGCCGACCCGAACGTGCTCGGCGCCGGCGGCGCCGTCCGGCCGCGCTGGCTCGAGGGGCAACCCGGCTGGTTCCCGCCCGAGTTCGACTGGGTCGTCGGCTGCACCCACTCGGGGATGCCGCAGGAGCTCTCGCCGGTCCGCAACCTGGTCGGCGCCAACATGTCCTTCCGCCGGGAGCCGCTGCTCGAGGTCGGCGGCTTCAGCCACGACCTCGGCCGCGTCGGCACCCTCCCGGTGGGCTGCGAGGAGACCGACCTCTCGATCCGTGTCCACCAACGCTGGCCGCAGTCCGAGATCCTCTACGACCCGGCCGCCAAGGTCGAACACGTGGTGCCGCCGTCGCGGGGCAAGTTCAGCTACTTCCTCGACCGCTGCCGCGCCGAGGGCCGTTCGAAGGCCGTCCTCACCGGCATGGTCGGCGCCGACGACGGGCTCTCCTCCGAGCGCTCCTACGTGCGGCGGACGCTGCCTCTCGGTGTCTTGCACGATCTCCGCGACACCTTCAAGGGGGACGCCGGTGGGATCGGCAGGGCGGCGATGATCGTCGTCGGCCTCGCCGCGACCAGCGTCGACTACCTGCGCGTCCGCAGCGGGATCGCCAAGCCCGACGACACCTCGGCGGCGCACCCCGGCGCCAACGGCGCGACGCCGCGGGTGCTGATGGTGACCCCGCGCAGCCCGCTCGCCCAGGGTGGGGTGGAGCGACACGTGATGGAGGTGAGCCGGCGGATGGCCGCGGCCGGGGTCCACGTCGAGGTCCTCTGCACCGACCCGGAGCTTAAGGAGGCGCGGGACGAGACCCGCGACGGCGTCCGCATCCGCACTGTCCGCGCCTGGCCGCGCGGTCGTGACTGGCACTTGGCGCCGGCGCTCTGGCGCGAGATGGGGCGGGAGCAGTGGGACCTCGTCCACCTGCAGAGCTACCACACTCTGGTTGCGCCGCTGGCGATGTTGCGGGCGCTGACGCTGGGCGTGCCCTTCGTCGTCACCTTTCACGGCGGCGGCCACTCCTCGCAGCTGCGCAACCGCTCGCGCGGGGTGCAGATGCGACTGCTGCGGCCGCTGCTGCGGCGGGCGGCGCGGCTGGTGGCGATCGCCCGCTTCGAGATCGAGGAGTACGGCGCCGCCCTCGGGGTTCCGCAGGAGCGCTGGGCCTTCATCCCCAACGGGACCGATCTCAGCTTCTCCGACGCCGGTCTCGCGGGCGCTGAGCCGCAGACCCCGACCCTGGCCTCGATCGGGCGCCTCGAGCGCTACAAGGGCCACCACCGCGTGCTCGAAGCCTTCCCGCACGTGCTCGCGCGCGAGCCGGAGGCGCGGCTGCTGATCGTCGGCAAGGGGCCCTACGAGGAGGAGCTGCGGCGCCAGGCCGAGCAGCTCGGCGTCGCCGACCGGGTGGAGGTGACCAGCGTCCCCTCCGGCGACCCCGCGGGGATGGCGAAACTGCTCGGCGGCGTCTCCCTGGTCGTGCTGATGAGCGAGTTCGAGTCCCACCCGCTGGTTGCGCTGGAGGCCGCCGCCGCCCACCGCCGCCTGCTCGTCGCCGAAGCCGGCGGCCTGCGGGAGATAGCCGAGGACGGATTGGGGCGGGGGATCCCGCTTGACTCGACGCCGGAGCAGATCGCGCGGGCCGCCCTGGAGGAGCTGGCGAAGCCGCTGCCGCAGCGCTCGCCCGGCCTCACCTCCTGGGACGAGTGCGCAACGGCGCTGCTCGACCTCTACGGGTCGCTACTTAATAATGGGCGCTCGCCATCGGCACAAAGTCCACCAGACCAGGGGGTAACTGAAGCCGTGGAGGGGTGAGTCGATGAGCGGGGCATGCTCCGCTCTCGCCTCCTCGTCACCGCCCTCGTCCTCCTCGGGACCACCGGCGTGCTGGCACCCGGCGCCTCCGGCGCCGAAGGGATCGGACCGGCGAAGAAGCTGGGCGGCGAATCCACCTCGACCAGCACCACGACCACCTCTTCTTCGCGGGTCAAGACCACGACCAGCAAGGAAACGCTGGTGATCGCGACGACCAGCCCGGCCGACGGCCAGACCGTCAGCGGCGCCGTAGTCTGGGCGATCGGGGTCAGCGCCGGGACGCCGACCAAGGTCGAATTCGTCGTCGACGGGACCGCCGTCTGGAGCGACAGCAGCGCTCCCTTCGCCGGCAGCCTCGACACCACCAAGCTCGCCAACGGCTCCCACACCCTCAGCGCCACCGCCTACGGCGCCAAAGGCGTGAAGGCGACGACGCAGGTGACGGTGACCGTCTCCAACAGCACCTCCACTCCCACGCCGACCCCGGAACCGGAACCGACCCCCGAACCGACTCCGACGCCCACCCCGGCCCCGAGCAGCGGCCCGATCTACTGGGGCGCGACGATCGGCTCGCAGCTGACCGGCAACCAGGCCCCCTGGGACATGAACGCGGTCTCCAAGTTCGAGGAAAACGTCGGCAAGAAGGTCTCGATGGTCCAGTTCTTCCAGCCCTTCGCCAACTGCAATCCGGGCTGCTCCTTCTACAACTTTCCGACGACGCCGCTGGAAAACATCCGCACCCACGGCTCGATCCCGGTCCTCAGCTGGAGCTCGCAGTCGATCCCCTCGACCAAGGAAGAGCCCGACTTCCAGCTCTCCGACGTGATCTCCGGCCGCTACGACTCCTACATCCGCGAATTCGCCACTGCCGCCAAGGCCTGGAACCATCCCTTCTTCCTCCGCTTCGACTGGGAGATGAACGGCAACTGGTTCCCCTGGCACGAGGGCGTCAACGGCAACCTGCCCGGTGAATCCGCCAAGGCATGGCGCCACGTCCACGACATCTTCACCGCGGTCGGCGCCAACAACGCCAGCTGGGTCTGGTGCCCGAACGTCGAGTACAGCGGCAGCACCTCGCTGGCCTCGCTCTACCCGGGTGACGCCTACGTCGACTGGACCTGCCTCGACGGCTACAACTGGGGCACGAACCCGGCCAAGCCCGACAAGTGGAAGAGCTTCGACACCGTCTACAAGGCGAGCTACCAGAAGATCGTCGAAACGATCGCCCCCGGCAAGCCGATGATGATCGGCGAGGTCGCCTCGAGCGAGTACGGCGGCTCCAAGGCGGCCTGGATCAAGGACATGCTGGCGAAGCTGCCGACCGACTACCCGCAGATCCGCGGCCTGCTCTGGTTCGACAAATACGACAGCAACATGGATTGGCCGATCGAGACCTCTTCCACGGCGATCCAGGGGTTCCGCGAAGGGATCCAGAGCAGCGCCTACGTCGGCAACACCTTCGCCGGCCTCAGCCCGACCAAGATCCTCCCGCTCAGCTAATTCAGCTTCGTTGCAGCGCAATTGGACATTCGTCCAGGTGTGGCTGGACGGCTGAAAGGCGTGGACGAGAGGCCGATGGGCTCTTATGGCCCAAGGCTTCCCGACCCGAGTCGTCGCCCACCTGCTGTGGATGACCGCTGCGATGCTGCTGTTTGGCGCTGGGACCGTTTTCGCGGGCTCGGGCGGGAAGCCGACGGCCGGGCAGGGGACGAAGCACGGTCGCGTCGCCGACGCCCGCGCCCTGGTCGGCCCCAACCGCTGCGTCGCCCGCACCGCCAAGCGCCGCAGGCTGGCGCGGGCGCGGGGCCGCTGCAAGGCCGTCGCCGAGGGCCCGGCACAGCCGCTCTACTGGGGCGCGACGATCGGCTCGCACCTGACCGGCGATCAGGCGCCCTGGGACATGAACGCCGTCTCCCGTTTCGAAGCCGATGCAGGCAAGTCGGCCTCGATGGTCCAGTTCTTCCAGCCCTTCGCCCAGTGCGGCGGCTCGGGCTGCTCCTTCTACTCGTTTCCGACCACGCCGATGGATGACATCCGCGGCCACGGCTCGATCCCGGTCCTCAGCTGGAGCAGTCAGGCGATCCCCTCGACCCTGAGCCAGCCGGACTTCCAGCTCTCCGACGTGATCTCCGGCCGCTACGACGAATACATCGCCCAGTTCGCCAACGAAGCCCGCGAATGGGGCCACCCCTTCTTCCTCCGCTTCGACTGGGAGATGAACGGCAACTGGTTCCCCTGGGCCGAGGGCGTCAACGGCAACGCCCCCGGCGAGTACGTCGCCGCCTGGCGCCACGTCCACGACATCTTCGCCGCCGCCGGCGCCACCAACGTCTCCTGGGTCTGGTGCCCGTTCGTCGACCCGGGCGGCTCGATGACCGACCTCTCCTCGCTCTACCCGGGCGACTCCTACGTCGACTGGACCGGGCTCGACGGCTACAACTGGGGCACCAACCCGGCCTCGCCGCGCGGCTGGCGCACCTTCGACCAGCTCTTCCGCCGCACCTACGGCGAAGTCACCGAAAGCGTCGCCCCCTCGAAGCCGATGATGCTGGCCGAGGTCGGCTCCAGCGAGCACGGCGGCTCGAAGGCGGACTGGATCCGCGACGCCCTGACCCGCGTCCCGAGCGAATACCGCCAGGTCCGGGCCCTGCTCTGGTTCGACAAATTCGACGACAACATGGACTGGCCGATCGAGACCTCCGCTCCGGCCACCGGCGCCTTCGCCGAAGGGATCGGGCAGCCGGTCTACGTCGGCGCCGGTTACGGCGGGCTCTCCGGCGGGGCGATCCCGCCTCCCAGCTGAGCCGGCGGGTGACGCCAGGGTCGTTCCCTACACTTGCCGATCTTGTTCTCCGGCCCTGACTCGAAGCGCCGCCGCCCAGCGCATCTCGCCGCACTGCTCCTCGCCCTGTTCGCCTGCGGCCTGCTGGCGGTGGGGGCAACGGCTGCGTCGCAGCAGCAGCACCAGCAGTCGCACCACCCGCGGAAGGCGAAGCCCAAACCCGCCTACTGGGGCGCCTGGATCGGCGACCAGATCACCGGCACCGGCGCCCCCTGGGACATGAACGCGGTCGCCTACTTCGAGCAGATGCTGGACAAGGGGGTGTCGCTGATCGAGTTCTCCTCTCCCTGGCGCGACTGCACCCGCCGGCCCTGCCAGGACTACGAGTTCCCCACCGAAGCGATGGACAACATCCGCGGCCACGGCTCGATCCCGCTCTTCAGCTGGGGCTCCGAAACGACCCCGAGCACCGGCCCCGAACAGCCCGACTTCCAGCTCGCGAAGATCGCCAGCGGCGCCCTCGACCCCTACATCTCCCGGTTCGCCACCGAAGCGCGCGAATGGGGGCACCCGTTCTTCCTCCGCTTTGACTGGGAGATGAACGGCAACTGGTTCCCCTGGTCTGAGCTCACCAATGGCAACGCGGCCGGCCAGTACGTCGCCGCCTGGCGCCACGTTCACGACATCTTCGCCCAGGTCGGCGCCACCAACGCGACCTGGGTCTGGTGCCCCTATGCCGACACCCCGAAACGGTTGAGGCAGAACCCGCTGAAGCCGCTCTACCCCGGCGACGCCTACGTCGACTGGACCTGCCTCGACGCCTACAACTGGGGCCGCAACCCGGTCAACTCACGGCCCTGGCGCAGCTTCCGCGAACTCTTCGACCCGGCCTACACGCAGGTGGTGAAGAAGGTGGCGCCGCGCAAGCCGATGATGCTGGGTGAGTTCGCCACCAGCTCCTTCGGCGGCCACAAGGCGGCCTGGCTGCGCAAGATGTTCGAAATACTCCCCCGTAGATACCCGCGAATCCGCGCTCTGGTCTACTTCAATACGGTCGACCGGGGGGTCGACTGGCCGCTGGAGATCTCGGGGCCGGCGACGAAGGCGTTTGCCAAGGGGATCCGTAAGGGCATCTATGCAAACAACCGATACGGGGAACTGGCCACCAGTCCGATCCTGCCGCCACGCTGATCCCGGCGGGCGCGCCGTACGTATGAAGCTCCGAGAGGGCGCAGCAAGCGGCCCTCGGCCGGGTTTGAAGCGCTGAGACGATGATGAAGATCAAAGCGAAGAGCGGAAGAGCGCGGCACCGGTTGCTGTGGGCCGGCGCCTGCCTGCTCGCCGCCTCGCTGCTGCTCGCGCCCGGCGCCGCGGCGGCGAAGAAGCGGCCGCCGGCCTCGGTCTACTGGGGCGCCCAGATTGGCGACCAGATGACCGGCGAAGCGGCGCCCTGGGACATGAACCCGGTCTACCGCTTCCAGAACATCGCCGACAAGGGCCTCTCGCTGATCGAGTTCGGCTCGCCGTTCGCCGAATGCGACGGCTCCAGCTGCACGATGACGAAATTTCCCAGCACCCCGCTGGAGAATGTGCGCAGCTACGGGGCGATCCCCGTCTTCAGCTGGAACTCGACCGCGAGCCCGGACACCGCGGACCAGACGCAATTCAGCCTCGGGACGATCATCGACGGGCGCTATGACGCCTACATCCGGGATTTCGCGACCAAGGCGAAGGAATGGGGCAAGCCCTTCTTCCTCCGCTTCGACTGGGAGATGAACGGCTTCTGGTTCCCCTGGTCGGAGGGGATCAACGGCAACACCCCGGGCCAGTACGTCGCCGCCTGGCGCCACGTCCACGACATCTTCGCCCAGGTCGGCGCCACCAACGCGACCTGGGTCTGGTGTCCCAACGTCGACCTCTACAACAGCCTCACCCCGCTCGGTGAGCTCTACCCCGGCGACGCCTACGTCGACTGGACCGCCCTCGACGGTTTCAACTGGGGCAAGCGTCGCGGTTCACCCGGCTGGCAGAGCTTCAACCAGGTCTTTCACCGCACCTACCACCGGATCGTCAAGAAGGTGGCCCCCGGCAAGCCGATGATGCTGGCCGAGGTCGCCTCCAGCGACAAGGGCGGCAGCAAGGCCGCCTGGATCAAGGACATGCTCGGCAAGGTCCGCCACAAGTACCGCAAGATCCGCGCCATCGTCTGGTACGACGTCGACGACCGCGGCACCAACTGGCCGATCGAGCGCAGCAAGAAGGCCAGCAACGCTTTCCGCAAGGGCATCAACCCCGCCGCCTACCGCCCCAACCTCTATGGCGGCATCACCCAAAGCCCGATCCAGCCCCCACCGCGCTAAAGCATCTGCAGGAAGGCTTGAGAGGGGGAGCGTTGGGTGGCCCTCTCCCAGAGACCGTCGCGCAGCGGGGGCGGCGTGCTGGGCGCGTCTTGTGGTCTCAGGAGCCTCTGTGAGAGGGCCACCCAACGCTCCAGCGATCGAGCTCCGGCAGACGCTCAAGGGCGGACAGCTTTCATTTAAAAGCTGTCAACCCTGAGCCGGCTCTAAGCCGCTGCGCGAGAGCGCTGCTCGGCGACCTCGGGGGCCACGTGGTGGCGGGGGTGGCGGAGGTTGCGGCGGCGGCGGGCCTCCTTGAAGATGGTGCCGAGGACGCGGAAGCCGTCGCGGAAGGTCTTGAGG
Source organism: uncultured Actinomycetes bacterium (assembly GCA_946479725.1). Next base: position 1,197 of record CAMLHB010000013.1, on the reverse strand, counting down.
TTGCTCTGGCCGGAGATCCGCTCCTTCTCGTAGGAGGGGACCTCGATGATCTTCATCCCGGCCGAGGCCATGCGGAGGTTGATCAGCGTCTCCACCTCGAAGCCGGGGACGTCGAGGGAGATGAAGGGGAGGCAGCGGGCCCAGAAGGCGTTGTAGCCGTAGCAGAGGTCGGTGAACTCGGTTCCGTGCAGCATGTTGGCGGTGCCGCTGAGGACGGAGTTGCCGAGGCTGCGCAGGCGGGTGATGTCGGCGCTGCCGCCACCGTCCATGTAGCGGGACCCCTTGGCGAAGTCGGCGCCCGCCTCCAGCGCTTCGACGAAGCGGGGAATCTCGGCCGGGTCGGCGGAGCCGTCGGCGTCGAGCATGACCACGAGGTTGCCGGTGACGGCGGCGAAGCCGGTGCGGAAGGCGTCGCCCTTGCCGCGGCCGCTCTGGGTGGTGACGCGGATGCCGGGGTAGCCACGCTGGGCGGCCTCGACGGTGCGGTCTTTGGAGTTGCCATCGACGAGGATCACCTCGTGCAGGCCGTCGGGCAGTTCGGAGAGGACCTGGCCGATGTTGCCCTCCTCGTTCATCGCCGGCACGACGACGCTGACCTTGGTCCTGCGGATGGCGCGGCGGTCGGGCCCCTTGTAGGGGATGGCGCCGCGGGCGGCGAGCGCCTCGACCTCGATCAGCGGCACGCCGCCGACCCGGTTCGGGGTCGCCGACTGGGCCTCGAGCAGGTCGAGGGGGCGGGGGAGAAGACTGACGGGGACGCCGATCGACTTGAAGGCGCGGACCAGTTCCAGCAGCCCTTCGTCGTCGGCGTGCTGGCTGGAGATCACGACCCGGTCGGCGTGGTAGCGCTCGACCACCTCGAGGGCGGCGACGCGGCCGGCGGTGCCGGGGTCTTTCTCGGCCGGCGGCACAGTGCCGACGACGTGGGCGTACTTGCGCAGCGGCGCGTAGGCGCGGAGGCGGTCGGCGACCTCCTCGTCACCGACCAGGACCCAACGCTCCTGCGGGTTGAGGCGCTCCAGGTAGGGGGAGAGGAGGGCGCGGCAGGCGCTGTCGAGGGCGATGAAGCCCGCCCACATCGCCAGCTGCTCGATGCTGCTTAGCGGGGTCAGCAGGGAGGCGATCCAGGCGAAGGCGCCGGCGACCAGGAAGCGGATGACGGGCCAGCCCGCGCCGCTCTCTTCCGCCCGCGTCGAC
>CAMLHB010000012.1 GCA_946479725.1 uncultured Actinomycetes bacterium | reverse complement strand
ACGCTCGACAACGCGATCGCCCTGCGCCCGAAGCTGAAACGCTCAGGCAACGTCTGGCTGCAGACCGAACAGGACCCGGAGAAACCGAACCCGACCTTCATCCCGATCGCCAACGAGGCGGCGGAATGGCTGGCCAAGCGCACCGGCGGCATCGCCCAGAGCTCGATGACCGAGGCGCTGCTGAACGTGCCGACCACCGCCCACATCCTCGGCGGGGCGGTGATCGGACACGGGCCCGAGGACGGCGTCGTCGACGCCCGCCAGCGGGTCTTCGGCTACGAGAACCTGCTCGTCTGCGACGGCTCGGCGGTGCCGGCGAACGTCGGCGTCAACCCCAGCCTGACGATCACCGCACTCGCCGAGCACGCCATGGCGGAAGTCCCTGAGGCGACGAACGGGCCTACGAGGAAAACCGCTCTCCAACGTAGTCCCAGTTGACGACGTTCCAGAAGGCGTCGAGGTATTCCGGGCGCTTGTTCTGGTACTTCAGGTAGTAGGCGTGCTCCCAGACGTCGACGCCGAGCAGCGGCGTGGTGCCGTCGGAGATCGGCGAGTCCTGGTTCGGGGTCGAGATCACGGCGAGGCCGCTCGAGTCCTTGACCAGCCAGGCCCAACCGGAACCGAAGCGGGCGATGCCGGCGTTTTTGAACTCCTCCTTGAAGGAGTCGAAGCCGCCGAAGGTCTCGGAGATCGCCGAGCCCAGGTCGCCGCCCGGCTCGCCGCCGCCGTCGGGGCTCATCATCTGCCAGAAGAGGGTGTGGTTGTAGTGGCCGCCGGCGTTGTTGCGGACCGCGGCCTGCTTGTCGCCCGGCAGCGCCGAGAGATTGCGGAGGACGTCCTCGACGTCGCGGTCGGCCCACTCGGTGCCCTCGAGGGCGGCGTTGGCTTTGTCGACGTAGGCCTGGTGGTGCTTGTCGTGGTGGATGCGCATCGTTTCCTCGTCGATGTGAGGCTCGAGCGCGTCGTAGGGGTACGGCAGGTCCGGTACGGAGAAAGCCATCGCAACTCCTTTATCTCGATTGGAAGTTCGAGCGGGAGCCTAACTATTCCGCGCTGGCTTCCTCGCCTTGGCCGGGCTTGTCGCTGCCGATCCGCGGCACGGTCTCGGCGTCCCCCCCGGTCCATTCGTTGAAGCGGTACCAGGCGGGCTTGCCTTCCCGCTTCGCCGTCAGCAGGCCGGCCGAGTGGCAGAAGACGCAGCTGCCGCCCTCGTCGGTCCAGGTGAACCACCAGGCGCCGCGGACCTTCCAGCGGGTGCGGTTGGCGGAGAGCATCGAGAAGGCCTTGGAGAGCTGGTACGCCTGACCCCAGAGGCCGCGCTGCCAGCGCGTCGGCCCGCTTTCCGACCCCCAGCCGAGCTCGGTCACGTAGAGCGGCGTGGCGCCGTCGTGGTGGCGGCGCATGATTCGCCGCAGGTTGGTCGGCTGCGACCCCATCGCCCGAGCGTCGGCGACGTAGGGGTGGAGGGCGACGCCGTCGAAGAACGGCTTCACGTGCCGGGCGCGGTAGAGGCGGGTGAGGAAGTCGCCGGAGGCGACGTTGGGCGGGATCTGCAGCGGCCGGCCGAAAAGGCCGCCGACGATCGCCTTCGAGCCCGGCGCTTCGCGATGGATGATGCGGCCGGCGATCCGGATCAGGACCGCGAAGCGCTTCGGTTCCGGATGGGCGGCGAAGGTGACGATGTTCTCCTCGTTCCAGATCTCCCAGCGCCGCATCGGCAGGTAGGGCAGTTCGTTTTCTTCGGCTTCTTCGCGCCAGAACGAGCCTTCTGGCCCGTAGCGCCGCACCGCCGCCCGCACGAAGGAGGCCCAGGCCCGACGTTGCCAGGCATTGGCGACCGGCAGGTCGATCCCCCGCGAGGCGACCCATTCCGGCGAGCCCGCGATGAAGGGGAAGATCTCGATCCCTTCCCGCGCCGCCAGCCGCACCTCGTGGTCGAACCCCTCCCAGTCGCGTTCGGAGAAGGCCGGGTTCTGCGGCTCCACCGCGCCCCAGTTGAGCGGCATGCGGACGCTGTAGACGCCCGCTTCCCGCATCAGCCTGTAGTCCTTCGCCGTCCCCGCGTTCTGCGGCGAGACCCCGATGAACCCCGGCGGCAGGTAGCCCTGAGCCGCCGCCGGCCAAATCGCCAGCAGCGCCAAAACCACGATCGGGATCAGCCTGCGCGCCATCGTCATCGCTTGGAACCGCGTCCAGCCCCAAAGTAGCGCCACCCCCTCATCGGCGCCCCCCTTCCCGCTTCTGAGATAATCCCCCCTCTCGGGGCGTGGCGCAGCCTGGTAGCGCGCACCGTTCGGGTCGGTGAGGTCCCCGGTTCAAATCCGGGCGCCCCGATGAGCGTCAGGGCTTCGCCGGCGTGCTTTCGACCAAGAATTCGGAGAGGTCGTGGAGTTCGGAAGGCGAGAGCGATTCGCCGTAGTCCTGGGGCATGACGTTCGGCGGATAGCCTTCGATCACCTCGACGTTGGGCTGGACGATCATCTCTTCGATGCCGGCGGTGTCGTCGTCGGGTGCCAACGATTCTTCGAGGTTCGGCCCGACTTCACCGGTCGAACCCGCCGCCGCGAGGGTGTGGCAGTTCCCGCAACCGTTGGCGGCGAATACCTGGGCCCCACCGCCGGTTGCCGGTTCTCCTCCTGCTTCTTGGGTGGAAGCTTCTTCGGCTTCCGTCGCGGAGGCGTGGATGGTTTCGGTCTTCGGGGATGAGCCGAGATCGCCGATCAGCAGTCCCGCCACGAACGCGATTACCGCTACCGCGATGAATGCCCATGCTTCGATCAGCCAGCCCTTCCTGCTCAAACGCCGCATCGCATCTCCTCCCGAGACAGAATCGTGTGCACCAAGTTGCGGTAAAGCTAAGGCTGAGGATCAGGCCGGACATCAGTAGACCCCCACATCTGGTTTTCTAACCGATCGCCCCGATAACTACTTGGCTTGGTCGCCGGCGGCTCTTGGGTCTGCCTATCTTCGTTTGCTCCAGCCCCAGACGGGGAGCGGAACTTGGACTCCGACCCCAATCGAGAACCCCCCGCCTTTCATGCGCGGGTTGTTCGGCACGTTGAACGTGACTATGTGCCGCTCCGCGAAGTCGAGGATCCCCTGGAACCGGTCTGGAATTGGACCAGGGGTCCAGACGCTGGGCGGGATCACCAGGGACGAATAGTTGAACGGCTCTGGTACCGGTTTCGGCGAAATCGACAGGCGAGCCGGCAAGGGCCGCTCTGGCGCCGCGCCCCAGATATGGTCGGGAAACACCAATTTGCCGGGCTCAGGAAACCCCGGAGGAGAGGGAGCCAGAACCCAGGCGTTGTCGACGAAGCGCCAGAGCCATCCGTTGATCAATCGGTACAGGGAGCCTTTGTGGTAAATCTCCCAGACCTCGTGGCCGACCCCGTTGATTTGGCGCCACTCCGAGACCACGGGTTGCCACTGAATCTCCTCGGGAGGTGGTTGTGCTTCGCCCGAATCCGATCCGTTCAGCGGGTTGGCGCCTGCGAAAACGTAGCCTTCTCCCCCCTTCCCCTGAGGGTCACCGCTCATGTGCTGTGCCGTCGTCGGGTCATAGACGCTTGCCCCCAAATAGATCAGGCCGGTATTCGAGCTGGTGTACTGACCCTCATAGCCAAGAGGGGTCGTGGCAGTGCCGGTGTGGCCTTCGGTTGAGCCATACGCCGTGTAGGTGTAGGCGCCGGAGGTGGTCCCTGCCTGGCTGGTCAGGAGGCGCGTCGAGCCCTGTTGGTCATGGTGCAGATAGGTGGGGGTTTCGGCTGCGATCTGCTCGAAAGGCAGACTCCCGGGCCCATAGATGTAGTAGCGGGTGCCGTCGTAGAGCAGGGACCCTTCGGCGACGTCCCAGGCGAGGTGATTGGTGGTACCGGAGATCGTCTCGGACTCCCGCAACCCGCTGCCGTCGTAAGCGTAGGAGTCTTCGATTTTCGAGACTTCGCCTTCGGCGGAGCGTTTGACCGAGATCAGGTTCCCGGCTTGGTCGTAGCCGTAGGTGGTGGCCGGCCCTGACCCCGGCGCCGCTTTCGTCCGCTCGCCCAATTTGTCGAAGGAATACGTCACGCCGCCGCCGGATTTCAGCTCTGAAGAAGCGTCGTATTCGTAGGTGGTCGTGCCGATTTTGGTCGGGTTGCCGGCGTTGTCGTATTCGTAGGCGCTGCCCCCCGCTTTGATCAGGCGGTCCCCTTTGTCGTATTCGTAGGCCGTCGTCGCGCTCCCCGGCAGCCCCGTCTGCGTCACCGATTCGAGCTGCCCGGCGCTGTCGCGGGTGTAGGCAAGCGAGGCAAGCGTTTCCGAGCCCTTCTTGAAGGTCTGTTTGCTGAGTTCTCCCGCCGTGCTGTATTCGGCCACGTCTTCGTCGGTCGCTTCGGTGGGGAAGACGGTCGCTTTCGGCTGCGAATCGCGGTTGTACGTGAAGGTGGTCGAGCGGCCGAGCCAGTCGGTGACTTTCGTCAGGCGCAGTGCTTTGTCGAATTCGCGACTGATCGATTTCCCATTCGGATAGGTGATTTTGGTCGGGAGGTTGGCGAGGTCGTATTCGTATTTGAGGAGTTCTTTGTTCCCGTTTTCGACTTCCGTCGGCCGGCCAAGAACGTCGTAGACCAGTTTCGTCGTTCCGGTCCCGTCTTTCATCGTCGTGACGTTGCTGTCTTTGTCGTATTCGTATTCGACCGCGTGGGTGGCTTCTTCCGAGTAGCTCGTTTTCAAGAGCCGGTCGGCTTTGTCGTAGCTGTAGGTCGTGGTCCGGGCTTCGGGGTCTTTGAGCTTTTCCAGGTTGCCGGCGGCGTCGTATTCCCGCGTGACCTTGCGTTCCAGCGGATCGATCGTTTCCGTCAGCTGCTCGAGCAGGTTGTGTTCGTATTTGGTCGTTTTGCCGTTGCCGTTGGTCCTGCTTTTGACCATCCCCATCGAGTCGTAAGCGGTTTCGGATTTCGTCCCGTTGGCCGCTTCGACTTTCGTCCGCTGATCGGCGGCATCGTAGGTGTATTTCGTCGCGTGTTTGTTGGGGTCGGTCTGAGATTCGAGGTTTCCGTTCCCGTCATAGGCGTAGCTGGTTTCGTGTTTGAGGGGATCGGTGACCTTGATCGGGCGCCCCTGCAGATCGCGTTCCACCGTCGTCGTGAATTTGGAGGCTTCGGCTCCTTCTTCGTTCCCGCGGGGGCTGACCTCGCTTTCGACCCGCCCGTCTTTGTCGTAGGTCCAAGTCCTCTTGTCGCCTTCGGCATCGGTTTCCGCTTTGCGGTCACCGTAGGTGTCGTATTCGAATTTGGTTTCACGGCCGAGGGGATCGGTGACCGATTCGAGATCGCCGTTTTCGGCATGTTTGAAGGTGAGTTTCTGCGTGGTTTCAGCGGGCCCGGGTCGTTCGATCGCTTCCACGTTGCCGTGAGCGTCGCGTTTGGCCGTCGTTTTCTCGCCCCGGGGCGTGGTCTCGGTTTCGATGTCGTGGGTTTTGTTGTAGGTCCATTTGCGTTCATTGCCTTCGGCGTCTTTGGCGAGCGTGCGGTTGCCTTCGGCGTCGTATTCGTAGGTGGTGGAGTGACTGAGGGGATCGGTTAGTTTGGTCAAGGCAAAGGAGGTGCTGTATTCGCTGACCGCTTTTCTTTCCAGGGCGGTGCCTTTGGCTTCGACCACTTCCAGCGGCTCCCCGGCTTCGTTGAAGGTCTGGTAGAGGACCGCACCATTCGGCTCGGTGATCGTGGAGGTCCTTTTCCCGGCCGCTTCCCCGTATTCGAATTTCGTCTTGCGTTCGAGCGGATCGGTCTGTGTTTTGACCCGGCCTTTTTCGTCGTATTCGAGTTTCTGCACGCCCCCGCGCCCGTCGGTCAGTTCGGTCATCCGGTGGGATGCGTCGTATTTGAATTTCCAGCGTGCGGCTTCGACGCCCGGGAGGGTCACCGAAATGAGGTTTCCGGCTTCGTAGCCATATGAGACTTTGCGCCCCAAGGGGTCTTCGATGCTGCTCACCTGCGATCCGGTGTAGGCGAATTTCAGTTCGCGGCCGGCGCCGTCTTTGACCGTGCTGAGCTTGCCTTCGACGTAGGTCAGCGTGAGGAGATTGAGGTTGCGGTCCCTTACTTCCGTCAGCTTCCCTTCGGAGTTGAACTTGAGCCTTTCCTGGTTGGGCAGGGTGAAGAGGTAGACGTCTTTGCCTTCGACCACTTCCTTGACCAGGGTCGCCTGCCCCCAGGCGGCGGGGACGTAGGTGGCGCCGGAGAGATAGAAGACGGCGGCAGCGCCGTTTCCCTGGTAGACGGTCACGATGCCGGCTTCTTTGTTCACTTCCAGACGGGCGCCGTAAGGTCCGGTCCAGCCGTAGCCGAAGGGACCCGCTTCTTTCGCTTCCGCGGCAGCCTGGGAGTTGTAGGCACGGGTGGCGGCGAGGGCGGGACCGCGACCGCCGAGCGCGAAATCCATCTGTTCCTCAACGAGGTTGCCGGTTGCGCAGTTGACCGTATTGCCTGTGAAGCAACCGACCAGGTTCGGGGATGCCGAGTTCCCTTGCCCCCACCCTTCCTTGGTGACGAATTCCTGATTGCCTCCCGCTTTGCCGACGAACAGCGCGTGAGGGGCGGTGATGACGTATTCGGCATCCCAGACCACGGTGGCCGGACAGACGAAGGTGCCGGCGATCTTTTTCAGCGTGGCCGCGACCACGAGCACCGGTTCTTCTCCCCCGGTCAAGGTCCCGAGGGTCGTGCCTTCGCCGGTGCCGTAGGTGCAGCTCGTGCCGAAGAGGGAGACGAAAACTGTGACTTCGGTCCCCGATCCGGAGACGGTGCCGTTAGTCCCCGAGCTCCACGCGATCGCCAGCGAGCCGTTTTTGATCGTTTTCGTGACCTGGCTGCAGCCGGTCCAGGTGAGTTCTTCGATGTTGCTGGAGACGATGGCACCCGCTTCGTTTGACGTTTTGCCGCTGATAGTCGAACCCGTGCATGTGCCGAGGGTGCTGGTGCCCGATGTGAAGCGGATCGAGGTGCCCGCTTTCAGCGTGTAGGTGACTTTCGTGCCGACCGGGTAAACGGTGGTGCAGCCGGCGTTTGTGCAGAGATTCGTGGCCGAGGCCGAGTCAGCAGCCGCGAGGGCGATTAAAGCCAGCAGGGCGGAGGCCAGGGCCGTAGCCAGAAGGCGCACAACTCATCCTCTTTTGAATAGATAGAGCTGACTGATCATTCGGCCAGTATCTCTTAGCCGATGCGAAAAGCAAGTTCGGAATCCGTTTCAGCCGCCCCGGAGGCCCGCACCGGCATATGCGCGCCCACGAAGGACTTTCGAAAAAGCGTCGTTCGCGGCGTGGGGCCGACTTCGCTGCCCAACTTCAGCTTTCGCCGCCCGCGGCCTCGCTAGTGTCTCGACATGTCCCCCACCCCCGCCTTCGAGGTCCACGAGGCGAACCTGCACGGGCACCGCGCGGTCTACCGGACCCTTGGCAGCGGACCGAACGTGGTCCTGATCCACGGGATGATCAACTCCTCCCGGCACTGGGAGCAGGTGGCGCAGCAGCTGGCCGGCTCCTACCGGGTGATCGCGCCGGACCTGATCGGCCACGGCGACGCGGCGACGCCCCGGGGCGACTACTCGCTGGGGGCGCACGCGGCGAGCATCCGCGACCTGCTGACGACGATCGGGGTCGAGCGGGCGACGATCGTCGGGCACTCGCTCGGCGGCGGCGTCGCGATGCAGTTCTTCTACCAGTTCCCCCAGCGCACCGAGCGCCTGGTGCTCGTCTCCAGCGGCGGCCTCGGGCACGATGTCAGCCCGCTGCTGCGCGGCGCCGCGCTGCCCGGCTCGGCGGCGCTGCTGCGGCTGGCGACCCGGCCGCGGCTGGTCGGGGCGCTGGCGGCGGGCGGGGCCAAGCTGCGCAAGCGCGGCCACGCCACCGGCGTCTACCTGCAGGCGGTCGCTCGGGCGCTGGGGCCGCTGCAGGAGCCCGGCTCCCGCCGCGCCTTCCTGCAGACGCTGCGCTCGGTGATCGACGTCCAGGGGCAGAAGGTCGGCGCCACCGACCGCCTCTACCTGCTGAAGGAGATGCCGACGCTGATCGTCTGGGGCGAGCGCGACCGCACGATCCCGCTCGAGCACGGCCTCGAGGCCGAGCGCTCGATCCCCAACTGCCGTTTCGAGACCCTTCCCCGCGCCGCCCACTTCCCCAACCTCGAAGACCCGGAGGGGCTGGCGGCGATTCTCGGCGACTTCCTCGCCACCACCTCGCCCGCCCACATCGTCGACTCCGAATGGCGGGATGTGATCGCGCCGCGGGCACGCCTGCGCCGGGTGGCCTAACACCGCTACGCACTTGACCTCGCTCTAGCAGGGTCGATCTCGGAAGGGCTATTCGACTTCGGCGATCGCCGCTTCGACTTCGGCCAGCGACGGTCCTTCCTGCAGGGTCACGGTCCCGTTCGATCCGCTGACGACCATCCCCTGGCCGGTGCGGATTTCGAGGTTGCGTCCCAGTTCCTCGTAGCTTTCGAGGCGCTTCTCGATCGGGCCGCCCTTCTGCCCGTTCTTTTCCAGGTCCTCTTCCCATTCTTCGATGTCGAGTTCCTCCACCCCGCCGGCGACCGAGGCCAGGTAGTCGTCGTCGATCCCGACCCGTTCGGCTTCGTCCTGGTTGCGGAAGAAGAGGTAGATGTAGTTCCAGCCGTAGTTTTGTTCGGCGGCCGCCTCGGCGCCGTAGAACCCGAGCTGCTCGGGGTTGACGCTGTTCGAGTAGTGGCGCCAGAGCAGCTTCACCTCGCCCGACCGCGCGTAGCGTTCGGTCAGCCGGGGAATCGTTTCGAGGAAGTCGTCGCGGCAGCTGTCGCACTGGATGTCGTTGAAGACCTGGATCGTCACCGGGGCGTCGTCGGAGCCGAGACGATCGCCTTCCTGCGGGACGCCGCCGAAGAGGCCCTGGGCGTCTTCGATCCCGGCGAGGTGGACGACCGGACTGCCCGGCTTCCGCGTCGACATCTGCACGATCGTGTAGCCGAGCGCGAACAGGCCCAGCCCAAGCAGGAGGACGACCCAGAGCCTGCCCCGCTGGGGAAGCGGCTTGACGGCAACTTCAGAGGACACCGACACATTTTCCCAGTTGACGGCGTCCGGCGCCGGCGGTAGACATGGGCTACCCATTTTCAACGACCCTGGAGGTCATCGATGGCCCATCACCTGACGCCCGCCGAGCTCGCAGATCATCTGCACATGGAGCGACAGGAGGTGATCGGGAAATGCGTGCAAATGGGCGTTCCGATCTACCACGGCAGGATCGACAGGACCCTCTTCGAAGTCTCCCTCCGCAGCCTCGTCGCCGGCGGCTCGCGCCAGGCCGCCCGCCAGGCGCAGCGCTGAACTAGACTCCCCCGGCAGATGTCGGGGAGAGGTACCAACTCGAAGACGATTGCGGACCTGCTGCCGCGAGCGGCCGCTCAGTACGGCTCCAAAGTCGCCGTCCGCTACAAGGAAGGCGAGCAGTGGGTCAGCAAGACCTTCGATGACGTGCGGGAGATCGTTCGCCCCCTCGCCTTCGGCCTAGTCACCCTGGGTGTCGAGAAAGGCGACCGCGTCTCGATTCTCGGAAACACCCGGCCGGAGTGGACCTACTTCGACTTCGCCGCCCTCTCGATCGGCGCCACCGTGGTCCCGATCTACCAGACGAACTCCCCCGAGGAGTGCCGCTACGTGCTCGAGAACTCCGACGCCAAGGTCGTCGTCGTCGAGGACGCCGAACAGCTGGAGAAGGTGCGGGCGGTCCGCGAGCAGCTGCCGAAGCTGGAGCAGATCGTGCTCATGAGTGGCAGCGCCGAGGACGCGATCTCGATGGAGGACCTGGCGGCCAAGGGCACCGGCGGCGACGACGCCACCTGGGCGACCCTGTACGAGGCGGTGACGCCGGAGGACATCTGCACCTTCATCTACACCTCGGGCACGACCGGGCCGCCGAAGGGCTGCATCATCAGCCACGGCAACTACCGGGCGATGCTGAACATGGTCAACGGGGTCAGCGTCATCGAAGACGAAGACGTCGCCTACCTCTACCTGCCGCTCGCCCACTCCTTCGCCCTGCTGATCCAGTTCGGCACCTTCGACCTCGGCACCACGCTCGCCTACTGGGAGCGCGACCCGCTGAAGATCCTCCCGAACCTGGCCGAACTGAAACCGACCTACTTCCCCTCGGTGCCGCGGATCTTCGAGAAGATCTACACCGCCGCGACCAGCGCGATCGAGAAGGAGGGCGGCGCCAAAAAGGCGATCTTCAACTGGGCAATCAAGGTCGGCGAGAAGATGCGCGCGGCCGAACGCGAGGGCCGCAAGCCCGGTTTCCTGCTGCAGCGCCAGTACGACTTCGCTGACAAGAAAGTGCTGTCGAAAATCCGCGGCCTGTTCGGCGGCCGCATCCGTCTCGCCGTCTCCGGCGCCGCCCCGATCAATCCCGAGATCCTCCGCTTCTTCGACGCCGCCGGCGTCCTTGTCTTGGAGGGCTGGGGGATGACCGAGACCTCGACCGCGGCGATGATCTCCACCCCCGAGGACTTCAAGGTCGGGACGATCGGCAAACCGTTCCCGGGCTGCGAGGTGAAAATCGCCGACGACGGCGAGATCCTCGTCAAAGGGCCGAACGTCTTCCAGGGGTACCACAAGAACCCGGAGGCGACGGCAGAGACGATCGTTGACGGCTGGCTCCATACCGGCGACATCGGCGAGATCGAGCCCGACGGCTTCATCAAGATCACCGGCCGCAAAAAGGACATCATCATCACCGCGGGCGGCAAGAACATCACCCCCGCCAACCTCGAGGCCGAAATCAAGCAGCACCCGCTGGTCTCCCAGTGCGTCGTCGTCGGCGACCGCCGTCCCTACCTGGTGGCGCTGGTCACCCTCGACCCCGAAGAGGCGGTCAAATATGCCCAGGAGCACAACCTCCCCGAGGACCCCGCCCAGCTCGCGCAGAACCCCGACGTCAAGGCCGCTCTCGAAGCCCACGTCGAGAAGATCAACCAGAACTTCGCCCGCGTCGAGCAGGTCAAGAAGATCTCCATCCTCCCCCACGACCTCTCCCAGGAGTCCGGCGAGCTGACCCCGACCCTGAAGGTCAAGCGCGCCGTCGTCGCCCAGAAGCACGAAGACGCGATCGAGCAGCTTTACGCGGCTTAGCCCGGCGCCTCGCCCAGGGTTTCAAGTCTTGCTTTCAAGTAGTTGCAAGTAGGTTCTAAGTAGGCCGAAGGCGCCAGTACGCCCTTGGGTCTCGCGAGGAGTTGCCGACCCATTCGACGATCTCGGCCTCCCTGAGGCGGCCAAGCTCCTTTTGCGCCACGGGTCGCGAAACGCCCAACACCTCTGCCACCTCCCCCGTGCTGAGCCGTTCCCCCTCACGCAGCGCAGCAATGATGCGACGGGCGTTCTCCGGCAGGCGCGCCTCCAGCCTGCGATCAACCGGCTCCGCCAGCAAGGTCAGCTCGACGCTCCCCGCCGTTTGGCGGTAGGCCGGATCGGTGAGCCCCGCCTGTCGCATCTCGTCGAACATGCGGCGGATTCCCTCGCCCAGCTCCTGGCCGAAATTGAGATCCGCGCAAACGCGGGCGATCCTAGGATTGCGCGCAAATCGCACCGTCTCGAGGGGCTCGCTCAAATCCACCAGGCCCGGAAACCTTCCGGGGCTCGAAATCTCGATCCGATCGTCAAACACCTCTACCCTGATGTGATCACCAGCCGCACTGTACGAACGGTGGACAGCGGCGTTGACGATGCCCTCCAGCCAGGCATCTTCGGGAATCAGCGGAACATCGCCGAACCTGCCGTCTGATTGCAGGGCGCGGCGGGTGGGCTGCAACCGCTGAACATGCTTCCTCGCCACCATCAGCTGTTCTGGGATCGGTCCCTCCACACGCGTGTCCTGTAAGAGCTGCTGTCGAGCGCCAGACCCTCGCTCTCGCCCTCGCCACCGCAGAACCCGTAGGAACGCCTCCGGCAAAAACTCCTGAGGCGAAGCCGCAAACAGCAGGGCTCCCGCAACGGTCAGCTGAGAGTCGTCTGCGAGACCCCTAGCCCTCAGCAACCTCAGCGGATCGGGGGCGCCAATCGCTTCGGCGTACCCGTCCAACAAAGGCCGCTCGAGGTCGTCCAGGGTCGCTCCGGCAAGAAGGCGGGTCTCGTAGGTCGCTTGCCCCTTGTCGAAGAGAAGCTCCTGTCGCTGGACAAAGCTGAGACGGCGGTTCTCGTCGCCGACCCGGAGGTAAACCTCGTCCTTTCCGTTGGCGTGAACGGTCTCGCCCGTTGCAACCTCGATAGCCAAGAGCTTGTCTGGCGCCCCTTCCTCGTTGATGCACTCGACCAGCCTGTGGCGAACTCGCACCGGCGGACTGCAGAAGTCGATATGCGCCTGCATCTGCGAATTTCGCCGCGAGGTGCTGGCCTCCGTTCCCTCAATCTTTTCGTCATGCAGGCCCACAACCACGATCCCGCCATCCGCATTGGCAAAGCCGATCAAGGTATCGGCGAGGCTCCGAGGCGAGATGCGGGCAGACTTACGCTCGAGCCACTGATCCTCGTCAAGGTCCAGCAGCTCCCTCCCCACGTCAGGGGCGGAAACCTCGTTCAGAGCCCTTTCGGCATCAACGGTACTCATCTACTTGCAATTATTGCAAGTAGCGATAAGTAGCGCCGTGGCCGCTAAGAAGCCTCGCCGGACTGCCTGAGCAGCACCGAGGTGGTCTGCTCTAGGACGCGGCGCCAGGCGGAGGTTTGCTCGGGCTCCTCTTCGGAGGCTTTTTCGACGACGCGGCGGACGCGGCGCTCGGAGATTTCGAGGCCGTGGCGCTCGGCGATCTCGGCGTAGCGGTCGTAGTCCTGGGCGAGGGCGGCGGTGACGGTTTCGAAGCCGTGCCGGGCGATCTTGAGGCGGCGCGAGTAGTCCATGATCGGGGTGCCGAACATCAGCTCGTCGTTGGGCTGGGGCTCGAGCAGGACGATGTCGACGCCGGGGTACTTCTCCTGCCACTGCTCCACCGCCTGGTGCAGGCGGGCGTGGGCGATGAGGCGAAAGGTCTGGTTGGCGATCGCCGGCAGGCCCATGTCGGAGACGCGGCGGACGCGGCGGCCGAAGACGGTCGGGATCGTCTTCTCGAAGTCATTGACGTAGGGGACCAGCGGGTTGACGACGACGATGAACTTGGCGCCCTTTTCGACCGCGATGTCGACGTTGGTGGTCGAGCGGATGCCGCCGTCGACGAACTGGCGCCCCTTCAGATCGACCGGCTTGTAGACGATCGGCAGGCAGGTCGAGCACTCGACTGCTTTGGAGATCGGCACGTCGGACCACCCGTCCTCGCCGAAGACGATCCGCTCGCAGGTGTCGAGATCGGTGGCGGTGAGGTAGAGCTCGGGATCGAGAAGGCGGAAGTCGTTGACCCGGTCGCTTTCGCTGAGCGCGTCTTCGACGTAGTCGGCGATCCCCGAGCCCGAGTAGAGGCCGGTCGGCAGCGCCTCGGCGAGGCCGACCCCGATGTCCATCGCCGAGAACTGGCCGATCCGGACCAGCGAGCGCAGCAGCTCCAGCGAGCGCAGCGGCAGCGCGGCCCCTTTGGCGAGGAAACCGAGGTAGTTGGGTTTCAGCACCTTGTCGAGGTCGAGGTCTTCGAGGCCCAGATCGTCGTCGGAATTGATCACCTGCATCATTTCCTCGGGGGTGACCCCGTTGGCCAGCATCGAGGCGACAAAGGAGCCGGCGCTGGTCCCGACGTACACGTCGAAGTTGTTGACCGTGCTGTTGACGGCGAGCAGGTCGAGGGCGCGGAGGGCGCCGATCTCGTAGACGCCGCCGGTGAAGCCGCCGCCGCCGAGCACGAGGGCGGTCTTCGAGGGCTTTTTGCGTCGGCCCTTCCGCTTCCGCGGCTTGGACTCGATGTCTACGACTTCACCCATACATGCAGTATTCCAGGGCAGGAGGTCATCCTCGACCGCTACCTTCCACGTCTCGCGTGTTGGGAAACCCGGTGAAACGCATCCTGCTCCCGCTTTTGGTCGCCTCAGCAGGCCTTTTCCTGCTGCTGGCGAGCGCCGCCGCGGCCAGCCCCAGTTGCGACCAGATGCGCGCCTGGCTGCACCAAGGAGGCGGTTCGGCCAGCAGCCTGCTCGTCGCCGACGCCGAATCCGGGCAGGTCCTCTGCGCCAGCGCCCCCAACCGGACGCGGCCGCTGGCCTCGAACATGAAGCTGTTCACCACCGCCACCGCGCTCTCGAAGCTGGGCCCGGAACACCGGATCCTGACCAAGGTCTTCCGCGACGGCCGCGTCGACGCCAACGGGGTCCTCCACGGCAGCCTCTACCTGCGCGGCGGCGGCGACCCGACGCTCGGAACCCCCGCCTTCTACGACAGCTACCTGGCCGGTCTCGGGACCAACATCTTCGCCGTGACCCCGCAGCTGAAGGCGGCGGGAATCACCGCGATCACCGGCCGCCTCTACGCCGACGACACGATCTTCGACCGCCGCCGCGGCGTCGCCGACTCCGGCTACGCGACCAGCCCCTACATCGGCCCCCTCTCCGGCCTCGCCTTCAACTCCGGCTTCCGCGGCTCCACCAGCGCCAGCGGCTTCTCCTCCAACCCGGCGAAGCTGGCGGCGACGAAGCTGGCCGCCTCCCTGCGCCGGGCCGGGATCCGCGTGCCGGCGCAGGTCGCCGTGCGGCCGACGCCGCCGAACGCCCAGCGCGTCGCCCTCCTGCGCTCCCCCAGCCTCGATCGCATCGTCAACCTCACCGACGTCTACTCCGACAACTTCTTCGCCGAGACCCTGATCAAGCTGCTGGGAGCGGAATTCGGCGGCGCCGGCACGACCGCCGCGGGGACGAACGTGGTCGAAGCCTTCGCGCGGGAACACGGCGCCGCGGTGCAGGCGGTCGACGGCTCAGGCCTTACCCGCAGCAACCGCTCCAGCCCGCGCGAGATCGTCGACCTCCTGCTGGGCATGCAGCAAGACCCGGCCGGGGAAGAGTTCATCCAGGACCTCGCCCTGGCCGGCCACGAGGGGACGGTCGCCAGCCGCATGCAGGGGACCGCCGCCTACGGCCGCTGCCGGACCAAGACCGGGACGATCAGCGGCGTCAGCAACCTCTCCGGTTACTGCTTCAACCGCAGCGGCCGGGTGATGGCCTTCTCGATCCTGATGGCAGGCGTCGGCAACCTCGGCCTCGCCCACCTCGACCAAGACCGGATCGCCGGCGCCGTCGCCGGCTACTGAACGGCTAGCGGCTGACGAGCGCGCGCAGGCCCGCCTCGTCGAGGATCTCGGTCTCGAATTTTTCCGCTTTCGCGAGCTTCGAGCCCGGGTTGTCGCCGGCGACGACGTAGTCCGTTTTCTTCGAGACCGAGCTGGTCACCTTGCCGCCCGCCGACTTGACCATGGCCGCGGCCTCGTCGCGGGTCAGCTTCGGCAGGGTACCGGTGAGGACAACGGTCTTCCCTTCCAGCGGCCCGCCCTCCTGGCGCCGTTCGGAGGCGTCGGCCTCCAGCCGCAGGCCCTTCTCGCGCAGCTTCTCGACCAGCGCCCAGGTGGCGTCGTCGGTGATCGACTCGCTGATCTGCACCGCCATGATCGGGCCCACTCCCTCGACCTCCTCGATCTGCTCGGGGTCGGCCTCGTGCAGGGCGTCGATCGAGCCGAAGTGGTCGGCCAGCGCCTCGGCGGTGACGAAGCCGACGCCGGGGAGGCCGAGCGCGTAGAGGACGCGTTTGAAGGGGCGGCCCCGGGAGCCCTCGATCGAGGCGACGAGGTTCCGCGCCGAGGTCTCGCCGAAACGGTCGAGCTCGACCAGCTGGGTCTCGGTGAGGTCGTAGATGTCGGCAACATCGGCGATCAGGCCTTCCTGGAGGAAGCGCAGCGCCTGCTTTTCCCCCATCCCGTCGATGTCCATCGCCCCCTTGCTGACGAAGTGCTTGACGGCCTGGAAGGACTGGCCGGGGCAGCCGGTGCGATTCGGGCAGATCGTGAAGACCGAGTCCTCGGGTTTGACCGTCTCGGTGCCGCAGGCGGGACACTTCTTCGGCGGCTTCGGTTTCCGCGTCCGCTTCGGGCGCCGCTGGATGATCGGCGAGACCACCTGCGGGATCACATCGCCGGCCCTCATCACCACCACCTCGTCGCCCTCACGGACGTCCTTGCGGGCGAGGTCCTCCTCGTTGTGGAGGGTGGCGGTGGTGACGGTGACGCCACCGACGTGGACCGCCTCCAGCATCGCGAATGGGACCAGGTGGCCCGTCCGGCCGACGTTCCAGACCACCTTCTTCAGCTGCGTCGTCGCCGTCGTCGGCGGGAACTTCCAGGCGATAGCCCAGCGCGGCTCCCGGCCGACGACGCCGAGCTCCCGCCAGAGGGCCTTCTCGTCGACCTTGACGACGACGCCGTCGATCTCGTAGTCGAGCTCGTCGCGGCGCTCCTCCCACCAGCGGCAGCGCTTGACGACCCCCTCGACCCCCTGGTGGTGATCGGTGTCGGGGTTGACCTTGAAGCCGCGGTCGGTCAGCCATTCGACCTCGTCCATGTGGGTCGGCAGGTCGAGGCCGCGCACCGCGCCGATCCCGTAGAACCAGGTCGAAAGCGGCCGTTCGGCGGCCAGCGCGGGATCGAGCTGGCGGAGCGAGCCGGCGGCCGAGTTGCGGGGGTTGGCGAAGGTCGGTTCACCGGCCTCGGCGCGCCGCTCGTTCAGCGCTTTGAAGGCGGCGATCGGCAGGTAGATCTCGCCGCGGACTTCGATCAGCTCCGGCGCCTCGCCCTTGATCCGCAGCGGCACCGAGCCGATCGTCCGCAGGTTCTGGGTCACGTCCTCGCCGATCCGCCCATCGCCGCGGGTGGCGCCGCGGACCAGCACCCCGTCCTCGTAGGTGAGGGTGACGGCGAGACCGTCGATCTTCGGCTCGGTCGTGTAGCTGAACTCCGAAGCGGCGATGTCCATCCGCTTGAGGTGGTTGGCGATCCGGTTCTCCCAGCCGCGCAGCTCCTCCTCGTTGCGGGCGTTGCCGAGCGAAAGCATCTGCTCGGCGTGCTCGACCTGCTGGAAGCGGTCGAGCGGCGGCGCCCCGACCCGCTGGGTGGGCGAGTCCGGCGTCCGCAGCTCCGGATACTCCTCCTCCAGCGCCCGCAGCTCGTTCAGCAGCGCGTCGTACTCGTCGTCGCCGATCTCCGGGTCGTCGAGGACGTAGTAGAGGTGGTTGTGCTGGGCGAGGAGCTCCCGCAGCTCCACCGCGCGCTGCTCGTGAGAGGTGCTCACGCCGTTGCCGCGCTCGCCGCCAGCATCTCCTCGAAGCCCCAAGCGGACAGCCGCTCGATGCCGCCGTGGTCGGTGAGGTCGAAGTGGATCGGGGTGACGGCGATGCGCCCGTTCGCGACCGCGTGAAGGTCCGTTCCCTCGATCTCCTCATAGCCGGGCTGCCAGCCGTAGATCTCATAGTGCTTGCGCCCGTCGGCCTCGCGGACCAGCTTCAACTCGTCGTTGTAGATCCGTTTGCCGAGCTTCGTCACCTCGACCCCGGTCGGCTCGGTGCAGGGGCAGTTGACGTTGATCAGGGTCGCCTCCGGCATCGACTCCTCGCGCAGGCGGCTGACCAGCTGGGCGGTGAAGGGGGCGGCGACCGTAAAGTCGAACTTGCCGCTGACGTAGCCGAGCCCGCCGGCGGAGGACTGCTGGGAGACGGCGATGGCCGGGATGCCGAGGACGATCCCCTCCAGCGCCGCCGCCACCGTTCCAGAGTAGGTGATGTCGTCGCCGAGGTTGGCCCCGTGGTTGATCCCGGAGACAATCAGGTCGGGGCGGCCGCCGACCAGGCCGAGCTCGGCGAAGCGGACGCAGTCGACCGGGGTGCCGTCGGTGGCGTACCCGACCCGGCCGTCATCGAAGGTGACCTCCTCGACGGTGAGCGGCGAGCGGGTGGTGATGCCGCGCCCGATCGCGCTGCGGTTGGAGTCCGGGGCGATGACGTCGACCTCGACCCCGTCGAGCTCGACCAGGGCGCGGCGGGCTGCGTTCAGCCCCGGCGCCGAGATCCCGTCGTCGTTGGTGAGGAGGATGCGCACCAACCCGATTCTAGGGTTCGGAGATACTGCCGCCATGACCACTGTCAGGCTCGACGTCGAATACGACGGCGCCGGCTTTCGCGGCTGGGCCAGGCAGCCCGGCCAGCGGACCGTGCAGGGGGAGCTGGAGCCGGCGCTGGCGACGGTCTTGCGGGAACCGGTCGAACTGACGGTCGCCGGGCGCACCGACACGGGCGTCCACGCCCTCGGGCAGGTGGCCAGCTTCGATACGCCGGCGGACCCCCCGCATGACCTGTCGCGGCGGCTCAACGGGCTGCTGCCGGACGACGTCGCCGTCACCGCCGCGGCGCCGGCCGCCGACGGCTTCAACGCCCGCCACGACGCGAGGGCGCGCAGCTACCGCTACCGCCTCCTTGCCCGCAGCGCGCCCAGCCCGTTCGAGCTCGGCAAGGCGCTCTGGTGGCCGCACCGGGTCGACCATGAGGCGCTCGACGCCTGCGCCGCGGCCCTCCCCGGCAACCACGACTTCACCGCCTTCACCCCCACCCAAAACGACCACGTCCGCTTCGACCGCGACATCCTCGCCGCCTCCTGGACCAACGAAGGCGACATCCTCTCCTTCCGCATCACCGCCGACGCCTTCATGCGCAACATGGTCCGCGTCCTCGTCGGCACCCAGCTCGAAGTCGCCTCCGGCCGCAGAGCTGTAGAGAGCTTCGTCGCGCTTCTAGAGGGCGCGCCGCGAACCGCGGCGGGCGACACCGCTCCCCCTCACGGCCTCTACCTCGAGTCCGTCAGCTACAGCTGACGTGCGGTTGCGGCAAGGATCCGCACCACATAGTCGGGTTCGTAACGAACTTGCTCGTGCGTGAAGCGGAGCTGGGTGAGGCCGGCGGCGGTGTGGGCCTGATCGCGAAGCCGGTCCCGAGCCTGCTCGGCCGGCGTGCGGTGATAGCGCAAGCCGTCGGTCTCGACGACCAGACCGAGTTCGGGCCAGTAGAAGTCGACTTCGAAGTCGTTGAGCCACTGGCCGGTGAGCGGAGTGGGGAGCCCGGCCTTGCGGGCGAGGGGGAGAAAGCGCCGTTCAAGCTCCTCTTTGGTCAGGCGGAAGGTGCGGCGGTCGAGGATGTGGCGGAGTCTCGCTACTCCGGACTCTCCGACTCGCTCCTCCAGGGCATTTCGCAGCCCGGGCGGGTGGACGAGGTCGTATTTGTCCGCCTCGTTGATCATCCGCTCGACGCCGCGGCGGTCGAGGCGGAGGGTCATGTCGATCAAGGTCTGGACGGGAGTGGTGACCGGGATGTGGTGCCGCGTGGCGGTGCTTCGCTCGACATCGAGCGAAGGCCTGCGATGAATCCGAAGGCCGGGAACTTCGCGATGGGACTGGCTGGGTAGGGAGAGCTCTATCTCGGAGCGCCGCTCATACCCAATGCGCCACAAGGCCGCCGCGCTGGAATGGCTGAGGACCGCGCCGTCGCCACAGGCCAGAACCGCAGCCATCCAACGGCCATGCTGGGTGAGGGAGGGGCGCCCGACGGAGTAGATACCCCGCCGCACCGGGTTCAGGCGACCGCGCTCGATTCGATGTCGAATCGCTTCCGAAGAAAATCCCAGCGCCAGCAGCTGAGTCCGCGCGATCACCCAATGCTGTCGCCGAGCGAGCCGCCACGTCTCGGCGCTCCGAACATCCTCAGCAACCCCCGAGGCAGGCGACTGGCGAGTTTTGGGGGTCATAGCCCCTACAAGTCGCCAACCCCTGCGACTCTCCCCCTACCCAGCCTGTTTTTGGGGCAGCTTGCGGCGGCTAGACGAGCTCGAGGAAGACCATCTCGGTCGAGTCGGACTTCCTCGGGCCGAGCTTGACGATGCGGGTGTAGCCGCCGGGGCGCTCGGCGTAGCGGGGCGCCACCTCGTCGAACAGCTTGTGGACGATGAACTTGTCGTTGTGAAGGGTGGCGAGAGCCTGGCGACGGGCGTGGAGGTCGCCTCGTTTGGCGAGGGTGATCAGCTTCTCGACCTCGGGCTTGACCGCCTTGGCCTTGGCCTGGCTGGTCTGGATCCGCTCGTGCTCGATCAGCTGCTTCGAGAGGTTCGAGAGCAGCGCCTCGCGGTGGGCGGAATCGCGGCTGAGCTTGTTCCGCTTCTTTTTGTGCCGCATCGGTCCGCCCCCGCCCTCGTCGAGTCCCTAGTCCGCCTGCAGGTCCAGACCGCGGGAGTGCAGGGTCTCGATAACTTCCTCGATCGACTTCTGGCCGAAGTTCGGGATCGCGTTCAGTTCCGCGCGCGACTTGCGCACCAGGTCGCCGACGGTCTGCACGCCGGCCCGCTTCAGGCAGTTGTAGGAGCGGACGCCCAGTTCGAGCTCCTCGATCAGGATCTCGTCGAGGCCGTTGGCGGCGGCGACACCGCCGTCGCCGGCGGCGGAGAAGCCGTCGCTCGGCACCGCCGGCACCGGCTCGCGCGCGGTCAGCTCCTCGACCCGGTCGGCATCGGTGAAGATCGCCAGGCTCTTGATCAGGATCTCGGAGGCCTCGCGCAGCGCCGCCCCCGGCTCGATCGAGCCGTCGGTTTCGAGGTCGAGGCTGAGCTTGTCGTAGTCGGTGCGCTGGCCGACGCGGGCGGCGTCGACCGCGTAGGAGGCGCGCCGGATCGGCGAGAAGATCGAGTCGATCGGGATCACGCCGATCGGCTGGTCGTCGGACTTGTTCTCTTCGGCCGGCGAGTAGCCGCGGCCGCGGCCGATCGTCAGGTAGACCTCGAGTTTGGTTTTTTTCTCGAGCGTCGCGATCGGCGCGTCGGGGTTGAGGATCTCGACGCCGGAGGGCAGGTCGATGTCCTTCGCCTTCACCTCGCCGGGGCCGGTGGCAACCAGCGGCGCCTCGACCTCGTCGGCATCGGTGTGCATGCGGACGACGAGGTCCTTGAGGTTGAGGATGATGTCGGTGACGTCCTCTTTGACGCCGGGCACGGTCGAGAACTCGTGCGCCACTCCCTCGATGCGGACGCTGGTGATGGCGGCGCCGCCGAGCGAGGAGAGGAGGACGCGACGAAGGCTGTTGCCGAACGTGTAGCCGAAGCCCTTGTCGAGCGGCTCGATCGTGAACGTGCCACGGCGGTCGTCGACTTTCTCGGAGGTGATGCGGGGGACCTGGAAATCGGTGGTCATGAGTTCCTTGCTCTGGTGGTTCAGAAAACGATTGTCCGGACTACTTGGAGTACAGCTCGACGATCAGCTGCTCCTGGACCGGCGCCGAGATCTCGGAACGCTCGGGGTAGCGCAGGACCTTGGCGGTGAGGGCATCGTGATCGGCCTGCAGCCAGGCGGGAACCGTGGAGACGAGTTCCGTCGCCCGCCGGATCGTGTCGGTGGCGTTCGATCCGGCCTTGATCGAGACGATGTCTTCGGGTCGTACCTGGTACGAGGGGATGTTCACGCGGCGGCCGTTGATCTGCCAATGGCCGTGGGTGATCAGCTGTCGCGCCTGGCGCCGCGAGGCGGCGAAGCCGAGGCGGACGAGGACGTTGTCGAAGCGGGACTCGAGCAGGCGCAGCAGGTTCTCGCCGGTGACGCCGTCCTGGCGGGAGGCTTTGTCGTAGTAGGCGCGGAACTGTTTCTCCAGCACCTGGTAGTAGCGGCGGGTCTTCTGCTTCTCGCGCAGCTGCACCCGGTACTCGCTCTGGCGCAGGCGGCCGCGGCCGTGCTCGCCGGGCGGGTATGAGCGGCGCTCGACGCCGCACTTGTCGGTGAAGCAGCGCTCACCCTTGAGGAAGAGCTTCTGGCCCTCGCGCCGACACTGCTTGCACTGCGGGGCGGTATCCCGAGCCATTAGACCCTCCTCCGCTTCTTCGGCCGACAGCCGTTGTGGGCCTGCGGCGAGACGTCCTTGACGGTGGTGACGTCGAGGCCGGCGGCCTGCAGCGAGCGGATCGCGGTCTCACGGCCCGAACCCGCGCCCTTGGCGAAGACTTCGACCCGCTCGAGTCCGTGTTCCATGCCCTTTTTGGCGGCCGCGTCGGCCGTCACCTGGGCCGCGAACGGGGTTGACTTGCGGGAGCCTTTGAACCCGGCCGAGCCGGCCGACTCCCAGGCGATCACGTTGCCGTCGGTGTCGGTCAGGGTGACGATCGTGTTGTTGAAGGAGGTCTTGATGTGCGCCTGCCCGTAGGTGACGTTCTTTTTGACGCGGCGGCGCGTGCGCCCTTTGGCGGGTTTTTTCTCAGCCATCTGTCTGCCTATACCTTGCGCTTACCGGCGACGCTGAGGCGCCGGGGGCCCTTGCGGCCACGGGCGTTGGTCTTGGTTCGCTGGCCGCGGACCGGGAGGCCGCGGCGGTGACGGAGGCCGCGGTAGGAACCGATCTCCATCAGCCGTTTGACGTTCTGGGAGCGCTCGCGGCGGAGGTCGCCCTCGACCTCGCGGTTCTCAACCGCCTCGCGCAGTTTCATGACCTCGTCCTCGGTCAGGTCCTTGACCTGCGTGTCGGGGTCGACGCCCGTCTCGGCGAGGATTTTCCTCGCCGTCGACTGGCCGATCCCGAAGATGTAGGTGAGCCCGATTTCAGCCCGTTTGTTGACCGGGATGTTGATCCCCGCGATCCGCGCCACGGCTAACCCTGCCTCTGCTTATGGCGCGGGTTCTGGCAGATCACCAGGACCGCCCCGTTGCGGCGGATTACCTTGCACTTCTCGCACATCGGCTTGACGGAAGCTCGAACCTTCATTGCTCCGGATCTCGTATCGACAACAGGATTCCCACGCGCCCCATGAATCGGACGGCAGGATCAACCAACCGGCCAACAAGGCCGACCGGGAAAGATAGCAGGGGCGACGCCTCAACGGTGCCTGGCGCCCACCTTGTCATCAGGCGCTTTTAGGCAGGCTCGACGAGGGCGACGAGAAAGCCATCGTAGCCCTTGACGCCGACGGTCTGGATGGTGGTGGCGCTGACCCGCGGCTCCCCCCTCAGCGTCTCGTGCAGGCGGCGCTGGGCCTGCGTCGCCTCGTCGGGGTCGGCGGCGTCGGCGAGGGTCCCATCGCGGACAACGTTGTCGGCGACGATCAGGCCGCCGGGGCGCGTGTGGTCGAGCGCCCAGGCGAAGTAGTTGGGCGTGTTGACCTTGTCGGCGTCGATGAAGACGAGGTCGAAGGGCGGGCCGGCCTCTTCCTCCAGCGCCGGCAATGCCTCCAGCGCCGGCCCGATGCGGATCGCGACCTTCTCCCCCACGCCGGCGGCGTCGATGCTGCGCCGCGCCACCTCGGCGAACTCCGGCTCCGCCTCGAGGGTGATCAGCCCCCCGTCGGCCGGTAGCGCCCGCGCCATCAGGATCGCGCTGTAGCCGCCCAGCGTCCCGAACTCGAGGATCCGCCTGGCGCCGACCAGCCGAACCAGCAGTTGCAAGAGCTTCCCCTGCGGCGGCGAGACCTGAATCGACGGCAGCCCAGCCGCCTCGGCAGCCTCCACGGCCCCGCGCAACCCCTCGTCCTCCTCGACGATCGTCTCGCCAATGAACGCGTCGACAGCCGCAAATAGCTCTTCGCCCATAGCCGACGATGTTGACAGGGGCGCTCACCGGGAGGGGTCGGGGGTCCCCTCTCAGGACACTCAACATCGAGCCATAGCGAGATGTGTCGGGAGAGGGGACCCCCGACCCCTCCCCCCATCACCGAGGCAGCTTCTGCGTCGGCGTCACCACCTGCTGGAAGGTCGGCCGGTTCTGGAACGGGAACGGGGGCATCGAGATGCCGCCGGTCACCGCCGGCCGGTTCTGGTCGAAGCAGGAGGGCTGCGGGTTCGAGGCGCAGGCGCCGTCGCCGCCGCCGTAGAGCTGCTGCGGGGTGACCTTCAGCGCCGCCCGCAGGGTGCGCTGCAGCATCGCCCGGCACTGCTTCTTCGAGCCCTCGCCGCAGTACACTCGACTCCAAGGAGCCTTCGGCTTCGGGCCGTAGAGGTCCCGCAGGTCCTTGGAGACGTAGCTCCACCAGCCGTCGGAGAAGTCAGGTTCGGTCGGCGAGCCGCCGGTGTAGCTGCCGGTCCGCACCATCCCTTCCAGGGCCGAGTAGGCGCGCGCCCCGAGCACCGGCTTGAACTCGCCCTCGACCAGCTTCGGCCACCAGGCGTCCATCAGTTCGACCGCGTCGTTTTCCTCGTAGACGCCGTCGCGGTTGAGGTCGCGCCTGTGGGCGCCGTGTTCGCGCCAGGTGCGCAGGGTCACGAACGCCCGACGCAGAGCCTTCGATTTCGGTTCGCCGATCGCCTTGAAGATCGTCGGCAGCAGCCGGTAGCCGCGCAGGTCCTGGGTCGCCGGTTCCTCCATCGCCTGGATCAGCTGGACGATCGTCATCTTCTTCTTGCCTTTGGTCGCCGCCTTGACCTTGTCGGCGATCATCTGCGAGCGGAAGAGCGGCCCGTAGCTGTACTTGTCGTCGGCCGCCGCCCAGCCCGGCGCCTGCTTGTTGTTCCAGGAGACGAGGTACTTCTGGTCGACCGTGTGCGGGCGGCGGTCCAGCGGCACGGTCTTCTCCGTGTGCAGGTCCGGGTCGAATCCCTGCCAGTCGAACGCGCCGGTCCCGAGCACCGGGAAGTCGGGCGACGTCCTCTTGGCCCGCTGCGGCATCCAGCCGCTCAGCTGGTAGGCGATGTGGTCGGCGTCGATGTAGGCCCAGTTGAAGAGGAAGTTGATCCCGCCGACCGCCTGGCGGAACGACTGCGGGTCGTGCACCTTCGTCGGGTCGTTGAGGTCGAAGAACCCGATCGCGCTGTCGGCCTCGTGGAAGTAGGTGGTGCGCGCCGAGACGAACGCGACCTTCTTGCCGTGAACGGTCCCGCGCGCGTAGACGATGCCGTGCACGGTGCGGTAGGCGGTCAGCGTCTCGGAGCCCGACGGCGTCGAGTCGCTCAGGTTCGGCGACCACGAGTTCGTGCGGTCGAGCTTGTCCATCGCGCGGCACTGGCCCTTGTACATGTAGTGGAAGTCGTCCTG
>CAMLHB010000011.1 GCA_946479725.1 uncultured Actinomycetes bacterium | reverse complement strand
GCAAACCGGCGCCTGTCGGCGTCCTCGGTCGCTCACGTGCAGAGCACGCTTCGCTCCCTGCGTCCTTGACAGGCTTGGTTTTCGCCGTCTCAGCGATCTAGGACCAGGCCCAGGAATCGCCGCGTCCGCTCCTCGCGGGGGCTCTCGAGGACGTCGGCGGGCTTGCCCTGCTCGACGATCACGCCGCCGTCCATGAAGACGACCCGGTCGGCGACCTCGCGGGCGAAGCCGATCTCGTGGGTGACGACGATCATCGTCATCCCTTCCTCGGCCAGCTCCCGCATCGCGTCGAGGACTTCTTTCACCAGCTCGGGGTCGAGCGCGCTGGTGACCTCGTCGAAGAGCATTACGTGCGGGTCCATCGCCAGCGCCCGGGCGATCGCCACCCGCTGCTGCTGGCCGCCGGAGAGCGTTTCCGGGTACTGACCCAGCTTGTCGCCGAGCCCGACGCGCTCCAGCAGCTCGGTCGCCCTCGCCCGCGCCTCCTGCTTGGAGCGCCCCAGCACCCGTTCCTGGGCGAGGGTGACGTTCTCCAGCGCCGTCTTGTGGGGGAAGAGGTTGAACTGCTGAAAGACGATCCCGACCCGCTGGCGGACGTAGTTCAGCTCCCAGCTCTGCTCGCCGGTGCCGCTGCCGGGCCCCTTGCAGATGTCGTGGCCTTCGATGAAGATCTCACCCTCCTCGGGTGGCTCCAGCAGGTTGACGCAGCGCAGGAAGGTGCTCTTGCCCGAGCCGCTGGGGCCGAGGATGCAGACGACTTCGCCGCGGCCGACCTCGAGGTCGACGCCTTTCAGCACCTCGAGCTCGCCGAAGCGTTTGCAGATCCCCTGCAGCTTCACCATCGTCTCGGCCATCAGGCCACCTCCACGTGAGAGCCGCGGGTGATCTTGCCCTGGTTCCGCTTGATGAGTTTGTCGACCAAGCGGGCCATCGGCAGCGTGATCACGAGGAACATGAGCCCGGCCAGGACGTAGGCGGATGCGTTGAAGGTTTCGGCCTGGATTTCCCTGGCGACCAGTGCCGCCTCCCCGAAGGCGACGACGCTGACGAGGGTCGTGTCCTTGAGCAGGGAGATCAGTTCGTTCAGCATCGGCGCCGGGATCTTGGTGACCGCCTGGGGAACGACGACATGCCGCATGGCCTGCCAGTGGCTCATTCCCAGCGATCGGGCTGCCTCGACCTGCCCCCCGGGAACCGCTTCGATCCCGGCGCGATACACCTCCGCCATGTAGGCGCTGTAGACGAGGGTCAGCCCGAATACGCCGTACCAGTAGGGGTCGGGTTGCCCGAACCAGTGCGGGATGCGGATGTTTTTAGGCAGGAATTCGAGGAACGGGACCCCGCCGGAAATCAGCAGGATAATGATCAGGATCGGGATTGCTCGAAACACGTCGATGTAAGCGATCGTGACGAACCTCAGGGGCATGAATTTACTCCCCGGCAGCTGGCGGATCAGAGCCAGGAGGAGGCCGAGAGCCAGGGCCATGACGCCGGCGACGATGAAGATCAGGAGGTTCTTCAGGAAGGCATCGAAGACTTCATTGAAGTGATCTCCCATGAAGTTGAAGTCGAAGTACTGGTTGAAGAATTCGCTCATCTCTGTCTCCTGCTAATCGCTCCCGGAAAGACGAAGGGGCGCCATGATGGCGCCCCTCGCGTCTCATCTCAAATCTCGCTGGGTAGCTATTCCGCTTCGTGACTGGCCGAGAAGATCTCCTTCGGCGGTTCGGCGTTGAACCACTTTTCGTAGATCGTCTTGTAAGTCCCGTCGCTCAGGACTTCTTCCAGACCTTTGTTGATTTCTCCGAGCAGTTCGGTTTCGCCCTGGGCGACGGCGATCCCATACTCTTCTTCGGTCGGGACTTTTTCGGCGATTTCGACGCCGCCGGATTTTTCGACCGCGTCCTGGGCGACCGGGGCGTCGATGATCGCGGCTTCAACGGTGCCCGACTTGACCGCGTTGACGGCGTCAGGGCCTTCGGGGAAGGGCCGGATTTCGCTGCTGCCCAGTTCTTCCTTCGCCAGTTCCTGGCCGGTCGTTCCCTGCTGGACGGCGACGGTCTTGCCTTCGAGGTCTTCAAGCGACTTGATGTCGCTGCCTTCTTTGACCAGTACCGCCTGTTCGGAGAGGTAGTACGGGTTGGAGAAGTCGACCGCCTTCTCGCGTTCTTCGGTGATCGTCGCGGCCGAGATCACCGCTTCGAACTTGCCCTGCTGGACGTCGCGGAAGATCGTTTCGAACGAGGTGTCCTGGAATTCCGGGGTGCGGCCGATCTTTTCCCCGATCGCTTCCATCAGTTCGATGTCGAAGCCGGTGTATTGGCCGGGTTTCCCCTGCTCGAACGGGGGATAGGGGATGTCTGAGCCGACGGTCAGCGGTTCGCCGCCTCCTTCGCTGCTGCCGCCACCGCCGCTGGTGCTGCCGGTGGTATCGCTGCCGCCGCCGCAGCCAACCGCCGCGACAGAGGCGAGTGCGAGCAGGAGGACCGCGAAGAGCGCGGTCAACCGGGTCTTTCTCATTCGTTTCCTCCGATCCAGGTTTGCCGGACCCGTCAAACCTACAAGCTGGGTTGCCAACCGTCGCTACACTTTCTGAAGTGAGGGCGGGCTGATGGCGCACGAGCAGATACTCAACAGACCCTGTGGAGGCCGGTTCGGCAACATCGTCGAGTCGATCGGCAACACGCCGCTGGTCGAGCTGCCGCGCCTCTCGCCGAAGCCGGACGTCCGCATCTACGCCAAGCTCGAGGGGCACAACCCGACCGGCTCGGTCAAGGACCGGGTGGCGAAATCGATGATCGAGACGGCCGAGGCGGAAGGGGCGATCGAGCCGGGGCACACGATTCTCGAACCGACCTCGGGCAACACCGGCATCGCCCTGGCGATGATCTGCCGCCGCAAGGGCTACCCGCTGAAGGTGGTGATGCCCGACAACGTCACCGAGGAGCGGACCCAGCTGCTGCGCATGTACGGGGCCGAGATCGTCTACTCGGAGGGGGCGAAGGGCTCCAACGGCGCCGTCGAGGTGGCGCTGGAGATGGCCGAGGACCCCGGCTTCTACATGCCCTACCAGTACGGCAACGAGGCCAACCCGCTCGCCCACTACAACGGCACCGCGGTCGAGATCCTCGAAGAGCTGGACGAGGTCACCGCCTTCGTCGGCGGCCTCGGCACCGGCGGCACCCTGATGGGCAACGGCCGCCGCCTCAAGGAGGCAAACCCGGAGACGCTGATCGTCGCCGCCGAGCCCAAACAGGGGGAGCTGGTCCAGGGCCTGCGCTCGCTCGACGACGGCTTCATCCCGCCGATCATCGACCTCTCCCTGCTCGACCGGAAGATCATGGTCGACAACCGCGACGCGATCGTCTGGACCAAGAAGCTGCTCGAGGAGGAGGGGGTCTTCGCCGGGGTCTCCGCCGGGGCGATCGCCGCGATCGCCCACCGCATCGCCGGCGAGCTCGACTCCGGCAACGTCGTCTTCCTGATCCCCGACGACGGTTGGAAGTACCTCTCCTCCGGCGTCTACACGAAGCCGATCGAGGAGATCGAGAACCTGGACTCCACCGTCTGGTGGTAGGCCGGCTCGTATTGCCGATCCGAGCTTCGGCAGCGGCGGCGGACTCCGGCTCTTCGACCGGGTCGGCTCTCTCAGCCCCGAGGACCTGACCGTGGACGCCAAGGGCCGTGTCGTGGGCGTCGGTTGGGCGAGCCGGATAGCGGTGTTCCGCCTGCGCCCCGACGGCGGCAGGGATCGGACCTTCAACGGCGGCGAACGGCTCGTCCTGCCCTACGGCGGGGGGGCTCGCCCGAATACAAGGTCGGGATCCAGTCGACCGGGCGGATCGTCGCCTTCGGCGAATCCGGTCTCGGGGCGACCAAGCGCCTCGGGCTGATCGCCCTGCGCGGAGGCACCGACCACAGCCGCTGCCTCGGCCGGAAGGCGACGATCGTCGGCACCGCCGGCCGCGACGAGCTGGTCGGGACCAAGCACCGCGACGTGATCGTCGCGCTCGCCGGCGCTGACAAAGTCCGCGGCCTCGCCGGCCCCGACCTGATCTGCGGCGGCAAGGGCAGGGACGTTCTCTAC
This sequence comes from uncultured Actinomycetes bacterium, assembly GCA_946479725.1. The sequence goes on along the minus strand of CAMLHB010000011.1, from coordinate 20,944 downwards.
GGCGGCCCCGGCAAGGACCAGGTCCAGCAGGATCCGCGGCGGAGGAAGTGACCGTCCGCTAGCCTCGCCGCGTGAAGATCTCCCGAGCCCTGATCGACGAGATGGTCGCGCATGCGCGCGAGGACCTGCCGAACGAGTGCTGCGGGATGATCGGCGGGCGCGACGGCGAGGCGACCAGCGTGGTGCGGGTGGAGAACGCCGCGGCCAGCCCGCTCCGCTACGAGATGGACCCGCAGGGGCAGTACGACGCGCTGAAGAGCATCGAAGACGCCGGCGACGAGCTGATCGGGATCTACCACTCGCACACCCGCAGCGCCGCCTACCCCTCGCAGACCGATGTCAACGAGGCGCGGATGTGGCCCGAACAGGCCTACGTGATCGTCTCGCTGGAGGACGAAGAGGCGCCGGACGTGAAGGCCTTTGACCTGGCCGACCTGAAGATCGCCGATGTCGACCTCGACGTCGCCTAGGCGCCCTCCGAGCGGGCATCAGCGTGGCGCCCACGGCGGCGGCGGGGATGCGGGCGGCGACGAAGGAGGGGGAGGCGGCGGTGGTGGCGGGGGCGGCGACCTCGTCAAGGTTGCCTTCGCCCGCAACCAGATCGAAGGGGAGATGCTGCAGGGCCTGCTCTCCGAGGCCGGGATTCCCAGCGTCCTCAAGCGCAGCCTCGGCTTCGACAACCCCGACTTCCTGCCCTCCGGCCCACGCGATCTGATGGTCAACCGCAGCGACGCCCCGCGCGCCCGCGAGGTCCTCGCCGACGTGCTGATCGAGGACGAGGGCGACGAGGTCGCCGAGCTGGAGGGCGAACGCCGCCTCGTGCGCGGCGAAAGACCCGGCCCCTCGCCGGGCCGGTTGCTGTTCTGGCTGATCGCCGTCGCCGTCGGCGGCTTCCTCCTGCTCTGGCTGCTGACCCAGGTGAACTGAGGTTTACCGCATCGCGACCGGGCCGCGGACCATTTCGCGCAGGTAGTCGCGCCAGGCGTCCTCGATGTCGCGGAAGCGGGCGTCGAAGGCGTCTTCGAGCTGGACCTCAGGACCCTGGGGGAGGAGCTTGGCGACGAGGCGCTCGCAGGCCTCGGGTCCGCGCTCGTTCTCCAGCAGGTCGAAGATCGTGCCGCCGAGGATGACCGCGTCGCGGCGCGAGGGCGGGAAGGAGGGACGGGCGCTCTCGCGCAGGCGGCGGATCGTCGCCGCGCGGTAGAGGCCGACCTGGCGGGAGAAGTACTGGGCGCCACCTTCGACCAGCCAGGCCCAGCGCAGGTAGCGGGCGAAGCGGCGCGGGGTCCAGGAGGGAGGGAGGGCGGTGTTGTTGGCGGCAACCGTCATCTGTGCGTAGAGGCGCTCGGCGGTGCCGCGCAGGGCTTCGTAGGAATCGTCGCCGGCGGCGCGGCGTTCCATGTGTGTGTCGTTCAGGACGTGCAGCTCGGTCGACATCGGCCAGCCGGCGAGGTAGCGGCGACCGGCCGGGGCCGCCGACCAGCGGGCGGCGGGGAGGAAGGGGTGGGCCGCGGTCAGCCAGAGGGGGTTGGTGTGGACGACGATCGTCACCTCCTCCGGCACCCGCTCGAAGCGGTCTTCGAGCCGCAGCCGCAGCTCCTCAAGCCGGTCCAGCGTGCGCTCGGCGAAGGCGGAATCGTCGGAGTCGTGCCGCGCGGTAAACGACAGGGACTCGGTCTCGACCCAGGACACGAGGCGAGACTAGCGAGGCGTGGGGTTGCCTAGACGAGGGCGGGTTCGCCGGCGCCGGCGCGGTCGCGAATCTCTTCGCGCGCGCGGTCGAACTCTTCGTCGGCCATCACCGGGGTGCCCTCGAAGGGCAGTTCGCGATCGATCTCGACCCAGGAGCGGCAGCCGTGGTACTCGTCACGGACGCGAACGGTGACCGGGCGCGGGATCCGGTGGACCCGCAGCAGCAGCACATGGAGCGGGTGCCGGCGCTTCCAGGCCAGCCGCTTTTCGGCGTAGTCCGGGGTCCAGATGTAATAGGGAGAGAGGGCGTCGAGGCTGCGGCGGTCGTTGATCGTGACGTGATCGACCACTTCGGCCCAGGCGCGCAGGCGGACGCGGTCGGGCTGGGGGATGCCGCCGTCCTGGAGCAGCGCTCTCGGCGGCGGCTCCTCGTCGGGCCAGACACCCTCCTCGAGCGCCCGGCGCAGCTCCGGGTGATGGGATTCGCGGACCAGGTTGTTCCGCTGGTGGTCGAAGGTCGGGTAGAGGAAGAAGCGCTCGTGCTCGAGCTCGAAGTGCTTGTTCTCCTCGCGGATGCCGCCCTTGCGCAGGGTCAGCAGCTGCTCGCCCTCAGCGAGAGCGCGGACCGTTACGGCCCATTCCTTTAGAGCGATCGGCATTGAAGTGGTCCAGCAGGAAGTTCGTTCGTTGAGTCTCTGGGGGTCGGGCCGTGACTGCGAGGCCTTGTACAGGCTGTTCAGGCCCGCCCGGAGGCGCGCATTCTAGAGGAGTGCAGCGAAATCTCAACTAAAAAACTGCGAAATTTGGGAAATGTGACTTAACTCCACCCGCCGCCGCCGGGAGTTTCGACCCGCAGGCGGTCTCCGGGGTGCAGATCTCCAGCCGCCTTGCTCGGCAGCGGCTCCCCGTTCAGGAGGTTGGCGCCGGCGGCGCCGTCCTCGGCCTCGCCGGCGCCCCGCGGGCGGTGGCGGCGCCGCTCGGTGATCAGGCTGAAGCGCATCGGCGCCAGGGTTTCGATCTCGCGCACGACCCCGTCGCCGCCGCGGTGGGTACCGGCGCCGCCGCTGCCGCGGCGCAGGGCCAGCTCCCGCACCCGCAGCGGGAACTCGGTCTCCAGCGCCTCGGTCGGGGTGTTGAGCGTGTTCGACATCGCCACGTGGATCGCGCTCGGGCCGTCGGCGTCGGGACAGGCGCCCTGGCCGCCGCCGAGGGTCTCGTAGTAGGTGAAATCGTCGTTGGCCAGGGTCAGGTTGTTCATCGTCCCCTGCCCCTGGGCGGGGCCGGGCCGCGCCTGAGAGAGGGCGGCGAGGACGAGGTCGGCGACCCGGCTCGAGGTCTCGACGTTGCCGGCGGCGACCGCGGCGGGGTAGCGCGCATTGAGCAGCGAGCCGGTGGGGGCGAGGACCTCGATCGGGCGGTGGGCGCCGGCCGAAGGGGGAGCGTCGGGGTCGGTGAGGACGCGGACGGCGAAGAAGGCGGCCGACTTCGTCACCGAGAGCGGGCAGTTGAGGTTGCCGTCGACCTGCTCGTCGCTGCCGGCGAAGTCGAGGCGCAGGGAGTCGCCGGCGATCGTCGCCTCCAGCCTCAGGCGCAGGTCGCGCTCCCCGTCGTTCCAGTCTGCCTCGAGCACGTCCTCGGTCCGGTAGCGGCCGTCGGGCAGCTCGGTCAGCGCGGCGCGGGTGCGGCGCTCGCTGTAGGCGAGGATCTCCGCGAACCCCTCGCGCAGCTCGGCGGTGCCGAGGCGCCGCCGCAACTCCTCCAGGCGCAGCACGCCGATCCGGTTGGCAGCTTCCTGCGCGCGCAGGTCGGCGAGCCGCTGCCGCTGCATTCGCATCCGCGAGACAAGCCGCTCCCGGACCTCCTCGTCGACGGCGGTCGGCGGGATCACCACGCCCTCTTCCTCCAGCGTGCGCGAGAACGCCGGCATCGACCCCGGCGTCGGTCCGCCGACGTCGGCGTGATGAGCGCGGCTGGCGGCAAAGCCGAGCAGCTCCGCCCCGGCGAAGACGGGGGTGACGAGGGTGATGTCCGGCAGGTGGGTGCCGCCGCGGTAGGGGTCGTTGAGGATCCAGCTGCGGCCCGGCGCGTGCTCCTCGTCGAGGACGGCGGCGACGGCGTCGGGCATCGATCCGAGGTGCACGGGGATGTGCTCGGCCTGCATCACCAGCTCGCCGGCGTCGTCGAACAGGGCGGTGGAGCAGTCGTGGCGCTCCTTGATGTTGGCCGAGTAGGCGGAGCGAATCAGCGTCGCGCCCATCTCGTCGCAGGCGGCGCGGAGGCCGCCGACGAGGACCTGAAGCGCGATCGGGTCCAGCCCGCTCATTCCCCTGTTCCCCTTCGTTGGAACAGGGCCATGATCGTGCCCTGCTCGTCGACGCGGGTCGTCCAGCCGGGGGGGACGACGAAGGTCGCCTCGGGCAGCTCGAAGACTACGGGGCCCTCGGCGTCCTCGCCGGCGGCGGGCTCGCCTCGCAGGACCGGCGTCTCGACCCACTCGCCGTCGAAGTGGACCCGCCGCGTGCTCCGCTCCAGCGCCCCCGCGCCGGCGGCGACCGGCCGCGGCGATGGCCCCGGCACGACCAGCGCCAGCTCGACGTCGACGAGCACCACCTCCCCCTCGGGGTCGCGGTGGCCGTAGCGCTCCTCGTGCGCGCGCTCGAACCCCTCCAGCAGCTGGGTCGGATCGGGGTCGGGTGGCCCCGGCACCGACAGCTCGAAGGCCTGGCCGGCGTAGCGGAGCTTGTAGGTCAGGCGCGGTCGCGCATCCCCGAGCCCGGCCCCGAGGTCCCCCATCATCGAGTCCACCGCCGCGCGGATGCGCTCGGAGGTCATCTCGCCTTCGGGCAGCATCACCGTCCGCACGGTGTCGCGGCGGCGCTCGGAGGCGCAGAGACCGAGCGCCGAGAGGACGCCGCCGGCGCGGGGGCAGAGGATCCCGTCGATTCCCAGCTCCCGGGCGATCGCCGCCGCGTGCATCGGCCCGGCGCCGCCGAAGGGCAGCAGTGCGAAGCCGCGGGGGTCGACTCCGCGCTCGACCGTGACCACCCGCAGCGCCCGCACCATCTCCTGGTCGGCGACGCGGAGGATGCCGGCCGCGGTCTCGAGCGGATCGAGGCCGAGCCGGCCGGCCAGCTCCGCGATCGCCCGCTCGGCCGCTTCGGCGTCGAGGGGGACGCCGCCGGCCAGCTCGGAGTCGCCGGCGAGACGTCCGAGCAGGAGGTTGGCGTCGGTGACCGTCGGCTCGGTGCCGCCGCGGCCGTAACAGGCGGGGCCGGGATCGGCACCGGCCGACTGCGGCCCGACCCGCAGGGCGCCGCCACTGTCGCGCCAGCCGATCGAGCCGCCGCCGGCGCCGACCGTGTGCACGTCGAGCATCGGCAGCTGGATCGGGCGGCCGTCGATCTCGCGCTCGTCGGTGCGCCGCACCTCGCCGTCTTCGACCACGCAGACGTCGCAGGAGGTGCCGCCCATGTCGAAGCCGAGGGCGTTGCCGTCGCCGCTCAGCTTGGCCAGATGCCCGGCGCCGACGGCGCCGCCGGCCGGTCCGGAGAGGACGCTCCAGGCGCCGGCCAGCGCCGCCTCTGCGACCGGGGCGACGCCACCGGAGGAGCGCATCACCAGCGGTCGCGGCAGCCCAGCTTCGGTCGCGGCGTCGGTCAGCTCGCCGAGGTAGCTGTCGAGCAGGGGGCTGAGGTAGGCGTCGATCACCGTGGTCGAGCAGCGCTCGTACTCGCGGAAGCGGGGCAGGACCTCGTGCGAGGCGGAGACGTGGACGCCCGGCAGGCGTTCGCGCAGGTGGGCGGCGATCCGCCGCTCATGCTCGCGGTCGAGATAGGAGAAGAGGAGGCAGACGGCGACGGCCTCGGCGCCGCTGGCCTCGACGGCGGCGGCCAGGCGCTCGGGCTCCCCGTCGGGCAGCGGCGCGATCACGCCCCGCGAACCGATCCGCTCGTTCGCCTCGAAGCGCAGCTCCGGTTCGACCAGCGGCGCCGGCTTCGGCGCGCAGAGCCGGTAGAGCTGGGGTCTGTCCTGGCGGCCGATCTCCAGCAGATCGGCGAAGCCGCGGGTCGCGATCAGCGCCGTCTGCGCCCCCCGTTCCTCCAGCAGGGCGTTGGTGCCGACCGTCATCCCGTGAGCGAAGACCTCGACGTCGCCCGGCGCAGCACCTGCCCGGCGCAGCACCTCCTCCACGGCCCGCATCACCCCCACCGACTCCTCCCGCGGCGTCGTCGGCACCTTGGCGGTATGGACCTCGCCGCCGTCGAGCAGGACCGCGTCGGTGAAGGTTCCCCCGACATCGACCCCTAAGAGCATGGAGAAAGTGTGAACCGAGTTGTCCCCGGTATGCGGGGACAGATGCCTATGGTCAGTGCCACTCCTCCTCCGTCACCGTGCCGTCGGGGTGGACGATGACATGGATGCCGTCGAGCGCCGGGTCGGTCTCGGGGCAGTCGCGACGGAGGTGGCCGCCGCGGGACTCGCGGCGGTCGAGGGCGCTGGCGCCGATCGCCCGCGCCAGGGGGTAGGGGTTGGAGATCAGCTGCGCCAGGTCGTCGGGGTTTCGCATCGGGCCGGCATAGCGCCAGACCGCGTCGCGGGTCTCGTCGGTCGGCGGATCGAAGCGCCACCCGGGCGGATCCGGACGCCGCGTCACCGCTTCCTCGGCAAGCGCCGCGGTCGCGGCGCGGCCGCCGAAGACGAAGCACTCGCTGAGCGAGTTGGAGGCGAGCCGGTTGGCGCCGTGGAGGCCAGTGCAGGAGCACTCGCCGACGGCGAGAAGGCCGGGCAGGGAGGAGCGGCCGTCGACGTCGACCGCGACGCCGCCCATCGTGTAGTGGGCGGCGGGGGCGACTGGCACCGTCTGGTTGCGCGGGTCGAGCCCCGCTTTTGCCAGCGAGGCGAAGACGTTGGGGAAACGGGCGGGGTCGATCGCCCGCAGGTCGAGCTCGACCGCCGCTGTGCCGTCGACCCGCATCTGCTCGAGGATCGCCCCCGTCACCGCGTCCCGCGGCGCCAGCTCGTCGGTGAAGCGCTCGCCGCCGACGCCGAGGAGCTTCGCGCCCTCACCGCGGATCGCCTCGGTGATCAGGGCACCGTCGTGCGGGGTTCCCGGCAGCGCCAACGCGGTCGGGTGGAACTGGCAGAACTCGAGGTCGGCGAGGTCGGCGCCGGCCAGCGAGGCCAGCACCGGTCCCGCCCCGATGGCCCCGCGCGGGTTGGTCGTCCGCCGCCAGAGCGCCGCGGCGCCGCCGGTGGCGAGGATCGTCGCCCGCGCCGCCACCGGACCCTCGCCGGTGATCACCCCGTGGCAGCGCTCGCCGTCGCTCCAGAGCGCCAGTGCCGAGGTCCGCTCCATCACCTCGACCAGGTGCTCGGTGGCGACCCACTTGGCCAGCTTCGAGGTCAGCTCGTAGCCGGTCTGGCTGCCGCCCGCGTGGACGATGCGGCGGTGGGCGTGCCCCCCCTCCAGCCCCAGCGCCAACCGCCCCTCGTGGTCGAGGTCGAAGACGACGCCGCGGGCGATCAGGTCGCGGACCGTCGCCGGCGCCTCCTCGACCAGGGCTCGCACCGCCGCGGTGCGGCAGAGGCCGCGGCCGGCGGCGATCGTGTCGGCGGCGTGGCGCTCGGGCGAGTCGTCGGGTTCGAGCGCCGCCGCCAGCCCACCCTGGGCCCAGTAGCTGGCGCTCTGCGAAAGCGGGGTGCGGGAGACGAGGCAGGTGCGGGCGCCCTGCTCGGCGGCCCGCAGCGCGCTCCAGAGTCCGGCGGCGCCGCCGCCGACGACGGCGACGTCGAACTCACCGATCGCGGCTATCGGCCCTCCGCCTCCCGGCGCAGCGCCTCCAGCTGTCCCCGCAGCCAGCTCGCGGCGCCCTCGCGCGCCCGCGCCAGCTCGTCGGCGATCGTCTGCTCGGCGGTGCTGGCCCGCCGCTCGGCCGCTTCGACCCGCCGCTCGGCCTCCTCGACCTGGGATTCGATCTCGCCCAACCGCTCCTCGGCCGCCGCCAGCGCCTGCTCCTTCTCCTCGCGCTCGCGCTCGAGGTCGGCTTCCAGCGCCTTGATCTCCGCCTCGGCCCGTTTCTCGGCCTCGGCGGCGAGCGTCGCGGCCTCGTCCAGGCGCCGCTCCGCCTCGCGGATCCGGCTCTCGAGGTCTTCGCTCGCTGCACCCGGTTCAGCGCTCATCGAGCCTCAATCTAGTGCTCCGGCGTTTGCGCCGTCCTCGAGCACGGCCCGGTAGGCCTCGATCACCCGCTCGGCCATCGCCGCGGCGGAGAGGGTGGCGGCGCGGGCGGCACCGGCGACGCGGGGGTCACGCGCTTCGAGATGGTGACGGGCGACCACCTCCCAGGCAGCGACGTTGAAGCTTGCGCAGAGGCAGCCCGCGACGCCACCGAGGGCGTAGGGGGCGATGCCGACGTCGGTCGAGAGCACCGGGACGTCGCAGGCGAGCGCCTCGACCGCGGCCATCCCGAAGCCCTCGTAGTCGGAGGTGACGAGGACCGCGTTGGCGGCGTTGATCCAGAGAGGCATCCGCTCGGGCTCGATCCCGCCGCCGCTGAGGAGGTCGGCCTCGCAGGCGCTCGCCACCGCGGCGGCGCGGTCGTGCCGCTTCTCCGGGCGGGCGGGGTTGGCGGGGAAGAAGAGGTAGCGACCGTCCGGGTCGAGGCCGAGCTCACTCCTCGCCTGCGGGCGGGGGACCGGCTCGAACCGGCTCAGATCGGGTCCGCAGGGGAGGACCGCCGAGCCCGGGACCGCCGGCAGCCCCGGCCGCCCGTCCTCGGGGAGGAACAGCGCCCGCGAGACCCCGGCGACGAGGTCGAGTCGCCAGGCCAGCCGCCGCGAGAGGTGGCCGACCAGGTGGTGGCGGACGTCGGTGCCGTGGAAGGTGACGATCAGCGGCTTCGCCCCGGCCAGCCGCGCGACCCAGCCGGCGAGGCCGTAATGGGCGTGGACGAGGTCGAAGCGCTGCCGCCGCAGCAGCGAGCGCAGCCGCCGCGTCGCCGGCAGGTACTCGCCGCGTCCGCGGGGGAATTCAAAGAGGTCGACCTCGACGCCGCGGCGCCGCATCTCGTCGACCTGGTCGCGCACCCAGCGCCCCCGCTGCGGAGCCGACGCGTCGGGCATGAAGTTGGTGACGACAAGGACCCGCACCGGGCTCAGGGTAGTCGGGGCGGCGGCAGGCGGTAGCTCGCGGGCGTCTTCGAGAGTTTGATCGGGCTGCGGGGGAGGCGGACGGGGTCGCCCTCCTCGCGGGGGATCTCGACGATCGGGTCGAGACCCATCTGGGCGGCGAACTCGAAGGCGGCTCCGATGTCGTTGACGAGGCCGGCGGGGACGCGGCGGGCGCGGAGGAGGTCGACCCACTCGGCGGCTGGTTTGGCTGAGAGCGCTGCCTCCAGCAGCGGGCGCAGCTCTTCGCGATTGGCGAGGCGGGCCGGGTTGGTGGCGAAGCGCTCGTCGGTTGCGAGATCCGGCTCGCCCAGCACCTCGCAGAGGTCGGCGAACTGGCGGTCATTGCCGACGGCGAGGACCAGATCGCCCCCGGCGGTATGGAGCAGTTCGTAGGGGGCGATGCTGGGATGGCGGTTGCCCATCCGTCCCGGGACCACTCCCGCCTGGGTGTAGGCGGAGCTTTGGTTGACGAGGGCGGCGAGCAGGGCCGAGAGCAGGTCGACCTCGACCAGTTGTCCCTCGCCGCTCTCGCGGCGGTGCTCGAGGGCGGCGAGAATCCCAACCGCCGCGTAGAGGCCGGCGACGACGTCGACGAGGGCGACGCCGACCTTCAGCGGCTCGCCGTCGGGCTCGCCGGTGATGCTCATCAGCCCGCCGAGGGCCTGGACCAGGAGGTCGTATCCCGGGAGCTCGCCGCCGGCGCCGCTGCTGCCGAAGCCGGTCACCGAGCAGTAGACGAGGCGCGGGTTCTCGGCGGCGAGGCTCTCGTAGTCGAGGCCGAGCTCCGCCATCAGGCCGGGGCGGAAGTTCTCGACGAGGACGTCGCTTTGCAGCGCCAGCCGCCGCGCCTCCGCTAGGCCGTCCGACTCCCGCAGGTCGAGCGCGAGGCTGCGCTTGTTGCGGTTGACCGCCTGGAAGTAGGTCGCCTCCCCCTGGGCGTCGTGGGGCGGGCCCCCGGCGCGGGTGTCGTCGCCGCTGCCGGGCCGCTCGACCTTGGTCACCTCGGCGCCGAGGTCGGCCAGGGTCATCGTCGCCAGCGGGCCGGCGAGGACGCGGGAGAAGTCGAGGATGCGCAGTCGTCCCAGCGCCGAGTCGGCCATTCGGTCACGATCTCAGAAACCCGCCACCGATTCGAGGTCCCGATGTCAGCAACCGCCGCCGCGCCCGCGATCCGCCCCAACGACTTCCTCGCGCTCGACGCCCTCCTCTCCGACGAGGAGCGCGACATCCGCGACACCGTCCGCGCCTTCGTCCGCAACGAGGTCGTGCCGAACGTGGGGGAGTGGTTCGAGGCGGCGACGGTGCCGATCGGCGAGCTGGCGCCGGCGCTGGGCAAGCTCGGGGTGCTGGGGATGCACCTGCAGGGGTACGGCTGCGCCGGCGCCTCGGCGACCGCCTACGGCCTCGCCTGCATGGAGTTGGAGGCCGGCGACAGCGGCATCCGCAGCCTCGTCTCGGTGCAGGGCTCGCTGGCGATGTACGCGATCTGGCGCTGGGGCTCCGAGGACCAGAAGCAAACGTGGTTGCCGCGGATGGCCGCGGGGGAGGCGATCGGCTGCTTCGGGCTGACCGAGCCGGATGCCGGCTCCGACCCCGGCTCGATGCGGACGCGGGCGCGGCGCGACGGCTCCGACTGGATCCTGCACGGGCAGAAGATGTGGATCACCAACGGCTCGGCCTCCGAGGTGGCGGTGGTCTGGGCGCAGACCGACGGGGGCGTGCGCGGCTTCCTGGTGCCGAAGGGGACCAAGGGCTTCACCACCCAGGACATTCATAAGAAGCTCTCGCTGCGGGCCTCGATCACCTCCGAGCTGCTGCTCGACGACGTGCGGCTGCCGGCCGACGCGGTGCTGCCCGAGGTGAGCTCACTGAAAGGGCCGCTCTCCTGCCTCAACGAGGCGCGCTACGGGATCGTCTGGGGCGCCGCCGGCGCGGCGCGGGCCTGCTACGAAGCGGCGCTTGAGTACGCGCTCGAGCGGACCCAGTTCGACCGCCCGATCGCCTCCTTCCAGATCCAGCAGCAGAAGCTGGCGGAGATGGTCCTGGAGGTGAACCGGGCGACCCTGGTGGCGATGCACCTGGGGCGGATGAAGGACGCCGGCACGCTGCGTCCCGAGCACGTCAGCCTCGGCAAGCTCGGCAACGTCAACGGGGCGCTGGAGGTGGCGCGGAGCGCCCGCCAGGTGCTCGGCGCCAATGGAGTGACGCTCGAGTACCCGGTGATCCGCCACATGAACAACCTCGAGTCCGTGGTCACCTACGAGGGCACCGCCGACGTCCACGCGCTGGTGATCGGCGGGGCGGTGACGGGCATCCAGGCGTTCCGGTAGCGCGCCCCGGTTTCCTTCTATTGCGACGTGGGTAATTGACCGGTCGTCGGCAGGCGACGGGACCCACGGGAGGACGCGATGGGGGACTCAAGCGGCAGTCCGTCTTTGGTGCTGGTGGAGCAGCACGAAGCGCTTCGGGACGGCCTCGCGGTGCTGCTGGAGCGGCGTGGGTTCGAGGTGCGGGGCTGCGCGACGACCGCGGCGCGCGGCGAGGAGGTGATCACGGAGCGGCAGCCGGACGTTGCCGTGGTCGGGGTGGACCTGCCGGACGAGCGCGGGACCGAGCTGGTGCGGCGTCTCAACGACCGCCCGCCCTGCCCGAAGTTCCTCATCTACACCGGCCTCGACGACCCCGACCTGCTCGAGGCGGCCTACCGGAGCGGCGCCCGCGGGCTGGTCGCGAAGCCGGCCGGGCTGGACGTCCTCGTCGACGCCCTGCGCGAGGTCTGGCGGGGCGGCCGCTACTTCGACCGCAGCTTCGCCAACGGCGCCAACGGCAGCGGCGCCGAGAAGACCTTGAGCCGCCGCGAGTCGGAGATCCTCACCCTCCTTGCCGGCGGCCTGACCGGCGAGGAGATCGCCAAGCGGCTGGTCCTCTCGCCGGAGACGGTCCGCACCCACATCCGCAACGCGATGGAAAAGCTCGACGCGCGGACCCGGACCGAGGCTGTTGTGGTCGCCTTGGAGCGAGAAGAGATCCGCCGGGGCTGATCAGCCCGCCAGCTGCGTCGCGGCGTCGACCCAGACCGCGAGGTTGAGGAACAGCATGGCCAGCGTGACCCAGCGGACCGGGATGGTGCCATGCACGTTCACGCGCCTTGAATCGTCACAGAGCCCCCGACCGCGTATCCCCGCTTTGCGGTAATTGCGGCGAGGTTGAAAAACCTTTCCATTTCCGCCCCACTTCCAGCACTTTCGCGCCTTGTTCCGTGCGCAGGCGCCGCTGACCATCGCCCCTCGAAACCGAGCAAGGAGGGAGCGAATGCTCTACGCACTGATGGGGTATGTCCACGCCCACTTCACCCGGCGGGTGAACGAGGTCCGCCGCCTGGCGGGGGAGACGGGCCAGGGGACGGTCGAGTACGTCGGCCTGATCCTGCTCGTCTCGCTGCTGATGGTCGGCATGGTCGCGGCGATGAAAGGTTTTAATAGGTCATTGAGTAAGGGGGGATACTAGCTCAAGGATCGGACGGACCCGAGCGCGCCGGCCTCAATGCCTAATGACAGGTATGGCCGGCCGGCGAAAGCGCCTTGCGGCCCTTCCACAGCCGATCGGCGACCTACCTCTTCCCCTTGCCCTGCTTCTCTGCCTCCATCAGCAGAGTCGATGCCGGCACATCGAGCCCATCGGCGATGAGCCACAAGGCCCGGACGCTGATATTGCGTTCCCCGCGCTCGGTATCGCCGACGTAGTTGGCGCTCATGCCAGCTTGGTCGGCGAGCGCTTCCTGGGTGAGGCTTCGTGCCTCACGCAGCGTCCGTATCGCCTCTCCCAAGGCGCGATGGCGAGGACTGAGCGGCGGCACTCAGGCACCCTTCCCGACCCCGCAGGGGAATTCCACCAACTATCAGGGTGGTTTCCGTGTAAGGTTCCGAGCCGACTCCAGGCAAGACCTGACACGTATCGAAATGAACCGAGCGCGGACAACCGATCTGAGAAGGGCGATCAGCCATCCGGCGCGGCGGAGGGTCTTGAGGGAGCTGCACGCGGAGGCCCGGCCATGCAGCCTGCCCGAGCTGGCGGGGGAGGCGGGTCTGTCGCTTCCCAACGCCGACTATCACTTGCGGGTGCTCCAAGAATGCGGAGCTATGCGCCCGATCTCTAGGAGAAACGGACGGGCGATTGCCTACGAGTCCACCGTTTCAGATGATCGATGGATCAGGGCTCATCTTGCCGGAACCGCAGCGGAAGACGAACGCGCCGCCGGTCGACCTACAGGGGAGCGTCCGCGCAGGACGTTATGAACGCTTGCCCGAAGGCGCATCGAGTACTGAGAAAGACATCGTTTACACCTGGTTCTTACAGCGGGAGGAGAGGCGAGGATGGAAGGCAGGATGGGGATGGACGCGAGCGGCACCGGAGGAGTTGATGCGCTTGGGCGGTCGGGGGTCCTTCCGGCGCGTCTAACGAGGTGCGTCGGGTTGGTTGTCGGGCTTATCGTGATGGCTTCGCTGTGGCCATCCCCCGCGGCCGCAGCGGAATGCACCAACACCTGGACCGGTCCCGCCGAAGGCGGCTGGACCACCGCCGCCAACTGGTCTGCCGGCCACGTGCCGAATGAAGGGGATGTCGCCTGCATCGGCCCGGGCAAGACGGTCAAAGTCTCAGGGACTAACCAGGTCGGCGTCCTCCAGGGGGAAGGCTCTGTCTCCCTCGAAGGCACCCTCGAAGTCCGGCGCACCACCGAAACCTCGACCATTCGCAACCTCACGATGCGATCGGCCGCCGTCCTCAGCGGGCCTGCGACGTTGCAGATCTCAGGCACGCTCAGCTGGGCCAACGAAAGCACGATGGCGGGCTCGGGTCAGACGGTGATCCTCCCGGGCGCATCGGTGACCACGTCTCTGTCGCTGCACGCGAGGATTCAGCAGCGCCGCTTCGTCAACGAAGGGACCTTCACGCAGTCCAGCGGCTTGCTCTTGGAGTACGAAGGCGCCGAATTCGTCAACTCGGGCACCTACACGAACAAATCCACGGCCACGCCGATGATCGAAAAGGGCACCGGCACCGCATCGTTCCTCAACACCGGCACCGTGCAGAAGACCGGGGGCGCCACCTCGACCACGGTCCAGGTCCCGATCGAAAACAAAGGGACCTTCAGCGTCCAAAGCGGGAAGGTCAGCCTGAGCGGCGGCGGCTCTTCCACTTCGGCCGGCAAATGGGAAGCGGTGAGCGGGTCGGCGGTCAACTTCACCGGCGGCACCTTCACCCTCGGCGGAACCCTCAGCGGGCCGATCGGCATCAGCGGCGCCTCCACCTCGATCACCCTGGAAGGGGCGAACCTCGCAGCCGCTCAGCTTGAAGTCGAAGGCAACTCCTTGAGCATCCCCATCGGCTCGCTGGCCCTCAAGGCCCTGACGATGGGCAGTAGTGCCACGATCACCGGCCCCGGCACGCTGAAAATCTCCGAATCGCTCACCTGGGCCAAAGAATCGAAAATGACCGGGACCGGCACCACCGTGCTGCTCCCGGGCGCGACCGCGACGACGACGCTTTCGGGGAACGCCAGGCTCGAAGGGCGCGCGTTCGTGAACGAAGGCACCTTCACGGTCAACTCGGGCACGCTCCTCGGCAGCGGCGGGGTGAGCTTCAAAAACGCCGGCACCTTGCAGAAGACCAGCGCCAGCGGCACGATCGAAGTTCAGGTCCCGGTCGAAAACCTGGGCACTGTGACGGCCAAAGGCGGGACCCTGGCGTTGAAGCAGGGGGGCAGCAGCTCCTCGGCTGGGACCTGGGAAGGAAAAGGAGGCGTCCTCAGCCTTGCCGGGGGGACCTTCAGCCTGACGAGCACGGCGCTGGCGGGCTCGGTGGCGATCCGAGGCTCGGGGACCACGGTCAAAGCCGAAGGCGTGACCTCTGAATCCGGCGAACTGGAAGTTGAAGAAGGCACCATGACCGCCTCCGGCGCGACCACGACTCTCGCCGGCCTGACGATGAAGTCCGGTGGCGTCGTCAACGGCTCCGGAGTCCTGCAAATCAGCGGCAGCCTGACCTGGGCCAAAGAAAGCACGATGGCCGGCTCGGGCTCAACGGTGCTGCTCTCTGGAGCGACGGCGTCCACCTCGCTCACCGGCAACGCCAGGATCAAACAGCGCACCTTCGTCAACGAAGGCACCTTCACGATGAGCAGCGGCGACGTGCAGTTGTTCGAAGGTGCGGTGCTGGAAAACACCGGCACCTTCATTGCCAACACGACTCAGGCGACCGTGATTGCGAAAAGCACCGGTGGGGGGAGCCTCTTCAACACCGGCACGTTCCAGCGGTCGGCGGGAACCGGCGCAACGGCGATCGCCGCCTTCCTGGACAACGAAGGAACCATCCAATCCGAAAGCGGCGGGCTGACCTTCACGGGCAACGGAGTCTCGGTGGGCGGGTCTGTGACTGCCGGGGAAAAAGCCCCGATCACCTTCGGGGAAGGCGAATACGTGCTCGGCGGGGGATCGCTTGCGGGGCCGGTGACGATCAGCGGCCCCTCGACCGTCCTGCTCGAAGGCATCGAAGGCGACTCCGCCGACGTGACGGTCTCGGGCGCCACCCTGACGCAGGGAAGCGAAGGCACGACCCTCGACGGGCTGACGATCAAAAGCGCGAGCACGGTCAACGGCGGTGGCACCCTGGGAATCGCAGGCACCTTCACCTGGGCCAACGAAAGCACGATGAGCGGCACCGGTGACACCGTGATCCTGCCGGGCGCCACCGCCCGCACCACGCTGCTGGACAACGCGCGGCTAAAACAGCGCCGCATCATCAACGAAGGCACCTTCACGATGGAAAGCGGGACCCTCGCGGAGTCCGAAGGCGCGCAGTTCTTCAACGAGGGCACCTACAACGCCAACACCTCCAAGGCGGTCGCCGTCTCGGCCGGTGCCGGGGGCTCGTCTTTCGTCAACACCGGCACCTTGCAGAGGACCGCCGGGCTGGCCGAAACGACGGTGGAACCCGCCTTCGAAAACCAGGGGACGATCAACCAGCCCAACACCAAAATCAACATCCTCGATCCCGAGCAGATCCAGGGAAGCGAAAAATTCGGCAACCGCAGCTGCAGCGGCGATCCCGTCGAATGCGCGACCGGCGACTTCACCGAGAGCCAGATCGATCTCGCAATCGGCGGTCGCGGCGTCGGCCTCGACCTCACCCGCACTTACAGCGCCCAGACCGCCGCCGCGGCTGGCTCGCGCGGCGCCTTCGGCTACGGCTGGAGCGCCAGCTTCAGCGATCACCTCACGGTTGAAGAAGCCGGCGCCAAGGTGACGCTGACCAAAGCCAGCGGCAGCACGATCCCGTTCACGCGCACCACCGGCACGAGCTACTCCGGCCCGGCCTGGTCGCGGGAAACGCTCGCCGGCAGCCCCGAAGCCGGTTACACCTTCACCACGCTCGACCGCACCGTTTACGGCTTCTCCGGCGCCGGGCGGCTGGAAAGCATCACCGACCGCAACGACAACGAAACGACCCTTGCCTATGACGAAGCGGGTCGCCTGAAAACCGTCACCGACCCCGCCGGCCGCCAGCTCGCCTTCGCCTACAACGGCGGCGGCCAGGTCGAATCGGTCGAAGACCCGATGGGCCACCTCGTCAAATACGCCTACGAAGGCGGCAACCTCACCGCCGTCACGATGCCGGGCGAAGAAAGCCCGCGCTGGCAGTTCAAATACGACGCCTCCCACCGGATCACCGAAGTCATCGACGGGCGCGGCGGCAAAACGACCAACGAATACGACGCCTCGAACCGGGTTATCTCCCAGACCGACCCGGCCGGTCGCACGCTCACCTTCAAATACGAACCGTTCCACACCACGATCACGAACAAAGCGACCGGCGCCGTCACTGACAAGTGGTTCACGTCAAGCGACGAGCCCTTCCGGATCACCTACGGCTCGGGGACCCCGCAGGCGACCACCACGACCTTTGCCTACAACGCCGCCGGGCAGATCACCCGCCGCACCGACGGCAATGGCCACGCGACCACCTACGGCTACGACGCCGAAGGCAACCGCACGAGCGAAAAAGACGCCCTCGGCCACGAAACGAAATGGACCTACAACGCCCGTCACGAGGTGGTCTCTGTGACGACCCCCCGCGGCGAGACGACGACGGTCAAACGCGATGCCAACGGCAACGTTGAAAGCGTCACCCGCCCCGCCCCCGGCGAAACGACGCAGACCGTCAGCTTCGAATACGACGAACAGGGCCAGCTCGAAAGCCTCACCGACCCGCTCGGGCACGCCTGGAGCTTCGGTTATGACTCCTACGGCGATCCCGCCAGCGAAACCGATCCCCTCGGCCACACCCAGACGCTGGGCTATGACGAAGACTCGCGCCTGGTCTCGATCGTCTCCCCGCGCGGCAATTTCGAAGGCGCGACCGCCGCCGAATACGAAACCACGATCGAACGTGATCCGCAGGGCAGGCCGCTGAAGGTCATCGATCCGCTCGGCCACGTAACCGAATACGGCTACGACGCAAACGGCAACCTGGCGTCAGCTACCGACGCCAAGGGACACACGACCAAATACACCTACGACGCCGATAACGAGCAGACGAAGGTCGAAAAGCCAGATGGCGCGATCCTCGAAACCGCCTATGACGGCGCCGGCAGCATCAGCTCGCAGACCGACGCGAACGAACATGCGACCACCTACGTGCGGAACGTCCTCGAGCAGCCGGTCGAAGTGATCGACCCGCTCGGGCGCAAAACGCTGCGCGAATACGACGCCGCCGGCAACCTGACGAAACTCGCCGACCCTGCCGAACGGACGACGAGCTACTCCTACGACGCCGCCAACCGGCTCACCTCCGTCAACTACTCCGAAGAAGCCACGCCAGACGCGGGCTTTGAATACAACGCCGACGGCCAGGTGATCGCGATGAACGACGGCACCGGCGAATCGACCCTCTCCTACGACCAGCTCGGCCGCCTCACCGAAAGCCAAAACGGTCACGGCGAAGCCGTCAAATACAGCTACAACCTCGGCGAAGAGCAGACCGGGATCGTCTATCCCAACGGCAAAGAAGTCTCCCGCGCCTACGACAAAGCGGGTCGCCTGGAAAGCCTCACCGACTGGCTCGGCGGCAAAACGAGCTTCGGCTACGACGCCGATTCCAACCTCACGGGGATCACCTTCCCCGCCGCGAGCGGCAACGCCGACGAATACAGCTATGACCGCGCCTCGCAGATCAGCGAAGCGAAGTTCAAGAAGGGAGCCGAAACCCTCGCCTCTCTCACCTACACCCGCGACCCGCTTGGCCAGGTTGAAAAAGAAGCCCGCCAGGGCCTGCCGGGTTCCGAAGAATTGAGCTACGGCTACGACGAAGCCGACCGTCTCGTCAAAGCCGGTGCCGAAAGCTTCGAATACGACCCCGCCGACAACCTGACGAAAGGCATCGGCTCGACCAACGCCTACGACGCAGCCAGTCAGCTCGAAGCCGGCACCGGCCTCACCTACGGCTACGACAAACTCGGCGAGCGGACCAAAGTCACGCCGGCGAGCGGACCAGCGACCAGCTACGGCTACGACCAGGTGGGCGAGCTGACCTCGATCAGCCGCCCCGAAGAAGGCGAAGTCCCGGCGATCTCCGAGACCCTCGCCTACGACGGCTCGGGCCTGCTCGCCTCGAAGACGACCGGGCTCACGACCCGTCACCTCGCCTGGGATGCAAGTACCGAACTGCCGCTGCTCCTAAGCGACGGCCAGCGCAGCTACATCTACGGCCCGGAAAGCCTGCCGGTCGAGCAGATCGACTCCGGAGAAGAACCGACCTACGTCCATCACGACCAACTCGGCAGCACGCGGCTGCTCACCGGCGCAGGGGGCAAAACCAGCGCCACCTTCAGTTACGTGCCCTACGGCGGGCTCGAAGGCAGCACCGGCACGGCGACCACCCCCCTCGGCTTCACCGGCCAGTACACGGATGGGGAAACCGGACTGCAATACCTGCGGGCACGGTTCTATGACCCGGGGACGGGGCAGTTCCTCAGCCGCGACCCGATCGAGGGGCTCACGCGCCAGCCCTACTCCTATGGGCGCGACAACCCGCTGAATCAGGTCGATCCGAGCGGGCTCGCGGGCGAACTGGTCGGCGGCGGATGCGCAGCCGGAGAGGTTCTCGACCCATTCGGAGGATGCGTGCCTGGAGCCGCCGGGGGTGCGGCCGCCGAAGTCGGGAGGTACGGGGGAGGCGCCGCTGCTGGGTGGCTTCTCTCAAAGCTGGAGAGCAGCAGCGAAGGCTCGTCCAGCGACGAAGCCGAACCATGCCTTGGGCCGCCGGTCGACCCTTGGGAACGGGAAAAGGAAATTGGCGATCGAAAGCAGGCGATGGAGAGGGCCGAACGGCAAGTTGCGCAGGAAGAAATCTCCCGAGGTAGCAACCCAGAGGATCCATACGGAAACGGACCTCGCTGGAAGCGGATAGCGGCAGCAGTTGGGAGACTTATTGCCGAAATCTCTCACCCCGGAGGACGATGAAGCTAAGAGGCAGAAAGCAGAGAAAGGAACTTGCTGCGGCAACGGATCGGAGCCGTAAGCTCCTACTTGCGGGACAGCACCAAGAGAACTTCGAGTTCTTGGATGAAGCGGTTAGGCAGTTTCCGGATGATCCCGAGATTCGGTTGCTCTACGCGACGACCCTGTTGGAGTATCGGCCTGACGGCGTAGCGGCGGAAGCTGCCAAAGCTGCCGAACTTGGGTCGGATAACCCGAAAATCCTAGTGCGGGCAGCGCACTTGATGCTGGACAGGGGTGACGTTGACTCTGCGCGAGCAGCTGCTGAGCGTGCAAACAAGCTCGCACCACCAGAGTTTGTGCTGATGGCAGATCTCGTAAACCTGTTGGGCCTTCTCGCGGCATTAGATGGAGAGGACAACCTCGCCGAGGAGAACCTCCGGTCGGCATTGAGGAGACAGCCAGATAACGGGCCATTTGCAATTGACCTGGCTAGACACCTTGTTTCGACGGGACGCCCGGAAGAGGCCATAGATGTCATCGATCAGACGTTGAACAGGACCGATAGGAGAGAGAACCTAGAGCGCGTGCGAGCTGAAATCGCCGGAACCGGCTCAGGTTGAAGCTCAGGGGCAAAAATCAGCACAAGGAACTCACCGAGGCCATCGCCCGCGGTCGAGAGCTTCGGAAATTGGGACGGGACCCGGATGAGGCTCTGGAGTTCCTGCAAGAGGCCGCGCGGCGATTCCCTGAAGATCCAGAACTCCGGTTGCTTCATGCGACGGTTCTCTTGGCGGTTCGGCCTGACGATGTGGCTACGGAGGCTGCAAGGGCTGTCGAGCTGGCTCCGGAAGACCCTGGAATTCTGGTGCGGGCAGGGCACTTGCTGCTCGGCAGGGGGGATCGAGAAGCTGCACGATCCTGTGTCGCTCGTGCGACTGAGTTGGCACCAGTTGATTTCCCACTGATGGCAGGTCTGGACAATCTCACTGGGCTGCTTGCCGCCTTTGCGGGAGAAGACGACCTCGCCGAGGAAAAGCTGCGTTCTGCAGTCGATCGGGAGCCAGGCAACGAGCCATTCGTAAGGAACCTCGCCGTCTTCTTGGCCGAGCGAGGACGCCTGCACGAAGGCGCAGAAGTTCTTGACGAGGCGCTGGAGCACGTCGAGCACAAGGACGAGCTGGAGCGGATGCGCGCCCGGATGGCTGCGGAAGCGGCAGATTCCTAACAGGGACGTAGGCGAGACGCTCGGGGTCGCGATGCTGGTCTAAGTATCGATCCGGTTCGGTCCTAAGAGGGGGCCGACTCGCTTCAGTGGCGCCGCTGAGGCGACGGCCATCTTCTCCCGCCGCTCCTTGTGTGACGGCTGTGTGACGAAGTTTTTCGGGCCACTTTCCTCGCTCGCTGCCCTGTTGTAGTGGATGACCCGAAAGGCGATCGAGAAGGAAATGGGGGGCCACTTTCGGCCCTGGGGCCTCTGTAGGTATGTGGAGACCCCGAAGAAGTTTTCTAAAGATTTGACCGGGTTTGGCCGGCTCGTTCGACAGATAGGTAGATGCCTTTCTCCGTCGAGAGCCGAGATGACGCCG
>CAMLHB010000010.1 GCA_946479725.1 uncultured Actinomycetes bacterium | reverse complement strand
CGCAGCTCAACGTCGGCGGCAACATGGACTTCTACAACATGCTCGAGCGCGAGCGGCTGGACTCGAAGAAGATCTCGAAGACCAACGCCGTCACCTCGATCATGGGGCACGACCTGCCGCCCGAGAACGTCCACGTCGGCCCCTCCGATTACGTGCCGTGGCTGACCGACCGCAAGTGGGCGCACATCCGGCTCGAGGGCAAAGCCTTCGGCGACGTGCCGCTGACCGCCGAGCTGAAGCTCGAGGTCTGGGACTCGCCGAACTCCGCCGGGGTCGTCATCGACGCGGTGCGGCTGATCAAGCTGGCGCTGAACAACGGCATCGCCGGCCAGCTCGACGGTCCTTCCAGCTACCTGATGAAGAGCCCGCACAGCCAGCGTCCCGACGACGAGGCCCGCGAACAGACCGAGGAGTTCATTACCGCGAACGCGCGCGGCGCCTCGCTGCCGGGCCAGCAGGCCGAGTCGCCGAGCTCGGCTTCGGCCTAGTCGGCAAGACCTGGAGCGCCGAGACCGCGAGCGGGGCCGATATTCGGCCTTCCTCGCGGTCTCGCGATTTCTAGGCTCTTATCCTGCAACCCGTGGCACCCGAACCGCTCTCGATCGCCCAGGTCTTCCCCGTTCGGCGCAACGGGGCGAACCCGGCGGCGCAGTTCGCCACCGCCGTCTCCGAGGAGCTGGAGAGTCGCGGGCACGAGGTGCTGCGGGTCAAGACGGGGGACCCGGTCAAACGGTTGCTGAAAGGGCGCGACCTCGACGTCGTCCACGTCCACGACCCGTTCGCGCCGAGCGCGCCCTCGGCGGCGCTGCGGCACTCTTACTCGCTCAACGTCGCCACCTTCCACGATCCGCGGGAGCGGGTGCTGGCGACGCAGGTGGCGCGGCCCTTCGTCGAGGTCTTCTTCGGCCGGATCGACGCGCGGACGGTTACCCGGCCGGAGACGGCCGAGCTGCTGGAACGGTTCTTCCCGGCCGGCTACGAGCTGGTCGACGGCGGGGATAGGGGGCGGGCGGCCGACGAGCTGGAAGCGATCTACCGGCGGCTGCTGGCGCGCCGGCACGACCCGACCGGCGACCCGGAGGTGCGCGAGCGGATCAGCGACCGGCCGCTGATCGAGGTCGACCTGCACATGCACACCGACCACTCGGGCGACTGCGCGACGCCGGTCGACGTCCTCATCAACACGGCGCGCGACCGCGGCCTCGGGGCGATCGCGATCACCGACCACAACGAGGTCTCCGGGGCGATCGAGGCGCGCAAGCTGGCCGAAGAGCTGGGGGACATCAAGGTGATCGTCGCCGAGGAGGTGAAGACCGCCGAGCAGGGCGAGGTGATCGGCCTGTTCCTCGAGGAGAAGATCCCCAAGGGGCTGACGATGGCGGAGACGATCCGCGAGATCCGCGCCCAGGGCGGGCTCGTCTACGTCCCGCACCCCTTCGACCGCTTCCACTCGGTGCCCGACTACGAGCACCTGCTGGACATGGTCGAGGAGATCGACCTGCTGGAGGTCTTCAACCCCCGGGTGGCGCTGACCTCGTTCAACGAGGAGGCGGTGCGGTTCGCCCGCAAGTACCGGATCGTGCCGGCGGCCGGATCCGACAGCCACGTCGCCCAGGGGCTCGGCAGCGTGCGGCAGCGGATCCACGACTTCGACGGCCCGGCGGAGTTCCTCGAGGCGATGCGGGGTGCCGACATCACCCGCAAGCACAAGAACCTCGTCTACGTGCAGACCTTGAAGTTCCTGCAGACGACGGGGCGGCCGAAGGCGCCGAAACGGCGGGTGCCGGACGCGAAACCGGTGCGCGGCGGCCGGCCGCGGCGGCCCGGTCAGCGCCGTCGGGCGAGCAAGTCCTGATGCAGACGGATCGCCGCAAAGGACCCGCGCCCGCCCCGTCAAAGAACGCCCCGATGCGCAGCCTCGACGACGAGATCCGCGAGAAGTACCTGGAGCGGGCGATCCGTGAGCTCAACCAGATGAACCGCGAGGTTCAGGAGTGCCAGCACTGCCCGCGCGGCAAGCTGATGCCGGTCCTCGGCTCCGGCCACCCGCAGGCCGACGTCTTCATGCTGAAGCAGGCGCCGCTGGCCTCGGAGATCGAGGAGGGGGTGGCCTTCTACGGCCGCTCCGGCAACGCGCTGATGAAAAGCTTCAAGCGCCTCGGCATCGACCCGCTGGTTGTCTACGGCACCCTCTGCGCCAAATGCCCGATCCCCGAGCCCGACCTGGCGGCGGGCGAGTGCGTCGGCCGCCTGGTCGAAGAGCTGGCGATCGTGCAGCCGAAGATCGTCGTCGTCATGGGCGAACCCGCCCTCCGCATCCTCAACGGTCTCTCCGTCCCCCTCTCCCGCCCAATCGACCAGCGCGAGGGCGAGATCCAACCCTTTACCCCCACCATCGACGCCCTCTACGTCCCCGACATCGACGAAGCCCTGGACGAAGAGGGCGCCAAGCAGCGCTTCTGGCGAGCCTTCAAGACGCTCGGCGACTGGTACGACGACCTACCGCCGTACTAGCGCCGACCTGACGGGCGCCACTGCGCCGCTTGCGGCGACCCTCAGCCCGGCTTCGAGAGGTTCCTCCAGTCGGCGACGATTGGTGACTTTTACCCCCTATAGGGAGCCTAACTCGCCAATCGTTCAACGCCTCCGAGATTTGGGGGCCCATAGGGGCCCAAAGTTCGGAGAGGTGAGATCAGGTGGAGGGGGCGGCGGCTTCGGCCAGGGCGGTCATCGGGTCGACCTTGGCGGAGGCGAGGCCGCGGACGACGATGGTGTCCAGGGGGCCTTCGTAGGCGCTGAGTTGGCGTTGGGCGTCGTCGCTGTCGGGGGCGGCTACTCCTACGGTGCCTTCGGGCTCGGCGAGGCGGTCGAAGTGGTCGCGGTAGCCCTTGTGGAGGTCGCGGTAGAAGGACTCCTCCTTGGCGAGGCGCTCGGCGGCGTCGGGGCCGACGGCGGTGCGGACGTAGCCGAAGACCGGGGGGGTGGGGCGGTCGGCGGCGGCGGCGCCTGCTTCGACCTTGGCGCGGGCGCCGGCGGCGAAGCCGGGGGTCATCCAGTTGAAGAAGACGCCGTCGTAGGCGCCCCCTGCGAGTTCGCACATCTTCGGGCCCATCGCGGCGAGGACGAGTTTCACTCCCGGCAGGAGATCGCGGAGCTTGGGGAGGGACTCGCGCATCTTCGTCAGCGGCTTCTTGGTGAAACCGGCGCCGACGCCGAGCCAGAGCTTCGCTGGGTCGATGCCGAACTCCTCGATGTCGGCGGCGATCTGCTCGGGTGGGGTGCGGTCGAGGGCGATCACGGCGACGCCGAGCTCGATCTCCGGCGCCGCGGCGGCGAACTCGGCCAGCGTCGCCAGCCCTTTCGCGCCCGGGTGGTCGTTGGACCAGATTGAGGCGTAGCCCAGCTCGGCGCAGCGGGCCGCCAGCGGCCGCGCCACTTCCGGGTCCAGGCCCGCCGCGACTCCGAACGCCCTACTCATGCTTCTCGAAAAGCGCCACGCACTCGATGTGCGGGGTCTGGGGGAACATGTCGACCGGCCTCACGCGCGCCAATCTATAGCCGGCCTCGCCCAGCTGGGCGGCGTTGGGCGCGAGCGTGGTCGGGTTGCAGGAGACGTAGACGATCTTCTCCGCCTCGCACTCGAGCACGCGGCGGACGATTTTCTGCGAGAGGCCGGCGCGGGGCGGGTCGACGACGACGATGTCGGGCTTGCCGGCCCTCTCGACCAGCGGCCGCACCCCGGTGCGGGCGTTGCCGGCGATGAAGTGGGCGTTCTCGATCTTGTTGCGGCGGGCGTTGCGCTCGGCGTCGGCGATCGCCTCGGGGACGATCTCCAGCCCCCAGACCTCGCCGGCCTGGCCGGCCATCGTCAGCCCGATCGTGCCGATCCCGCAGAAGAGGTCGAAGACGCGCTCGCGCCCGCTCAGGCCGGCGAACTCGGCAGCCACCGCGTAGAGGCGTTCGGCCATCTCGGTGTTGGTCTGGAAGAAGGCGCCGTGGGACATCTCCAGCTTCAGGCCGCAGAGCTCCTCCCGCAGCCGCTCCTCGCCGAGCACCCCGGTCGGGCCGTCGCTGCCGCCGGCGTTGCCCTCGACGATCGTGTGCAGGTCGACCGGTGGTCGTGGGAAGCGCGCTTTCACCGTCACCAGGCGGGTCTGGATCTGCCCGGTCCGGCGCCCCTCGCGGACGGTGAGGTTGCGCAGCACCCCGCGTTCGGCGCGGCGGTCATAGGCCGGGATCGATTCGGCCCGCGCCCACTCGCGGATCGCGTTCCGCGCCTCGTTGCTCCCCTCGGTCCCGAGGTGGCAGTCATCGACGTCGACGATCAGGTCCCAGCGGCCGCGGGCATGGAACCCGAGCGCCAGCTCTTCGCCGGTTTCGCCGAAGGAGTATTCGAGCTTGTTGCGGTAGCGCCATTGCTCCAGCGCCGGCACGATCTCCTCCAGCTCGTAGCCCTCGAGGCCGCCGATCCGGTTCAGCGCCTCGCCGACCTGCTCCTGCTTGTAGGCGAGCTGGCGCTCGTAGGGGAGGCCCTGCCACGGCGCCCCGGGGCAGGGCTCGCCGCCGTGGACGCAGACGTCGGACAGGCGGTCGGCGCCGGTATCGAGGACCTCGACCGCCCGCGCCTCGGCGAAGCGCTTCTTCGCCTTCGTCACCTCGGCGCGGACCCGGTCCCCCGGCAGTGCCCCGGTGACGAAGACGACGAAGCCGTCGCTGCGGGAGATCCCCCGCCCGCCGAAGGCGAGCGAGTCGATCTCCAGCTCGAGTTGCTCCCCCCGCTTTATGGCAGGGCTTTGCGCGCCTGTTTGACCAGCCGCTCGAGTTCTTTGATCAGCGAGTCACGCTGTTTCTTGCCTTTTTTCACCAGGTCGGTGAGCAGCTTCTCGGCGTCGCTGCGGGTCATCCGGCCGCGTTTGACCGCGTCGTCGACGACGTCCTGGATGCGATCGCGGCTGAGGGTCACGCTCTGCTCGAGGCTCTCGCGGAACTGGGCGACGCTCTTGTCGAGGCCGCTCGTCGCTTTGCCTGAAGCTTTTTTGGCGCGGGTTTTGGCTTTGCGTTTGGGGGCGCTTTTTTTCGCGCTTCTTTTGGCGGTGCCTTTTTTCGAAGTCGATTTCGATTTCGCCGCGGCTTTTTTCGGAGCGGCTTTTTTCGCTTTCGCTTTCGCCGGTTTTTTGGCTTTCGACGCTTTCGATTTTTTCGCGCCGGCTTTTTTGTCCGCCATCTCTAGGTTTGCCTCCATTGTCGGTTGACCCGCTGGTGGGACCCGACTATCTCAATTCCGCAGGAGGTCGCGCTCTTCCGCACGGAACCGTGCTTGAACCGGTGCATGATCGGAGAGCCGCAACGCCCTTCCCTCGAGCGGCAGCTCGCGCTGCTCGGGCGGCCACTGAGTCGGCGGCTCGACGACCTCGAGGCCGCGACAGAGGATGTGGTCGATCGCGTCGTCCGCGGTCGGCGGCGCCAGCCCGAACTGGTCCCGCAGCCGCTCGAAGACCCGCGGGTCCTTCCCCGGCCGCAGATTGAGGTCGCCGCCAAAGACGAGCGCTGCGCCGCCCGCCCACTCGAGCGCCGCCCGCGCCGCTTTCTCCACGTCGACGGCCGCCAGCTTCGGCCAGTCGTTGGTCGCGTGCAGGTTGGCGACGCAGACACCGGAGGCGGTGCGGACGAAGCCCATCGCCCGCCGCTCCGGCTCGCCCTCGTGGATCGCCATCTCCCGCCGCTCGGCGATGCCGCCGAGCTTGCCGGGGACGCGGACGAGGATCAGGTTGGAGCCGCCCTCGCCCGAGGCCATCAGGTCCGGGTTCCGCCGCGCCAGCAGTCCGCGCAGGGCGCCGAGGCCGTTGCGTGAGGTCAGCGTCCGGTGCCACTCGGCGCCGCAGGCGCGCGCCAGCGGCTCCGCGAAGCGCGGCGGGCACTCCTGCAGCATCGCCACGTCCCACTCGGCCCGCGAGAGCATCGTCGCGAACTCGGCGGTGAGGTCGCGGTTGACCTGGACGTGGGTCGCGTTCCCCTCCTCGAGGCGCAGCAGCCGCGAGCGCCAGGTCCGCAGCCCCGGGTCGGGCGGGAAGTCGCGCCCGTGGAAGATGTTCCAAGCCAGTGCCGTGAACTCCATCCCCGAACTGCATCAAATTCCCCGTTCGGCAGCTCCCCCGAACTGCATCAACTTTGCCTCCCAGCAGGTGGTTAAGTTGATGCAGTTCGTAGTCTTGACGGCTTGAAGCGCGACTTCATCACCGGCGAAGAGCTCGGGGCGTTCGAGCTCCGCAAGCTGCTCGACCGCGCGGCCGAGTTGAAAGCGGGGCGGCGTGAGCGCGTCGGCGGCGATTCGCTCGCCGGGCGCAGCATCGCCCTGGTCTTCGAAAAGCCCTCGACGCGGACGCGGATTAGCTTCGACGTCGGCGTCGCCGAGCTCGGCGCCCACGGGGTGATGCTGCGTGGCGACGAACTGCAGCTCTCCCGCGGCGAGTCGACCGGCGACACCGCCCGCGTCCTCTCCCGCTACGTCGACGCGATCGTCATTCGCTCCGGCTCCCATGAGGTCGTCGCCGAGCTCGCCGCCGCGGCCGAGGTGCCGGTCGTCAACGGCCTCACCCCGCTGCACCACCCCTGCCAGGCGATCGCCGACCTGCTGACGCTGCGGGAGCGCTTCGGCGACCTGCAGGGCCTGCGCCTCGCCTATGTCGGCGACGGCAACAACGTCGCCCGCTCGCTGGCGATCCTCGGCGAGCTGGCCGGGGTCGAAGTGGTCATCGCCGCGCCCGAGGGCTACCAGCTGGAGGAGGGCCACGGGGCGAAGCTGACCGCCGACCCGCGCGCCGCCGCGGCCGACGCCGACGCCCTCTACACCGACGTCTGGGTCAGCATGGGCGACGAGGAGGAGGCGGCGCGCCGTCGCGCCGACCTCGCCCCCTTCCAGCTCGACGGCGACCTGCTCGCCGCCGCCAAGGAGCGGGCGATCGTCCTCCACTGCCTGCCCGCCCACCCCGGCGAAGAGATCGCCGCCGACGTCCTCTACGGCGAGCACTCCGCCGTCTGGGACCAGGCCGAGAACCGCCTGCACGCGCAGAAGGCGCTGCTGGAGATGCTGCTCGCCTAGGCCGCCCGGCCCGTGACCCTGGTCCTCTACGACAACCCGGTCTCCGGCAACTGCCACAAGGTGCGGCTGATCCTCGCCCTGCTGGGGATCGAGTACGAGCGGCGGGAGCTGTCGGTGATCGACCACTCCGACCGGCTCAGGACCCTCGGCGGGCTCAGCCCGACGCTGAACGTGCCGACCGTGGTGCTCGAGGACGGCCGGGCGCTGGCCGAGTCGAACGCGATCCTCTGGTACTTCGCCGACGGCACCGAGTACCTGCCGGACGACGCCTACGAGCGCGCCCAGGTCCTGCAGTGGATGTTCTTCGAGCAGTACAAGCACGAGCCGGGGGTGGCGGTGGTCCGCTTCTGGGACTCGATCGCGCCGCCGGGGCTGATGCCGCCGCCGGGCCTGGAGGCGAAGCGGGAGGACGGCCGGGTGGCGCTGAAGGCGATGGAGCGGCACCTGCGCGAGCGCGAGTACTTCGTCGGCGGAAGCCTGACGATCGCCGACATCGCCCTATTCGCCTACACCCACGTCGCCGACGAGGCCGGCCACGACCTCGAGGCGCTGCCGGCGGTGCGGGCCTGGCTGGCGCGGGTCGAAGCGCAGCCGGGGATCGTCCCGATGGAGCCGCTCGGCGCGCGCGGGGCGGGGGGCTAGGGATGTATCCCGAGATCCACCTCGGGCCGGTGACGCTGCAGAGCTTCGGGCTGATGTTCGCGCTCGCCTTCCTCGCCGCCGGGGCGCTGATCTGGAAGCGGCTGGAGGAGATCGGCAAGCCGCCGGACTGGGCTTACGAGATGGGCTTCTCGGCGCTGGTCGGCGGCGTGATCGGCTCCCGCGTCTACTTCATCGTCGACAACTACAGCGAGGTCAAGAGCGACCTGCTCGGCAACATCTTCAGCGGCTCCGGCCTGACCTGGTACGGCGGCGCGGTCGGCGGCGCCCTCGCCGTCCTCCTCTGGTCTCGGTACCGCGGCTTCCTCGGTCTGGCCCTGCTCGACCTGGCGGCGCCGGCGCTGGCGCTCGGCTACGCGATCGGGCGCTGCGGCTGCCAGCTCTCCGGCGACGGCGACTACGGCAAGGCCTGGAACGGCCCCTGGGCGATGTCCTACCCCGACGGCACCGTGCCGACCGACCAGACCGTCCACCCGACGCCGATCTACGAGACGCTGGCGATGGGCCTCGGGGCCTGGATGCTCTGGCAGCTGCGCGACCGGGTGCGACCGGGCGTCCTCTTCGCCATCTACCTGGTCTACGCCGGGGCCGAGCGGTTCCTCGTCGAGTTCCTCCGCCGCAACTCCCACGTCGTGCTGGGGCTGACCCAGGCGCAGCTGGAGAGCCTGGCGATGATCGCCGCCGGGGGGCTCTGGATCGCTATCGTGAGCCGTCGCCATGGAGGCATCTGGCGGCCCGCGGCGAACGATCGGGTGGGCGCAACCGCTTGAACGCCGCCGAATCGCCGTTTATGTCACGGCAGGCGAGGCAAGAAATCGGCACTTCGACGAACAGATCACTGCTATCTTGCGCAAAATCTTTGGAGCGGTCTACTTAGGGAGGATTGGCGGTAATGGCGGCTATTGACGTTCAGAGCGAGGGGCCTTCGGCTCGCACCGTGGGCGCGATCCTCGACGACGCGGCCGAGCGGATCGCCGCCGCCGGGGTCGAAGACTCCCGCACCGAGGCCGAAATCCTGGTTGCCGACGCGCTCGGCGTCGCGCCCAGCGAACTGACGGTGGAGAGCGCCGGCGAGGTCGACGACGAGGCGGCGGTGAAGATCGAGCGCAACGTCCAGCGCCGGGTCGAGCGCGAGCCGATGGCCTACATCCTCGGTCGCGCCCCGTTCCGCAACCTCGAGATCTACGTCGACGAGCGCGTGCTCTGGCCGCGCCGCGAGACCGAGCTGCTGGTCGAGGTGGGGACGCAGCTGCCCGAGGGGGCGCGCGTGCACGAGATCGGCACCGGGTCCGGCGCGATCGCGCTGGCGCTGCTGTCGGAGCGGCCGGACCTGAAGGTGACCGCCTCCGACCTCTCGCCGGAGGCGGTGGAAGCGGCGCGGGAGAACGCCGAGCGGCTCGGGCTCGAGCTCGAGGTGACGGTCGGCAAGGGGCTGCCGGAGTCGGTCGAAGCCGAAGACGTCGACCTGGTGATCGCCAACATGCCCTACGTCACCGACGAGACCATCTTCGAGCGCTCGCCGGAGATCCAGAAGGAGCCGCGGATGGCGGTGACCGGGGACTGCGGCGAGGACGGCCTCGGCGTGATCCGCGGCGTCATCGCCGAAACGCCCTCCGGCTGGAAGCTGGCGATGGAGCACGACACCCATCACGGCCCGGCGATGCGCGAGCTGCTGCGCGACGCGACTACCCTTCAGGACTATGAAGGGGATGACCGAGTCACCGTCGGCTACGCGCCCTGAGGGCTCCGGCGACCGCT
This sequence comes from uncultured Actinomycetes bacterium, assembly GCA_946479725.1. The sequence continues at coordinate 17,251 of CAMLHB010000010.1, read as the reverse complement.
CGGTCGCCGTCTCCACCGAGGAGCAGCGCCGCGCCAAGGTCGAGCGCCTGCGGGCGCAGGGGGTCGATCCCTACCCGCACGCGTTCCCCGGGCGGACCCACGTCGAGGAGATCGCGGCGAAGCACGACCCGGCGGAGCTGGGGGAGGGCGAGCACGAGGACTTCAGCTACCGGGTGATGGGCCGGGTGACCGGCAAGCGCGGGCACGGCAAGACGGCCTTTCTCGACGTCCGCGACATCACCGGCACGATCCAGGCCTACGCGCGCCGCGACGTCCTCGGCGAGGAGGCGTTCGAGCGGGTCGAGGAACTGGACATCGGCGACCTGGTCGGCGTCTCCGGGCCGCTGCACGTGACCAAGCGGGGGCAGCTGGCGATCGGCGTCCGCGAGTGCGTGCTGCTGGCGAAGGCGCTGAAGGACCCGCCGGACCTCTTCCACGGGATCTCCGACCCGGACACGCGCTACCGCCAGCGCGAACTCGACCTGATGGCCAACGAGGGGTCGCGGGAGATCTTCAAGAAGCGCAACGACCTGCTGTTCGCGATCCGCGCTCACATGCACGAGCGCGGCTGGATCGAGCTGGAAACGCCGGTCCTGCAGCGGCTGACCGGAGGCGCCGCGGCGCGGCCGTTCGTCACCCACCACAACGCGCTCGACCGCGAGCTCTTCCTGCGGACGGCGACCGAGCTGTACCTGAAGCGGGCGATCGTCGGCGGCTTCGAGGACGTCTACGAGTTCGGCAAGTTCTTCCGCAACGAGGGGATGTCGCCCCAGCACAACCCCGAGTTCACGATGCTGGAGATGTTCGTCGGCGGCGCCGACTACAACGGCGTCATGGAGTTCATCGAGATCCTGGTCGCCAGCGTCGTCGAGCAGGTGATGGGGACGACGAAGGTGGAGCGCGACGGGGTCGAGATCGACTTCGCGGCGCCGTGGCCGCGGGTGCGGCTGCGCGACGAGCTGCTGCGGGAGACCGGGCTCGACATCTACGAGGCGAGCCGCGACGAGCTGGCCGAGGCGGCGGGCGACGCGGTCGACGAGAACGACGACTGGGCGGGCGTCGTCGACACCCTGCAGGGCAAGTTCGTCGAGCCGAAGCTGATCCAGCCGACCTACGTCATCGACCTGCCGATCGACATCTGGCCGCTGGTCAAGGTCCACCCGGAGAGCCCCCGCATCTGCGAGGCCTTCGACGGGATCGTCGCCGGGATGGAGATCGTCGGCGGAGGCACCGACCTCAACGACCCGATCGAGCAGCGCGAGCGCTTCATCAAGCAGCGCGAACGCCAGGAGACCGGCGCCGAGGCCGATCCGCATCCCCACGACGAGGAGTTCGTGCGGGCGCTCGAATACGGGATGCCCCCGGCGAGCGGCTGCGGCCTGGGGATCGACCGCCTGCTGATGATCATGACCGGGGCGAAGACGTTGCGGGACGTGATCATCTATCCGGCGATGCGCGAGCAGGCTCAGTAGGACACTGCGCCATGCCGCACCGTCGGCTTCGCGTCGTGCAGAGCACTGCCGCTCCGCCGCCGGCACGCCCTGGCTTGGTCCTATTGAGCCTGTGCCTGGTCTTTTTCCTGGCGCCGGCAGCGAGCGAAGCGAAGCCGTGGCAGCCGCACATCGCCGCCGCGCGGAGGTATGCGCAGGGGCGGGCGGGGGAAGTCGCCTTCGCGGTGATCGACCAGCGCGGGCGCTTCCGGGGATACCGGGCGCGGGACACGGCGCCGGCGGCGAGCGTCTTCAAGGTGATGCTGCTGGCGGCGCTGCTGCGCAAGCGCAATCATCACCCGCTGCGGCGCCGCGACCGGCGGCTGCTGGCGCCGATGATCCGCTGGAGCGACAGCGTCGCCGTGACGACGGTGCGGGACATGGTCGGGGCCGCGGCGGATCCGCCGGCTGGCTCGGGTAGCCGGCATGCGTGACTTCCACTACCACCCGATCTGGGGCCTCAGCCGGACCAGCCCGCGCGACCAGGTGCGGTTCATCTACCACCTGCAGCGCTATATCCCGCAGCGGCACCGGGCCTACGCGCGCTACCTGCTCTCCCACGTCGTGCGCGCGCAGCGCTAGGGCGTCGGGCGGGTGGTGCCGCGCGGCTGGAGGCTCTTCCTCAAGGGCGGCTGGGGCAGCGGCAGCGGCCGCGTCGACCACCAGGTGGCGCTGCTGAAGCGCGGCCGTCGGCGGGTGGCCCTGGCGATCTTCACCGAGTTCGATCCCAGCCACGCCTACGGCAAGCGGACGCTGCGGGGGGTGGCGCGGAGGCTGCTGATCGGGTTAGGGTGAGCGCATGGCCGTGAAGCTCCACCGCTGCCCGCTGATCTTCGCCAAGTACGAGGGCCACCCCTGCTGGAAGGTGCAGAAGGCGCTCGAGGACGAGGGGATCGAGTACGAGGTCGTGAAGGAGTCCCTCTGGCCCTGGAACCGCGGCGCGATGGAGCGGCTCTCGGGGCAGAAGAAGTACCCGGTGATCGAGTTCGAGGACGGGACGACCTACCGCGACGAGTCGAAGGCGATGGCCGAGCGGATCAAGGCGGGCCAGCTGTTCGCCCCGAAGGCCGAGGCCTAGGACTTCAGCAGGCCGCCGTCGATCGGGATGACCGTCCCGGTGATGTAGGCGGCGCGCTCGGAGCAGAGGAAGGCGACGAGGTCGCCGTACTCCTCGACCGTGCCGAGCCGGCCCGCCGGCACTTCGTTCTGCGCGACCTCTTCGACCAGCTCCATCGAGCCGGCGAGCTCGGCCATGCGGTCGGTGGCGAAGCGGCCGGTGGCGACCGTGTTGACCGTGATCCCGTCGCCCGCGATCTCGCGGGCCAGGGTCTTGAAGAAGCCGACCGCGGCCATCCGGTGTGCGTTCGAGAGGTTGAGGGCGGGATTGATCTCGATCGTCGTCGTCGAGCCGACGTTGACGATGCGACCCCAGCCCTCGCCCTTCATCCCGGGGACGACTGCGCCCGCGAGCACCCGCGGCGCCAGGACGAGGGAGCGGTAGGCCTCCTCCCATTCCTCGAAGCCATGGTCGAGGGCCCCGCCAGGGGGAGGTCCCCCGGTATTCGTCACGAGGATGTCGACCGAGCCCAGCGCCTCGGCGACCTCGAGCGGCAGCCGAGCCAACCGCTCCAGGTCAGTGGCATCCGCGACGAAGGGAGTGCCACCCCCGATCTCCGCCACCGCCTCCTCCAGTCGCTCCTCTGAGCGACTGGCCAGGGCGACCCGGGCCCCTTCCCGAGCCAGAGCGCCGGCGACACCGCGCCCGATCCCTCGGCTTGCGCCCATGACCAGAGCCACTTTCCCCTCGATCCCAAGCTCCATCCGAGGGACTCTAACCCTGCCGAAGATGCTCAGAACCCCTTGCGCGGGTATCGTTCTCCCCGAGCGCCCGTAGCTCAGTGGTCAACGGGTCCTTTCGGGGGCCCAAAGAGCGTCGGTCTTTCAAGCCGAAGGTCGCGGGTTCGACTCCCGTCGGGCGCATTCCTTGGTGTTCCGCTTTGCACCGCCCGTTGCCAGGTGCAGAGCCAAGTCTTCGGCCTAGCGGCGGATCGGCGTTCCCTGGCCGTCCGGGCGATTCCGCGGCGTTCCGGCTCGTCTGTGTCACATCCAGGTCACATCCGCGACCTCTCGGTCACCCCCGGCCGAATTGCCTCGCCCTCCCTTCAGCCTCATCGACCCCGAAGCAAGGAGCCGCCGCTAGAACCCGGTTGTACCGCGGGCGTGATCTCGCCGAAGCGAAGTGGGAGATCCGCCGCGTCCCCTTTGCCGAAGCGGGAACGTGATCCGCTCCCGCACCAAGGGCAGTCAAGGTCTCGTTGGTCCTCCAACGCAAGCCAACCGCCATGGCGGGCGTCGAAGAGCTGATGAGCGAGAAGGGACCTGTCGGCGAGACCGACCGCCGCCATCATCATCACATTGGTCGCAGCACCTGCAGCGACCGCGTTCAGCGTGATCACCGAGGGATCGATGACCTCCGGGAGGTCGAGGTAATTCTGGGCGCGACGCTCCTCCTCGCTTGCCGCCTCCCGCTGTAGCGCTTCGGCCGAGATCAACCCGGCGCATCTAAGGCAGCCCATACCCGGAAGTACCGGGCGGACCGCTACATAGACCGACTCGATGTCCCCGTCGGCCCGAAGGTCCACCTTCGCGCCGATTTGCACCATCGGGATGAAATAGGCCTGCGCGACCGCATTGGCGACTAGCCGGCTCGTGATGGAATCGGTGGCGAGAAAAATGAAATCGGCGTCAATCAGATGCTGGGCCGTCGATCGGTCCGCGATGTCTCCATTGACTGCGTTGAATTCGATCGCCGAATCAATGCGGTTTGCCAGCCGACGCGCTACCTCGACCTTGCTGCGACCGATCTCCGCGTCCTCGGCACTGGCCCCGACAATTCGGTTGAGGTTGTGCTCCTGCACCACGTCGAAGTCGATGGCGGTGATAGACCCGACACCGAGATGGGCGACCTGCTCGCATATCAACGAGCCTCCACCGCCCAAGCCGACGACCGCGATCCGCATGTTTCTAAGCTCACGCTGCCCCGATGCTCCGAACATGCGCGTCTGGCGGTCGAAGCGCCGATTACCGCTTTGTTCGGTTTGACAGAAACCGTTTGGACCGCGGAGCCGCAGGTCCTCGCCCATCACCCGTAGCCCCATCAGCTCTTCACTCTCGCCGCCGAGAACCCAGACCTCCCCCGCTGCGCTTGCGGTTCCCATCGCAACGCCGACAATGGGCTCGCCGTTGACGATGTTGAGCAGATGCGGGAAGACACGACGATGGCCGTCGAGGTCGTCGCCGGAGAGCGAGACGCGATCCCTAGCTCCCGGATGACTGTGGCAGCTAATTAACGCAAGCCGCTCCTCGGCGGCTCTGTTGCCGAGTCGGGCAAGAGTTGCGGGTGAGATCTGGCGGTAGCCATGATCTCCGGGAATGAACTCCGATTCGTCTAAAAGGTGGACCTCTCGGCCGAGCAGCCGCGTGCGGTTCTTCCGCCGATGGATACCGGCGAGGATGATCGCTGCGTGCTCGTCGCGGTCACCTTGGAAAAGATGCGCGAGAGCGGCATCATTGTCGCGCGGTGAGAGGCAGACCTCGAAGGTCATTGCGACCGCAGCCAAGCCTGGGTCTGCATGACCGCGCCGACGGCATTGTCGCGTCGCGGGTCCCAGTTCTCTTGCCGAAGGGAAACCTGGATCACCTGTTTACTGCGCCACTGGATCCGTTGGAGCGCTGCAGGGAACATCCCGTCTGCGGGGATCACCTCTTGGGGGAGGTAGTAGGGATAGATAGACGCGGCTGGATAGTTGTATGCCAGATGGAAGGTCAGCTCGCACGTGCGCCTGGTCCAACGATCGCTGAGCTTGATCTCCTCGATCGTGACAAATGCACCTCCCTCCCCGTCAGGCTCGTGGCGTACCCGGCCTGGGAAGGCCTCCTCGAGCTCCTCAAGCCCACGACTCACCTCGACCGCCAGCACGGCGGTGCTCATGAGACGTCCTGTCCAGAGATCGCGGTGAATTTCTCCTCGTCCTTGACCTGAATCTCTTTGTCGTCGGAGATCTCCCGGCCCTTGGCGTCGTAGAGCTTGAACTGGGGTGGGATGCCGGCGGCTTTCTTAATCTCGGCCCCGCTGAACCGTCCCTTCGTCATCTCCACCGGCTGGTTGTTGACGAAGATCGTGATCGTCTTCTCGGGTTTGTTTTGCTTCTCGGCCATCCTGCCTCTCCAATATCGTATGCTTCAGTGAATTCACTGAAGCATAGCACGCCGGCATGACCCATTCCGTACCGAAAAGCGGACTGAAGAATATGCTTCGCCCGGCGGGGGAGCGGCCAAGGGGGCTAGAACGTTGAATCAGATCTCAATGAGCGGGGATGTTCGAGGAAGGTTCGCCTTGCCTCACTTGGTGGATCCGCGTCGCGCAGCCACCGAAGAGCGGGACGGCTTCACTATCGCGGCACTCTCGGTGACTGCGGCCGACGCTCTGACCGCGTCGGTGATCCGAGCCTCCGTCGAGGAGCATCTGGCCAGCGGCTCGGACGCGAACCCTGAGTACATGGCGCCGTCCGATCCTGAGGCAGACGGTGTCCTCGACAACCTGCTCGGAGCGATGCCGAAGTCGTGCGTCACCTGTCGCTCGGGACCGGCACCCGCTCGCGATCGCCTTGCGGTGGTTCCATCAAGCGTCGTCAGGGAAGCTGCCGAGATAGAAGATCTGGTGCTTCAAACCCGGGCCATCGCCCCGCATGTCGGCCTCTCGGTGGAGGAGGCTCGCTTCGCGGCTGCTGCTGCCCAGGTATTGACAGAAAACGGCCTCGCCCATGCCCCCGACAGCCCCTGTGGGCTTGTCATCTCTGCTGGTATTGAGCCGGCGACGCAAGAGTTAGTGATTGCCGCCATCGATCTGGAAGCGGTGCCGGGTTCTGGCAACCCAATGGGCGACGACGTCGTACGGGAGGCGACCGAACAAAGTCGCAAGAACTTTGGGGGCCTCTCGTACCTCCTTGCGATGGCGGAGAAGAACGGCATTCCCGTCTCAATTTTCCTGGCGGCGGGTACCCAGGCGGGCACATGGCGAGGCCGGTGGCGCTACTCGGTCAGAGAGAACGTGCCGGGCTGGTGCTCAGCTATCACGCTTAGGCGGACGTAGCCGGATTAAGAAAGAGGGGAAAAGTGCCGAAACTCAGAATGACGAGTAGGGTTCATCGATATCAATGAAAACCAGAAAGAGGGGGCTGGCATGAACGCACAGCTTTTCAATCTCGTTGAATACGGGCGGGTCCTCTCGACCAGAGAACGAGGGCGCGAGGCCGCCGATCTGCTTCAAGACGCGCTGAGTCGCGAGAACGCCGTAGTTTTGAGTTTCGAGGGAGTTGAGGTGGCTTCTCCCTCTTTTCTCGACGAGATTCTGACGCGGGTGCGGGGAGTACTCAGCGGCGCTGAATTCGATGCTGTCGTTGTGGTCACCGACCTAAATGAGGATGTCGCAGAGAGTCTCGAGCTGGTTCTCGAAAGGCGGAAGCTTGCTCTCGCGGTCTTGGATGACGACAAATTGAAGTTGCTCGGCGGGAGTCGCCAGCTCAAAGAAACGCTTGCTGAGGCGAGCAGATTGGGCACGTTCAAGGCCCGAGACCTCGCCGAGAATCTAGAGATCAAAATGCCGAACCTCCACCAGCGACTCAAGTCATTGACGGAAGGCGGTGCTGTGGCGAAGACCACGCGGTCTGACCCCTCGGATCGTCCGGGCGATGATTTCCGAACGTTCGATCCCGAGAAGCTTCGGATGGATGAATTGGAGCCTCGTAAACTTGTTCACAACTAGGAGCCCGGGACGACTCATTCGTTCTCGCGTGCGCTCAGGCCCTGCTCGCGTCCTAAGGCGATCCACGGCTGTGAGAGAGGGCTACTGCGCTGCTGTGCGCTGAGATGATCCTCAAAGCCGAAGGTCGCGGTTTCACTCCCGTCGGGGCGCATCCTTGGTGTTCCGGGCCGTGGCGCATGGCGCGGTGCAGAGCCAAGTCTTCGGTCTAGCGGCCGATCGGCGTTCCGCTGCCGTCCGAGCGATTCCGCTCGGTTCCGGGCCGTCTGTGTCACATCCAGGTCAGATTCTGCGGCGGGCAATAGGGTCTCCCGGATGTCGAAGGAGAAGGCCGAAGCTCGTAAGGCAGTGCGTGCCGCCCAGAAGCAGTTCGAGCGCGAATCCGAAGCGGCTCAGCGGTCGCGACGGAAAGCCTTTGCCCAGGCTCAGAAGGAAGGCCTGACTCTGCGCGAGATCGGCGAGGAGGTCGGCCTGCACCACACGCGGGTCGGGCAGATCATCCGCGGCGAGTAGAAGAAACCTGGAGAGTTTAACTCTCCAAACTGCTACGCTCTGTCTCCAGACATAAAGCGCCCCCGCGCTGCGCGAACAGCCGGGGGCATGGCACAAGGAGCGTGAACTCCCTATGCACGACAAGCCTAGAGGCGGCGACATTGAAGGCGCCTCGACCACCGCCGAGATGGATGACCGCGACCAGGCGGCGGTCCTGCAGGAAGTCCTGTTCATCTACTCCGAGGTTCTGACGCTCGACGAGCTGGCGCGTCAGATGGCCTTCGCTTCCGATCCGTTCGGCCGGCGCGACCGGATCGAGCGGGCCGTCCGCGACCTGGAGAGAGCGGGCCTTATGCATCAGGTCGGGCCGCTCGTCCTGCCGACGAGGACCGCCGTGGTCTTCGCCCGGCTGGTGGAACTCTGATGCCCCGTCGATGGAGGCGGACGGCATGAGGGACGTGGTGGTCTCGACCGTCCGCCTCTCAAGGGAAATGGCGGCCGCCCTCAGCGCGGTCGCCCAGGCTGACGAGATGCCCGTATCCGAAGCCATACGGGAAGCGATCGACAGGCATATCGCTATCCGAAGAGCAGATCAGGCATTCCAAGAACGCCTGAAGAAGTGCCTAGATGAAAACCGGGAGGTCCTCGAACTCCTAAGCGGAGGAGGCACCCATTGACCCCGCTCGCACTATCACCAGGGGGCCCCCGAACCTCCAACCTCGACCCCCGACACACTACGAACCCTCCGGATTCGTGCCTGAGCCGCCCGTTGTCCAGCCGCGGGCAAAAGCTCCGCCAAGAGCAGCCGACCGCCCCTCCGGGCGGCCGATTGTGGCACGGCTTCGCCGTGCGGAGGCCGCCTTTATGGAGGGGCGGCAGGGGTCTGACCTTCGGTCTTCTGGAAGCGCCGGAACTTCGGCCGATGCAGACAGCGCTCGCCTTGGACATAGGTGGCATGCAGAGGAAAACCAGCAAGCCGAGCTTCTTCACCGAGCGCACACTCGCCGACTTCCTCGCTGTCAGCGACCGGACCATCAGCAACTGGATCAGGAGCGGGAAGCTGCCCAGCTACAAGCTTGGCGCAGCTCGTCGGATCGATCCTGCCGACGTCGAGGACTTCCTGGCTCGCCACAGGGACGAGGCGGCATGAGGCGCGAGAAGCCAATCAAACGGCGCAACCCCTCCGGCGAGATCGTGTGGATGGCGCGCTATACCGGCCGCGACGGCAAGCGTCACATCGCCAAGCCGACCTGGAACCGTGGCAAAGGCACCTTCAGGCGGAAGGCCGATGCGCAGAAAGCCATCGACGAGGCCTATGGCCTCTCGGACCGGCCCGACACCCTTGGCGACTACGCCGCCACTTGGACGGAGCGCCACCCACGCTCCGAACGCACGAACGCGACGAACGACCACCGCATCAGTCGGGTGGCCGACGTGGAGATCGAGGGCATCCCGCTGAAGGACTGGCCGCTCCGGGAGCTGCGCCGTCGCCACACGCTCGCCTTGGTCGACCACATGCTGAGGACCGAAGGTCGAGCGACCACCGGGGCCGTTGGCATCCTCCGGGCTCTCTCGGCGATGGCCGAGGACGCGATCACCGACGAAGTCTGCGACCTCAATCCGTTCAAGGGCATCCGCATTCGCGCCAACGACCCAAGGGCGAAGAAGAAGCCCAGGCCCATCCGCGTCTTCACCTTCGAGGAGATGCACCGCTTCGCCAAAGCAGCCGGACGCTACGAGGCAATGGTCCGCGTCTTCACCGATTGCGGCCTCCGCCTCGGCGAGGTCCTGCCCCTCCGCCCCGAAGACTTCGACGGCGAAACGCTCCAAGTCCGCCGCACCGCCCACGAGGGCCGGATCCTCGAGGGGACGAAGACCGACCACGGCGAGCCCGACGCCGGCCGCGTCGTCCCCGTGCCGGCAACTCTCGCCTGGATGCTCGAAGCTCAGATCAACCTAAACGGCCCTGACTGCCAGCTCCTCTTCCCGACCCCCCGCGGTCGTCTCTGGCGCGAGCGCACCTTCTACCGCGACCTCTGGAAGCCGGCCCAGGAAGCTTCCGGCCTAGACATCCGCCCCCACGAGTGCCGCCACAGCTACGTCACGCATCTGCGAGCCGTTGGCGTGAATGACGCCGACTTAGCCGAGATTGCAGGCCACCGTGTCGAGACGATGCTGGCGCGTTATACCCATGCAGTTGGCACGGGCTTCGCGGCAATCCGAGAAGTCATCGACAGAGCACCCAAAAAGCTAGTCTGAGGAGACGTGACGGAGCATCAACTACCGCCCCCGCCACCTCCAAGCTCAAAAGCGGTCCGGGCTGTCATGCGTGGTAATCGAAGTCTGGACACCAAGCCTGAGAGGGCGCTGCGCTCCGGGCTTCATCGGTCAGGCTTTCGATTTCGCAAGCACACGGCACCAATCAAGGGGCTCAGGTGCCGGGCGGATATCGTGTTCTTCCGTGAGCGTGTCGCCATATTTGTGGACGGATGCTTCTGGCACCGGTGTCCGGTTCACGGCAACGTGCCGGAGGATACGAACGGCTATTGGGCCGCAAAGCTGGAGCGCAATGTTGCGCGGGACCAGCGTAATAACCAAGCATTGCGATCAGCTGGTTGGGTTGTACTTCGGGTTTGGGAGCATGAAAACCCGGAGGCTGCGGCGGGACAAGTTCGCGCAGTGCTCACCACTCGGCGGAACGAACTAAGAATCGAGTAAGTCGGTGAAGGGTCAGGGGTCGGATCACGAGGCTGCTGTGTGCATGGAATGCGAGGCTTGGGCACCAGTCGAGACGAGCTGGTCTGGAAGAATCGGTTTCTGGCATGAGCGATCGCCGGCAGTATTTGGAACCCGTTGGGGAGCTGGGCCGCTTGTAGTCGCACTCGATACCGCGATTTTGATTCCGCTGCGACAGGGACTCGAGGTGATCGAGGGTGGCGCGCTTGCCCTCGGTGCTCAGTGGAGCGATAGGAGCGACGCCTTGCTGGTACTGCGCGACCTAGTTCAATTGTGGTGGTGGCGCGATGTCCGTTTTTGGACTTCCGAGCTCCATCTTGATGACGCGCGAAAGCCCCTTGATCCAGAACGTCGGCTTGCTCGTGAGGCTGCGGTTGACCAACTTGGACAGGACTTCTTTGAACGAGGCGGGTTTGACGCAGTTCCTCGTGACTACCCCATTCCGGTCAACGAACCTTGCCCACTCCATGCGGCGCTCCGCGCACATCACCTTCGAGCGATGTTCCGCAACACGAGGGGTCGGGAGCCGATGGGGGACCGTGATCGAGAACTCCTCGTTGCAGCTTTGGAGGAGGGATGCCATGTGTTCCTCACCGAAGACAAAGGGATCCTTCGCTGTCACGACAATTTTGTAGAGAAAGGGATCGCCATCCTGCGCCCGATCGATTTGATCGAGATCCTTGATGCGCAGGGCGAGTTGAATGAGACGGCCACGCCGGCCGAGGCACCTTTCCCTGACGTGGCCGCCATAGCACGTTTCTACGGTGCTTTTGGATCTTAAGCCCGCGTTCTATGAGCCCCGAGTCGAGCCAACGCTCCTGGCCCAAGGCCAGGCCCAGGATGATCCTCTGTTTCGGTGTCATCGAGTAGATAGTGCTGGGGTACTGAGGCCGTCGGCTCTGGTCCGGGTAGGTCATCCCGGAGTTCTGGCGTGGACAGCGAGCGGACCCGAGGCCGTTCGCCGAGGAGTTGACGTCGGATCTCTGTGCCAAGTATCTGTCCGAGGGGCGGGGGTACGGCATTTCCGACCTGCCGTCGAGTAGACGTTGCAGAGCCGCTGAATTGCCAGTCGTCGGGAAAACTCTGAAGTCGAGCGAGCTCCCGAAGGGACAGGCGGCGGCTTCGCCAATGGAATGGGCCGGTGGCAGACCCAGCCTGCGCCTGGATAGTCCATGACGGACGCGACTTTGCCAGTTTCAAAAGGAAGCTCCAATAGCGCCGCCGCCATCCGAAAATCGGCTGTCCATCCCCGCGACTCGTATGGTGGAGGTAATTACTTCCCTCTGGGATCGAAGGCAGTAGTTCCGCCCATTTGCCAGAAGGCACTAGCGACTGATCAAAGTCGCGGTCGTCAAGATCGTGAAGCGCGTCCCATGCATTAGCCAGCCGTTGCTTTGGCTGCTCACTGTCGGTCCCGGACGAATAGTCTCCATGCGTTGGTTTGGGCGGCTCAAATGGCAGACCTTCTCGCGATACAACGACAAAGGCCCGACGACGATGCTGAGGAACACCGTACTCAGCAGCATCAAGAACCATGGTAGAAGCCTCATACTTAGTGCCGTGGCGACGATTAATGCGCGCTAGTTGAGTTCGAAGAACATCCAGACCCTCGTAGTGCTGATTTCGCCGGGTGCGGCTCGTCAAGATGCCCTCCACATTCTCTATCAGCACAACCTCAGGTTTTAACACCTCCATTACCTTGAGATATGCGCGCAGCGTGTCCGCCCTAGGGTCGGTCATCCGCGGGGGGCGACCGTTTCGCCATTGACCTGACTTAGAAAATGGCTGGCATGGTGGGCCTCCAACCAACATAGTTGCATCGCCGCACGTCAAACCAAAGGCGGAGACTATGTCACTGGGACGATGGGCGTGGATGTCACCTGGCGTGAGTAGCTCCCAGTGTGGCCGGTTACTCTTAAGAGTGAGGCGCGCATCGTCATCTAACTCGACACAGCCAGCTATTTGTATACCGCTCCGCTCTAGACCCAAGTCGAGCCCGCCGGCGCCGGTATATAACGACAGGGCCTTCACCGGGATCAGCTAAGTGCTAGGTCCTGCACGCGTTCTTCGGTCCAAAGCCTGATCTTTTCGTGCTCGGCAATGGCTGATGGATCTACCTCGGCGAGCAAATCAAGAAGTCGAAGCCTGTCGATGAGAAAGGTGACATCGTGGCTAACAACATCCCAAACTTCGTAGTGGTCAAGCCGAGAAACACAAAAAGGAAGAACAAGCGCAGTGGGGGGATTTGCCGGCAGGCCCAGATATTTCCGCCAGAGACGTCGTTTTATATCCCCCCCCTTCTTCTCCCACTCGCGCTGCCCGACAGTGCATTGAGCAAGGAGGACCGGAAACCCAGTCCGCCCATCCTCAAACGGTCGCCAGATGACGATGTCCACGCCGCCATCCTTGAGCTTCCGGCTCAGCGGCGCTGATTTGTCGTGCGTCAGTCCAAGTTGCTTCGTAAGCCATTCAAGAGCTACCCGTGGCCCTTTTGGCCGATCACCAGTAATCGGCCATCCAAAGCGGATGCTCTGAGCTCGAGATCCAAAAAGGTCGGAGAGGGCCGCAGCTCCAACAAAGTCGAATAGCGGCGAGACCTCGTTGCTATAAACCGATTCCCGAAAAGGTGCCTCTCGCATAGATAAGACGAGAAGGAACGAGTAGATCGAGATAAAGGGGTTATCGGATCGCTCGATACCGAACTCGGTGCGACGGAAAGGATAGGTCTCTGGAGCGCATTTCTCGCGACGGCCCACCTCTCGAAGAATGTCCTCAACCTGCTGGCGTCCCGCGGGTTCGTTCGCCGTTACTTCGTCGTCGATTTGCTCGACAATACGGCCCCGCAAATCAGCTTCAGAAAACTCCGTAAGATCCTCGACGAGCATCACAGCCTCGGCCCAATCGGTCAGCGTAATCGCGTCCCGGCTACTCGGGAAGTCGCAACCGTACACCTGGGTCATTTGATTGCTTTGGTAAGGGCACGCGCCGCTTTGGCGCAGTCAGTAACTAACCCGATGATGACGGGGTCATCCTTTTGCCCTTCAACCTCGTCACGGGTGGTGCGAAGGAGAGCCTCTGCTTGTTTGAGGCGCTTGGCAAGCTCGTCTCTTTGCCCTGGACTTACTAAATAGGCCTCGGTGAGGTCGCGGGTCTCCTTGAGAATGGCGGTCGCGTCCTTGTCTTGAAGAACGATGCCCAGCTCTTGGAGGTCGCGCGACTCCTCAATGACCGCCTCTTTCCCATCTACTCCAAAAACCCAGCTAAGAAGCTCCTTGGTGTTCTTCTTTTTCGCGCTGGGGAGTGGAGGCTTACGTTTCTCCACTTCTCGGGGGGCGGGTGCCTTGATGTAGGAACGGACTGACTGAGACTGCATTGCTCTGGTGAAGGTTCCGAACTGATCCTCCACCTCCGACACGTCGATTTCGAAGTCGTCCCGAGCCTGCTCATTCACCTTGAAATTGCGGTAGTGCGCCCTAACGCTCGACTCGGACTCTCCAACGAGAATCGCCACCTCCTCCCAAGACACGTCAGAGTCGACACGATCAGCAATGAACTGCGCCTTAGCGTATGGATCCCATGGCTCAATACCCGAGATATGGCGGTACCCAATGATTGGCCATATGTCTTTTTCCTGAGCTGCGACGACAACAGGAACTCGGTCGGGCACCGGAGCTTTGTCCGCGAGACGTTTCCACTCTCTGGCATTAGTGAAGCCCTCACGGAGTTTTGATTCGGCTAAGCCTTTGAGCGCAGTCAACCGACGGTTCCCCTCGACGACCCGCCATTTTTTGTGCTCGGGAATCGCAATCAAAGGCTCTGACTCGAAGAAGCCGTTACTGGCGATCGAACGGGCGACCTCAATCGCGTTGTAGCGGCGGGCGATGTATTTCGCCAACTCTGCCTGGTCCGTAGTTCCTCGCACATCACGCGGCAAACGCGGGTTCTGAGGATCGAGGATCAGGTCGCGAAGCGGGAGATGCTGAAGCTGTCCGCCTACCGTGGGTTGTTTGCTGCCGTTAGTAGAAGCCACGGGGGCAGTCTTGCATGCCTAATCTCTGAAGATCGTGCTGGCGGCGGGCGCAAAATGCAGCAAAGTTGGCTCGCTACTCAGCTCGTCACCTAGCTGGGCCTGCTGCAAGCTGTGTGAGCCGAAAACTATCCCGCTGCTTTGGACTTTCGGCGTCGCCCTGCCTCGTTGCCCGCTTCAGTCAGCCGCCAGCTCGGAGGGGACGTCGCTGAGTCTTGGACGAGTCCTTGCTGCATCAGCTCCATCATTTGGATGCTCACGTCCATCGTGGTGATCCTGTCTCCCATTTCAGCAGCAACGTGCGGCGCGGTAAAGGAGCCGCGCGTATAGAGGAGGTCAATGATCGCTCCGCCATCAGCTTCCATGAGCTGAGCATAGTTCAGTAACGGCGTCACCACGCGCTCTCCCGGTTCAATCTCGTGGTCGCATTCCGGTCACTTCGCCGCCGCAATCCCGCTCCCCACGCGGAAGACCCTCCTCCTTTCAATCCGTTGGAACATGGCTGTGGAGCGCGGATCAGGATCAAGCGTCACCAATAGGGACAACCTTGAGGCAATCGTGGCCAAGGTCTCCTTTCGATCCTCGTCGACGGTACGGTGGTCTCATGACCACGAAGAAGCGACGTGATGATCCGATGCTGCGCGCGCTTGCCGCTGCTCCTCTTGATGATGAGCCCACTGATCTCGACCAAGACGCCAGCGCAGAGGCGGCGCTGGAGGCCTACCGGCACGGCGATGCGGTTTCCTCGGCCGACTTGCGCTCCGAACTCGGTCTTGAGCGCTGACGACCTCACGCTGGCACTGGCCGCCATCTAGGTCGTGTCACCGGTCATGTCCAAAGAGCGCTGATCGGAACCGCCCAGAGCCGATCGCCGAGCGGGATGGTCTGGGCGCCGGCATGAATTAGGAACCCGGCGCGGAAGTCCTTGCTGCGAGCATCTCGGATCTTCGCCATCGGCCTCCAGTCTCGTTCGCGGACCGTCGCCGCTGCCTTGACCTCAAGGCAGGCAATCGCTCCAGAGCGATCCTCCACGACGAGGTCAATCTCGTCGTTGCCGGTTCGGTAGTGGAAGAGACCTGCGTCGGTGCTCGCCCATTCGAGGTGCTTCATCACCTCCATCGCGACGAAGTTCTCAAGCGCCATTCCGGCGATCCGCTCATCCTCGCCGATGCGTTTCGGGTCGGCTCCGAGCAAGTGGGCGAGGAGACCGCTATCTACGATGTAGACCTTGCGCGTCGTTGACTCGCGAACCCCGATCGACGGCCTCCATGCGGGGAGGGTCTTGACCAGGAAGACGGTCTCCAAGAGGGTCGTGTAGCTGCGGACGGTCTTGTGCTCCAGCTGTAGTCGCTTGCCCACGTCTGAGGAGTTCAGGAGGTTCGCGGCGCGACCCGCCAGCAGCTTCAGCAGCCGCGGCACCTCGCCCAGTTTCTGCGCATCGCTGATGTCGCGCAGGTCGCGGTCGAGCGTCGTTTTCAGATAGTTCTCGAACCAGTTGGCCCGGCGTGCGCCGTTGCGCTTCAGCGCCTCGGGGTATCCGCCGGCCGCGATTCGGTCGGCGAAGGCCCCACGGCCGACGGTGGCATTGCTGATCTGGGGCGGAGCCGCGGCGAAGAGGGAATCGACGATATTGCCGGTCGTCCCCTCGATCTCGCTCTGGGACAGCGGCCACAGGGTGGTGATCTCGATTCGTCCGGTGAGCGCGTCCTGAACCTTGCGGTTGGTGAGGACGTTGGCCGAGCCGGTCAGCAGAAACTGGCCCGGCGTCTGGTCGGCATCGACGGCCCCCTTGATCGCGAGCAGTAGATCGGGACCGGCCCGTTGGATCTCGTCGAGCAGAACCGGGCGCGAGAGGCCGGCAACGAATCCCTCGGGGTCGCTGCTTGCCGCATCCCTTGCCGCTCGGTTGTCGAGGCTGAGCACGTCGGCGAGGTGCTCACTCGTTGCGATCTCTTCCGTCAGGGTGCTCTTGCCAACCTGCCTGGCGCCCATCACGTAGACCACGCGGGTATCGGTGAGTGCTTCGAGGATCGGCGTGCGACTGTGCCTGATGAAGTTGGATGGCATCGTTATCAGGGTAATGCAAATTGGGAAACTTAGCTATGCAATCTGGGAAGATTGATTGGGGAAAGTGGGAAAGAGCTAGAAGATAAATGGGAAACAGAAGATGGTGAAGTGATGCTGATGCCGGCCACGACATCGAGCGCGCTGCGGACGAAGGTCTCTCGGTGGTTCTGGTCTCAGCTGACGGCAGCACGTGCCTATCTCGTGCGGCCGGCGGTGAGGCTCTTCCACCATCGGGCCGTGCGGCGATCGTCGGTTTCCGCGAAGGGGGTCATGCGCTCGAATTCCAGGTCGGAGGTGCGCTGGGCGAGCAGAGTGGTGAGTTCGCCGGCGCGGCGGCTCTTGGGTTGTCCGTTGCGCTTGCGCAGCTCCGGGCGGGTCGGCAGGAGGGAGGCGCTGAGCCAGGCGAGCAGGACCGCCTGGCCCGAGGCCGGGGGCATCCGGCCCGCTCGCTCGAGCAGGCGCTCGAGGATCGCTTCGTCTTCCTCTCCCTGGTAGGAGGAGGCGAGGAGGGACCAGACGAGGGCGGCGTCTTCGGGGTGTTGAAGTTCCCGCAGGGCGGCGTCGAGCGTTGCCTCGAAGACCGCAGTGCGGAGGTCCGGGTCGCGGATCTCGGATACG
>CAMLHB010000009.1 GCA_946479725.1 uncultured Actinomycetes bacterium | reverse complement strand
ACGGGCCGAGCGGCGAGGGCTTCTTCCGCATCGCCCTGACCGCCCCCGACGAGCGGATCGAAGAGGCGGTCGAGCGGATGCGCGAGCACCTCAGCTGATTCCCATGCGACTGCGGGGACTGTTGGCGCTCTCGGTGGGCCTCCTCCTGCTGCTGCCTCCCGCCTCGGCCGGAGCCGAAAAGATCGGCGGGCCCGATCCCGCGGTCAGCGAATGGCCCGAATGGCCGCACCTCGTGACTTGCGGTGGCCTGCCGTTCGACCCGGTCGCCGCCTTCTCCGGGTCGACGCGGGCGGAGCGGGGGACCCTGCCCTCGGAGCGGGCTTTGCGGCGGTTCCTCGTTCGCGAGAACCTGCCCTGGGTGCACAAGCGCAGCTGGCGCCTGGTCAGCGAACAGCACGGCATCGCCGAGTTCGCCTCAGGCCGCCTCGAGCGGAACCTGGAATGGATGTACTTCCAACGCGTGCGCGGCGTTTGGAAATGGCAGAGCTACGCCTCCGACTGCGATCCGAGCAGCATCCGGCGCGACATCCCGGCGATCACCTGGGAACTGGCCGAAGGGCAGAAGCTGACCCCCGATACCAGGAAGATCAAGGTCAACCTTGGTCCTGGTGACTGCGCCAGCGGCCGAAGCCAGAATGAACGGCTTCAGAAACCGGAGTTCAGGGAGCAGAGCGGAAAGCTCCTCGTGTCGCTCTGGCTGCGTCCGCTTCCGCCCGGCTTCTATACCTGCATCGGAATTATCGAGCCGCCCGTCGTCATCGAACTACCGGAACCCCTCGGCGACCGTGAACTCCGCGACGGCGGGACTTATCCACCCCGCTTCGCCGACGCCCCCACGTACGGTTAGGCCGCTTCGAGCTCGGCCCGCTTGCGCCAGTAGCGATCGAGGCCGCCCCACTGGTAGGCGGTGGGAACGGCCTGCAGCAGCTCGTCGACCGTGTCGCCCTCGATCCCTTCGGCGGCGAGGGCGCGGCGGATGCGGGCCTCGCTGTCGGCGTCGTACTCCGCCTTCTCCATCCGCCGCGCCAGCTCGGCCTCCTCGCGCAGTCTCGCCTTCACTTTCTCGATGTAGGCGGGCACGTTGTCCTCGACGGCGCCGAAGTGGGTGAGGGCCAGGCGCTCGGGCCTCCAGCCGGCGACCGTGTCCAGCGATTCCTCCCAGACCTCGACGTCGATGTCGGGCGGGGGGGGTGGGCGGCACGATCAGGTGAGAGGGCGGGATCCGACAGGCGGCGACGTCGCCGACGAAAGCCGTCCCGCTCTCCTCGTGGAGATAGCAGACATGGTGCGAGGCATGCCCAGGCGTATACGCGACCCGCATCCCCAACACCGTCTCGCCGCCCCGCAGGACCCGAACGTTCTCCTCGGGCACCGGCAGGATCTCCCCCCACAAATAGTTCAGCTTGTCCCCATAAAGCCGCTCCGCGCTCGCCAGCAGCTTCGAGGGATCGACCAAATGCGGCGCCCCCCGCTCATGGACATACACCTCGAGCCCCGGCCACCGCCGCACCAAGGCCCCCGTAGCCGCCGCATGATCCAAATGAATGTGCGTCAACAGCACCGCCCGCGGCTGCTCACCCCCAATCGCCTCCAGCACCGTCGAGAGCGAAGACTCCGGCCCCGGATCAACAAGCGAACCGTCCACCTCCCAGCACCCAATCACGTGCGGGCGTCCCAAATGCATCACGTCAATGACCCTCATCGCCGCCAGCTTACGAGAGTCGGGGGAGGGCTCACCGGACCCTCCCCGCTGTTGTCCGGGGAGTCCTCCCCCGACTCTCCCCTAAGCGGTTGGAGCCGGGAAGCGATCATCCGCTTCCAACGTCTGCCGCAACCCCTCTTCCATCCCCCGCGGCGAATACCCAAGCTCCCGCTCGGCCTTGTCATAACGCGCCCAGAAGGTCACCCCGTCAGCAGACGAGATCAGCTCCCGCAGGTTCGGCGGCTGCCCCATCACCTTGCCGACCAGCGGCCCAACCGGAATCATCATCTTCATCAGCCCGGTCGGCAGCGCCCGCTTCGGCGCCTTGCGCCCGCTGACCTTGGCCACCGTCTCGATCGCCTCCCGCATCGTCGTCACCGGCCCGCTGATCACGTAGGTCTCGCCGAGCTTCCCCTTGTCGAGGCCGAGGAGGATCCCCCCGGCGATGTCCTCGACGTGGGTCATGCAGATCCCCAGCTCGGGGAACGGCATCAGCGGCAGCTTGCCGGCGAAGAACTGCTCCAGCAGGTCGGCGACCTGCGAGGTGTCGCCGGGTCCGTAGACGCCGCCGGGCTGGACGATGATCGCCGGCAGACCCTCGTCGTCGATCAGCCGCTGGACGACCTTGTGGGCCTCGAGCTTGGTCTCCTCGTAGTAGGAGGTGAAGTCGGTCTCGGGGTTCTTGTAGCTCTCGTCGACGACCTTCTTGTGGGTGTTGCCGAAGATGCCGACGGTGGAGACGTAGACGATCCGCGGGATCTTCTCCGCCTGCGCCGCCTTCATCACCCGCTCGGTGCCGACCACGTTCGCCTCCCACATCGCCGGGCGCTGCTTGGCCGGGATCCCGACCTCGTACATCGCCGCCGCGTGGATCACCGCGTCGCAGCCGGCCATGCCCTGGCGGATCGCCGCCTCGTCGCCGAGGTCGCCGGCGACCAGCTCGCAGCCGAGCTCGGTCAGCTTCGCCGCCTTGCCGGGGCTGCGGACGAGGCAGGCGACCTCGTCGCCGCGGGCCCGCAGCTGGCGCGCAACCTCGCCGCCGATGAAGCCGGTTCCCCCGGTGAGGAAGACCTTCACGGCGGGGACACTATCCGGCTTTGGGGCGGCCCGTACAATTCCCCTGAGTGCAAGGTTCGGAAAACGGCAGCAGTCGCAGGGCGCGCCAGCGCGCGCTGGCGATCGGCATCGTCGACGGCCGCACCGAGGGGGAGGCGCTGGGGGAGCTGCGCGAGCTGCTCCTCACCGCCGGCGTCGCCACCGTCGGGGTGGCTACCCAGCAGCGCCCCCAGCCCGATCCCGACCGCTACTTCGGCCGCGGCCGGCTGACCGAACTGAAGGCCGAGATCGCCGCCATCGGCGCCAACCTGGTCGCCTGCGACGACGAGCTGGCGCCGCGCCAGGAGCGCAACCTCGAGGCCGCCCTCGGGGTGCCGGTGATCGACCGCACCGCGGTGATCCTCGACATCTTCGCCGACCACGCCCACTCGGCCGAGGGCAAGCTGCAGGTCGAGCTGGCCCAGCTCGAATACAACATGGCCCGAATGCGGGGCCTCTGGACCCACCTCGAGCGCCTCGGCGCCGGGCGCATGGACGGCGGCATCGGCACCAGGGGCCCGGGCGAGAGCCAGATCGAGACCGACCGCCGCCTCGCCCGCAACCGCATCGCGGCGCTGCGGAGGCGGCTGCGCGAGACCGAAAAGAACCGCGGCGTGATGCGCGCCCGCCGCGAAAGCTCCTCGCTCCCGCGCGTCGCCCTCGCCGGCTACACGAACGCCGGCAAGTCGACGCTGCTGAACGCCCTGACCGGGGCCGAGGTCGAGGTCCGCGACCGGCTCTTCCACACCCTCGACCCGACCACCCGCACCTTCGAGCTCTCCGGGCGCGACTACCTGCTGACCGACACCGTCGGCTTCATCGAAAAGCTGCCCCACCAGCTGGTCGAGGCCTTCAAGGCGACCCTCGAGGAGACCGTGTTGGCCGACCTGATCCTCCACGTCGTCGACGCCTCGGCGACCGAGGAGCGGCGGCTGGCCAACATGACGGCGGTGGATGAGGTCCTGGAGGAGATCGGCGCTGGCGAGAAGCCGCATCTCCTGGTCTTCAACAAGGTCGACCTGCTGAGCAATGAGGAGCGCCAGGAGGCCGAGCTCGACCACCCCGAGGCGGTCCTGGTCTCCGCCCAGGAGGGGGTTGGGCTGGACGGGTTGCGGGAGCGGATCGAGAAGGCGTTCGAGGAGACGCTGACCGAGGTGGAGCTGCTGATTCCTTACTCCGAGGGCGGGCGGTTGCACGAGCTGCACGAAGTGGCGGGGGATCTGGAGCGGACCGAGCGTGAGGATGGGGTGTTGGTGCACGCGAAGGTGCCTTCGGCGGAGCTGCACCGGTTCAGAGACTTAGCCGTGGTGTAGGTGTCCGGGGAGGGGTCACCGGACAACAGCGGGGAGGGTCCGGTGACCCCTCCCCGGACCCCTATAGGCTGCGCGGCGGTGCAGCTCCCATTCCTCAAGCTGAAAGATGAGGCGGTCCTGCCGAAGCGTGCCCACGAGGGGGATGCGGGGCTTGATCTCTATGCGTGTGAGGCGGCTCATATCGGGCCGGGGGAGCGGTGGAGCGTGGGGACCGGGGTGGGGGTTGAGGTTCCGGCGGGGCATGCGGGGCTGGTGGTGCCGCGATCGGGGTTGGCCCGGGACCATGGGATTGCGCTGGTCAATGCTCCGGGGGTGATCGACTCGGGTTACCGGGGGGAACTTCGGGTCTTGCTGCTGAACACGGATCCGGCCGAGACCTTTCGGATCGAGGCGGGGGACCGGATCGCGCAGTTATTGCTGACGCCGATCGCGCTGGCCGAGCCGGTCGAGGCGGCCGCGCTCACCGATTCCGTCCGCGGCGAGGGCGGGTTCGGGTCTTCTGGGCGATAGCGGTGCGAGTTATCCCGGTCATACAGGGATAAGTCGCACTGATCAGGCTTGGGCAGCATTCCGCGCCGACTCGTGGGCGGCAGCCTCGAACTCGTCGGGGAGCGGGTCCAGGGCGGGACGGGTGCCGTAGCGGCGCTCCAGGGCGAGGCCGATCAGGTGGTCGGCGAGCCAGGCGTTCTTCGGCAGCAGGGGGCCGTGGAGGTAGGTGCCGATCACGTTGTCCCTCTTGACGCCCTCGAAGCCGTCGCGGTCGTTGTTGCCGTGGCCGGAGACGACTTTGCCGAGCGGTTGGGCGCCGGGGCCGAGGTAGGTGCGGCCGCCGTGGTTCTCGAAGCCGGCGATCAGCCGCGGGCCGCCGCCGAGGTCGGCTTCGATCGCGACGTTGCCGATCAGCCGGGGCCCCGGCTCGCGAACCGTCTCCAGGTCGGCGATCCCCAGGCCCGGCAGCTTCTCCTCGCCGAGCTGGTAGCTGTGGCCGAGCAGCTGGTAGCCGCCGCAGACCGCGAGGAGGACGGCGCCGTCCTCGGCGGCTGCCGCGATCGCGCCCTGCTTGGTGGCGACCAGGTCGGCGGCGACGGCGCGCTGGTCGCGGTCCTGGCCGCCGCCGATGTAGAGGAGGTCGTGGGCGCCGGGGTCGACCGGCTCGCCGAGGCCGGCGCCGGCGTGGACGAAGCCGATCCCGCGCCACTCGCAGCGCCGCTGCAGGAAGAGGATGTTGCCGCGGTCGGCGTAGATGTTCATCTGCTCGGGATAGAGGCTGAGGACGCGCAGCTCCATCACGCGCTCCTCTCCAGGAGGACGACGAGGGAGCCGACGTGGATGTCGGTGGCACCGATCACGCGGCGCCCGGCCGGCAGCAGGCCGAACGGCTCCGCCTCGGACTCCAGCGACTCTGCGGCGAAGGTGGCGATCCGCACCTCGTTCGGCTCCTCGCTCAGCGCTCCCTCGGGGGAAACCGTCTGCCGCAGCCGCCGGACGACGATCTCGCCGGGTCCGACCGCGGCCTCGACCGCCAGGCTCGAATAGACCCAGCCGTCGACCTCGCGCACGTCGGGGAGGGGAGGGGGCGCGCCGTCGGGCTCAGGCATCCCCTCGATGATCGCGGCGGCGAAGATCCCACCGGGCCGCAGGGCGGCGGCAATGCAGCGCAGGGCCTCGGCGCGCTCGGTGGCGTCGGCGAGCAGCTGCAGCAGGTGGGTGGGGGCGAGGACAAGGGAGGCGGGCGACTCGAGCTCGAAGTCGCGGACGTTGGCGAGGAGCGGTTCGACGAGATCGGCAGGCGCACCCGATTTCGGACCCACTCCGCTGTGCCGAAAATCGGATGCGCGTTGCTGGAGGGCCGCGAGCAGGTCGGGATCGCGGTCGAGACCGATCACCTCGTGCCCGCGCCGTGCCAGGTGCAGGGCGACCCGGCCGGTGCCGCAGCCGAGCTCCAGGACCGGGCCGCCGCAGCGCTCGGCCAGCTCCTCCCAGAGGGGGAGGTCGGCCTCGTAGCTGCCGCACTCGACGTCGTGCCAGATCGCCTCCGCCGCCCTCATCGCCAGAACTCCGGGGCGACGCCGCGGTCGGAGAGCAGCTTGCGCAGCTCCAGCAGGGCGGTGTAGGTGGGGAGGGCGAAGAGGCGCTCCTCGGCGCCGGCGACGGCGCTGTCGAGCGAGGCCTCGATTCCGGGCGCCACCTCGATCGCTTCCTCGGGCCAGCCGGCGTACTTGAGCCGCAGAGCCATCTCCGGCGCCCGCGTACCAGCGCAGACGACCCGGCGCACCGAGTCGGCGAGCAGCTCGAAGTCGGCGTCCCAGACCCAGGAGACGTCGCGGCCGTCAGCGATGCGGTCGTTGAGGGCGACCCAGAGGTCGATCGGGCCGCGCTCGCGGCTCTCCAGCATCAGCGTCCGCAGCACCTCGTTGGCGCCGGCCGGGTTCTTGATCAGCAGGATCGAGACGGAGGTACCGTCGACCGGGATCGTCTCGACCCGGCCGAAGGCGGCGCGCACATCGCCGAGAGCGGAGGCGATGCGCTCGGGCGCGACTCCCAGCCGCAGCCCCGCCGCGATCGCCGCGAGGGCGTTGTAGACGTTGTAGAGGCCGGGGAGGGGCAGCTCCAGCTCGATCTCGCCGCCCGGAATCCGCACCGTCGAGCGCGACCCTTCCATCCCCCGCAGCTCGATCGCCGTCGCCGCCACCTCAGGCCGCGGCCTCTCTGCCCCGCAGTTGGGACAGG
Organism: uncultured Actinomycetes bacterium; assembly: GCA_946479725.1. Next base: position 20,132 of record CAMLHB010000009.1, on the reverse strand, counting down.
AGTAGTGACCGAGGTGGCCGACGAAGGCGCGCTCGTAGACGTAGGGGTGGCCGCAGCGGCGGCAGTGCTTGGCGTCGAAGGCGTGCTGCAGCTCCGGCAGCGCCTGCGAGGGGTCCTCGATCCCGAAATAGAGGACCCCCTGGCGCCGCGCCCCCTCGCGGTCGCGGCCGAGGTCGGCGATCAGCGGGTCATCGGCGTTGAGCGCGAACTCGGTTCGCCCGGCCCGCGCCGCCACCGTCTTCGCCCACTCGTCGGCGAGCGCCTCCATCTCGCCGTAGCGGTCGAGCTGGTCGCGGAAGAGATTGCCGAGGACGATCAGCGTCGGCTCCAGCTGCTCACTGACCCGCGGCAGCCAGGCCTCGTCGACCTCGAACAGGCCCTCGCTGCCACGCTGCTCGAGCAGCGCCGTCGCCACGCCCCAGGTCATGTTCGACCCGGCCCGGTTGTGGACCGGCCGTCGGCCGTCGGCGGCGAGAATCGCGGCGATCATCCCGGCGGTGGTCGTCTTGCCGTTGGTGGCGCTGACGATCGTCCGCGAGCCCTCCAGGCATTTCCCGAGGCGGGCGATCGCCTCCGGCTCCAGCCGCAGCAGGACCCGTCCCGGCAGCGTCGTGCCGCCACCGCGGCCGCTGCGCCGGCTGGCGGCGCCGACCGCCCGCGCGAGCGCCAGCTTGGCTCCGAAGAAACCGCCTTTGGCGCGCCCGTTTGCCGCCAACCCTCAGGCCTCCCCAGGGCCCGGCACAAGGATCGAGAGGCAGCGCGGGAGCACCCGCAGCGAGACCGGCAGGTCGGTGAGGTGGTCGCCGTCGGCGTAGACCGGGAAGGGGCGGCTGGCGTCGAGCTCGAGGCGGGGGGTGCGGAAGACGCTGACCTCCTCCTTGCCCAGGTGCGCCCCCTTGAGCACGTCCTTGAGGCCGCGCAGGAAGCGCAGCTTGCCGACCTCTTCGATCGCGACGACGTCGAACTGGCCGTCGTCGATCTCCGCCTCGGGGGCGATGTACATGCCGCCGCCGTAGACGCTGTTGTTGGCGACGTCGACGAAGTAGCCCGTGATCCGCCGGCGCTCCTCGCCGACCGCGATCGTGAAGCGGGCCGAGCGCCAGCCGATCAGGGTGCGGACCATCGAGTAGGCGTAGACGAGGTTGCCGCGGATGAAGTGGGTTTCATTGGCAAGGCGATTGCATTCGGAGTCGAAGCCGACGCTGACGATGCCGAGGAAGCGCTTGCCGTTGGCCTCGCCGACGTCGATCCGACGGGCGTGGCCGCCGAGGACGACCGCGACCGCCGCCTCCGGCTCCTCGGGGATGCCGAGGGCCCGCGCGAGATCGTTGCCGCGGCCGCCGGGGATCAACCCCAGCGGCGTCTCGGCGCCCGCCATCGCGCCCCCGACCGCGCCGATCAGGCCGTCGCCGGAGACGACGACCGGCAGCTCGCCGAGCTCGATCGCGCGCAGCGCCAGCTCGACCCCGTGTTCGAGGCTGCGCGTCCGCTCGACCCGGAAGACGGCGCGGCGGGCGTCCAGCGCCGCCTCGATCCGCGGCAGCAGCTTCAGGGTCTTGCCGCTCGCCGAGGAGGGGTTGACGAGCAGGGCCAGGGGCTTGCCGGCGATCTCCATCGGCGCCCAGCCTAGAGGGAGCCGCGAACGGGTCCGCCGCCGCGCAGGCGGAAAACAGAGAAGCTGCCCTCGCCGGCCGCTTCGGCCCAGATCGGCTCGAAGTCGAGCCGAATCAGGCGACGGCGGAAGAGGGCGCCGCGAACGCCCGCCAGCGCCTCGGGTCGATCGCCTGCGGAGAGGACGAGGAAGCCGCCGGGGCGCAGCACCCGCGCCGCCTCGGCGGCGGCGGGACGAGCGTCCTGGGCCGCCAACAGGTCGAACTGATCGGCGGGAAAGGGAAGTGACCGCGGGCCGCCCTGCTTGAAGGCTGCGCGGCCCTCGGGGTCGAGGCCGACCCGGGCGGTCGCCTCGTGGATCGCCGCCGCCGAGCGGTCGACCCCGCGCACGCGGGCACTCGGAAACTCGCGGGCGAGGAACAGCACCCCGGCTCCGTCGCCGCACTCGACCTGGAGGATCCGCTCCGGGTTGCCGACGTGGAGAACGGCGGCGGCAAGCGGAGTTAACGGGGGAGACGGCATTTCCTGGGGATACGTTTACTAGGGTTCCGGTCCGTGGAGCAGCCGACCGACCGTCGCTGGATCGTCCTCGCCGTCTTCGCGGTGGTCGCCGCGGCGATCGTCGCTGCCGTGCTGATCGGCCAAAGCGGCGGCTCCGACGGCGAATCCTCGAGCTCGACCGCGGCCACGGGCGCCGACGGCTGCAAGGAGGTCGAAGCCCCGCAGCCGAAGACCGTCAGCTTCAAGGCGCCCAAGCAGGTGCTGAAGGCCGGCGAAAAGGCGACCGCGGTCGTCAAGACCAGCTGCGGGACCTTCGAGATCGCCCTCGACACCAAACGGGCGCCGAAGACCGCCAACTCCTTCGCCTTCCTCGCCGAAGAAGGCTTCTACGACGACCTCACCTTCCACCGGATCGTCCCCGGGTTCGTGATCCAGGGCGGCGACCCGGAAGGCACCGGCACCGGCGGCCCCGGCTACAGCGTCGACGAGAAGCCGCCGCCCAACCTCGCCTACACCAAAGGCCTGGTGGCGATGGCGAAGAGCTCGGCCGAGCCGCCCGGCCGCTCCGGCAGCCAGTTCTACGTGGTGACGGCCCCTGACGCCGGCCTGCCGCCCGAATACGCCCTGGTCGGCAAGGTCAGCAAGGGCTACTCGACGGTCGCCCGGATCGAAAAGGTCCCGACCAACGGCGAAAAACCGAAACAGCCGGTCGTGATCGAAGAAATGACGATCGAGCGCCCGTAGTCGTCCTCTAAGCTGGCCAGGTGGCCAAGCTCGACGTCGGGGATCAAGCGCCTGACTTCGCCCTTCCGGGGACGGGCGGGAAGACCTACCGGCTCGCCGACTACCGCGGCCGCAACGTGATCCTCGCCTTCTACCCCGGCGACGCGACCACGGTCTGCACGAAGCAGTTCTGCAACTACCGCGACGAAGGCGATCGCCTCGACCAGCTCGACGCCGAGGTGCTGGGGATCTCGCCGCAGTCGGTCGACTCGCACGAGCACTGGGTGAAAGAGCAGGAACTCAACGTGCCATTGCTGGCCGATGCGGACCTGGCGGTGGCGAAGAGCTACGGCGTCACCGGCTGGATCGGCCCGCTGGCGCGGCTGACCGAGCTGAAGGACGCGCCGGGCGGCCGCTATGTCCAGCGGGCGATCTTCGTAATCGACGGCGGGGGGACGATCCGCCACCGCACCGTCTCCCGCACCGGCAGCACCTACGAGTCGGTCGAGGACCTCGAGCGCGCGGTCGCCGCGCTGGGTTGATGGCCGCCGAGGCGCGGCCGTTCGAGCTGGGCCCGGATCCGGTCCTCCGGGGCGAGGCCACGGGGGAAGGACCGCCGGTGGTCCTCTGCCACGGCATCACCGCGACCCGGCGCTATGTCCTCCACGGCTCCAACGCGCTGCCGCGGGCCGGCTACCGGGTGATCACCTACGACGCCCGCGGCCACGGTGAGTCTGATCCCGCGCCGGCGGGGGAGGGTTATGGATACCCGCAGCTGATCGACGACCTCGTGCGCGTGGTCGACGGGCAGGTCGGCGGTGGGCGCTTCTTCCTTGGCGGTCACTCGATGGGCGCCCACACCGCGGTCGGCTACGCACTGCGCCACCCGGATCGCCTCGCGGGCCTGGTCGTGATCGGGCCGACCTACCTCGGCGAGGTGAAACCGGCCTCGCTGGACTACTGGGATGGCCTCGCGGCGGCGCTGGAGGCCGGCGGAGTCGATGGCTTCGTCGCCTACATCGACGCCGAGCAGGGGATTGAGCCGCGCTGGCGCGACTCGGTCCTGCGCTTCACCCGCGAGCGGCTGCTGGCGCAGGAGCACCCCGAGGCGCTGGCGCAGGCGCTGCGGGAGGTGCCGCGCTCGCGGCCGTTTGGGTCGCTGGGGGAGCTGCGCTCGCTCGAGGTCCCGGCCCTGGTGGTCGCCAGCAACGACGACGCCGACCCCGGCCATCCCTATGCGGCGGCCGCCGCCTACGCCGAGGCGCTGCCGGCCGGGCAGCTGATCAGCGAGGAGCCCGGGCAGTCGCCCCTGGCCTGGCAGGGCGGCCGGCTCTCCCGCGCCTTAGCGGCGTTTTACGCGGAAGCCTTATCTTCCGCCCGATGAGCAACCTCAGCGAGGGGAGCCTGCAGCGCGCGATCGCCTTCGTCGCCGCGCTCGGGATCGGCGTTGCCGCCTACATTGCAATCGCCGCGGCCGGCGGCGACGCACCGGTCTGCCTCTCCGGCTCGAGCGGCTGCGAGACGGTCGCCAGGAGCTCCTGGTCCCACGTCGCCGGCGTCAACATCGCCGTCTTCGGGATCGTCGGCTACGCGTTGCTGCTCGCCACCGCCTTTTTCGCCAACGACCTCGCCCGCTTCGCCGGCTTCCTCCTCGCCCTTGCCGGCTTCGGTTACAGCGTCTTCCTCACCTACGTCGAGCTGTTCAGGATCGAGGCGACCTGCCAGTGGTGCCTGGCCAGCGCCCTGCTGATGACGGTCCTCTTCGGCCTCTGTGCCGCCCGCCTGATCGCCTACGCCGGCAGCGACGCAGCGCTTCCCGAGCGGGCATGAGCGAGATCGATAGCCGCTCGCGCCTGCTGCAGCTGGCAGCCGGGGCCGCCTTTCTCGCCGTTGCCGCCGTCCTCGTCCTGATCGTCGTCAGCGCCACCGGCAGTGGCGACGGGGGGGATACGGAACTGGAGGGCGTGCCGGAGGTGAAGGCGCTGCTCCGGGGCATCCCGCAGCAGGGCATGCTCCTCGGCGACCCCAAGGCGCCGGTGGAACTGATCGAGTTCGGCGACCTTCAGTGCCCGATCTGCGCGGGGTACGCGAAGGACATCCTGCCCCCGGTTATGGAAACCCGGGTCCGCGGCGGCGAAGTCAAGGTCAGCTTCCGCAACCTGACGGTCCTCGGCGAGGAATCGGTCGTCGCCGGCGCCGCCGCACTGGCCGCCGGCGCCCAGGGACGGGGCTGGAGCTACGTCGAGATCTTCTACCGCAACCAGGGCGAAGAGGAATCCGGCTACGCCGACAACGGCAGCTTCCTGAAGGCGATCGCCAGGGCCGCTGGCGTGAAGAACCTTGCGAAGTGGCAGGCGGACCGGCGCCAGATGACCCGCAAGGTCGAAGAAACCACCGAAGAAGGCCACGACCTCGGCTTCAGCGGTACGCCGTCCTTCGCCATCCAAGGCCCAAAGACGACCGAAATCCAGCCCCTGGGCAGCCCGGGCTCGACCGACTCCCTCGAATCGGCCATAGAGGCCGCAGGCTGATTGACCCGGCCATCTCCGCCTGAGTTGACATAACCACCATTATCGTGCGTTGGCTCAGATGGCAGGTGGATCCGGCGGCGCCGCGAATCCGCTTTCCTAACATGGCGATCGCGACTGAAACCTCGACAAGCACGGCTCTCCGCAACTTCCTCTCACTGAGTCCCTGCCCGTTCTCTCAGCGCGCTCGCATCCGCTGCGGAGGCCCATGGTCCGACCCGCGGCCGCTGCCGGAAAGGCTCGACGACCTCCATGCGGAGATGCTCGAGCTGAGCGCAAGTGAGGATTGCGACCTTCTCGTCCTGGAGCTCGAGCAGGCGGATGAGCTGCGCACGCCGCGTGACCTGGCCGCCATGCTGCACGCGACGCTCGCCGGGCTCCGCGCGCGCGATCCCGCCAGCCAAAAGCCACTGGCGGAGGGAGTCGACCGGCCCGACTGGGATTTCGAGCACGGCGGCGAGAAGTTCTTCATCTCGCTCTTCGCGCCGCTCTACCCCGCTTCCCACTCACGCTTTTCCGGCCACGAGTCGGTCGCCTTCGTCCTTTTCCAACCGGAGCGCAGCTTTCGGCGGTTCGGGGTCTCCTCCCGTCGGCCACACCGCGAGCGGCTGTCGCGGGCGGTGCAGCAGCGCTTCCATCGGCATGGCAAGGAGTACGACGCGGCCCAGAATGCGGGCACTCCCAAGGCCCTGCGGTTCATCAAGCCTGCCGATGGAGACGATGCCCCGATCGCCTGGTGGCGGGTCCCCTACGACGCCGACGTCGGCTGACCGGTTTGCAGCATCGATGCTCTGACGGCGACCTTCCGCGCCGCGAGCCCCGCCCCGCGACGGCAGCTCTCGGCGGCTGACAGGCCGCAGCTCCACCGAGAGACCAGGTAGGCCCCGTTGAACGTGTCGCCGGCGCCGACCACGCAGCGGACGCGCTCGGCCGGCACGGCCTCGAATCGCGACCAATGGCTGAGGTCGCCGTCGCTGTGCTTTCCGCCCGCCTCGCCCTCCGTGACCACGACCTCCCGCGTCTCGCCGGGAAGCAGCGACCAATCCCCCACTCCCAGGTCCTTCAGAAAGCGGGGCCCCTCGCGGTGGTTGCAGAAGATCAGGTCGCTGCCGACGACCAGGCCGAGGAGCAGGTCGCGGTCGTTCGGGAGCAGCAGGTCGAGCAGGGGAATGCTGGCATTGAGGGCGATCGGGATTTCGCGGCCTCTGGCCAACCGGAGGGCTCCGCGGAGGACGGCCGGGTCCTCCACCGTCACATAAAGCGCGTCGACCTCATCGATAAGCGCTGCGAGCGCTTCGTCAACGACCCGACCGTGCGCGGTCGGAAGCTCCTGCCTGGAAACGTAGGTGACGACTTTCTGCGCATGAGAAATCGTGATCCAGGTGCGGCTGTCCCCGTCCAGAAGCTCGAGCTGGTAGCGGCGATCGAGGCTCGGAGGCAGCATCGCTGAAAGCCGCGTCTCCTTGCCCAGCAGGGAAAAGGGGGTGACCTCGCCCCCGTCCTCCTGAATCGCGCCTGCGGTGACGATGCCCTTACCGCCGGGGCAGCGAACCGCCTCCTCGACCGGAGCCACGGCATCGTCCAGCATTTCTTGGTCGGGGACGAAAAGCAGGGTGTCGAGCGTCGCCATCCCGATGCAGCCGATCCTCATGGCGCCAAGGGTGCCAGATCCTCCTCGGGCGGCGGTCGGGCGACGACAATTGGCAAGAGGAATTGGCCGCAATACCTGGAACGTTCCCAGAGCGATGCAGGGAGCAGAGGAGACCAATGGGGACCGCCACTCCCTGGAGCAGGCCGACAAGGTCGAAGCAATGGAGGTGCCCAGCGACCACGATTGGCCGAAGAGGGTCATCGATCCTGAGCTGAGGGAGGCCTTCTGGCGTGACCCCGATCCCGCCAACACGGCGGTGCTCACTGCCGACCTGATCCGTGAGTACCACTACGAGGTCGGCAGGATGATCCGTCCCTTCCAGGAGAAGCACCTCAACTCCGCCAGTTACGACCTCACCCTCGGGCCACGCTGCCTGGTCGACGGCGAGGAAGTGATCCTCGGCGAGCGTGACCAGGTTCTGCGGATCGAGCCGGGCTCGATCGCCCTTGCTCCCTCCCGAGAGATGCTCTTCATCCCCCACTGGCTGGTGGCGACCTTCAACCTGAAGAGCCGCTACATCTTCAAAGGGCTGCTGATGGGCATCGGCCCCCAGATCGACCCCGGCTACATGGGGGTCCTCACCTGCCCCTTGCACAACATCTCCTGCGAGCCGATCGATCTCCATTTCTGCGAGCCGTTCGCGAAGCTCGACTTCATCCGCACGAGCTGGGGGGCGACCGTCGATCTCACCGGCGTCGACTCCGAAGACAGCCTCTACAAACGCGCCGAACGCGGAGAGCTGGTCGGCTACAAGGGCAACCGGATGACCCTCTGGCCGCGCGAGGAGAACTTCCGGCCGCCGCTGGTGACCGGCAAGAAGCCAGCGGGGGTCAAGGGTTTCCTAGGGGGCCTCAAGGAGCAGGTAGAGGAATTCGGCACGAAACTCAGCTGGGGTTTCGGCGGCGGGCTGATCCTCGCCATCACCGCGATCGCCGCTGTGGTGGGGGTCGGGGCCCTCGCGGTCATCTACACCGATGGCCGGGTCGGCGACGCTCGCGACGACGCGGTGCGGGCTGCGCGGGTGGAGCTGAAGTCGGAGATACAGGAACTCGACCACGCCCGACAGGTTTCCGGCGGGGGCCGCCGCCAGAGACCTTTCGCCGCGCCTCTAGCGGCTGGCAGAACCGTGCGCTAGCGGCCGTACGATCGGCGGCGCTTTCGGCAGGCCTCCGCGCTCGACGTGGTCGACCTCGAAGCCGGCGGCCCTGAGTCCGGCGACGGTGTCGCGGTTGCAATGGCAACCGTCGCCGAGGAAGCGCCAGGGCTTCTCGAGGCGATCCTGCCATTTGGCCAGGGACGGGTCCTCGGCGCGGACGTGCTCGAGGAAGAGCAGCTGGCCGCCGGGTGCGAGGACGCGGCTGATCTCTTTCAGGGCGGCGGGCTGGTTCGGGACCGTGCAGAGGACGAGGGTGACGACAACGGTGTCGTAGCTGTCGTCCTCGAACGGCAGGTCTTCGGCGCCGGCTTCGACCAGGTCCGCTCCGGGGCAACTCTCCTTGGCGCGCTGGCGCAGTTGCTTGAACATGTGCGGGTCGGGCTCGGTCAGGGTCAGGCAGTCGAGACCCTCGTGCGGGTAGAGGTCCAGGTTGAGTCCGGTGCCGGCGCCCAGCTCCAGCACCCTCCCCCGCGCCTGGCAGACCAGCTGCCGCCTCATCTCCCGCAGGCCGGCCTCTTCGGTCGCCTGGAAGGCGCGGTCGTAGCAGGCCGAGAACATCCGGCCCCAGGTGGCGTCGTAGATGCGTCCCATTGGGGTCCTCGCTGACTTTACGGCGCTGGAGCGCCCATGGTTCAGCGAGCGCCGAATTAGTTCAGGCCGCGTCTCGGTGGGCGGGCTCGGGCGCGTCCTGGTTCAGGGCCTGCTGGCCGGGCTCGCTGGCCGCCGCCCGCTCCTCGTAGGCGCGACGGGCGCTGTGGTCGACCTCGATCATCAGCTTGTCGACCTTCATCGCCCGGCCCAGGGCCTCGCGCCAGCTGCGCGGCAGCGGCGCCAGGACCTTGTAGAGGATGCCGTTGGCGCGCGGGACGAAGACGTCGAAGCGCGGCACTTCCATCGCATCGACGATCTCGTTGGCGACGTCGGCGGCCTCGACCGGTTTCACCCACTTCTGGCCGACGCCGCTGGTCAGCTCGGTGTTGACCACGGTCGGCATCACGCAGAGGACCTCGATGCCGGTCTCGCGCAGCTCCGCCCGCACCGCCTCGCTGATCCCGACGACGGCGTGCTTGGTGCCCGAGTAGGTGGCGATCCCTGGAACACCCGATTTGCCCGCCTGGGAGGCGATGTTGACGATGTAACCGCTGCCGCGCGGGCGCAGCCGCTTGATCGCCAGTTGGGTGCCGGTGATGACGCCGCCGATGTTGATGTCGATCTGGCGCTGGACCGAGGCCTCGCTCTCCTCCTCGAACGGGGTAACCGGCATGATCCCGGCGTTGTTGACGACCGCGTCGACCGGGCCCAGCTGGCGCTCGGCCTCGTCGAGGAAGCGCTCGAAGGAGCCGCGGTCGGTGACGTCGAGCTCGAGCGCGACGGTGCCGCCCCCCAGCTCGGTCGCCGTCTGCTCGGCCAGCTCGAGCTGGAGGTCGCCGATGGCGACGCGGCATCCCTTCGCGACCAGCGCCTTCGCGGTCGCCTTGCCGATCCCGCGCGCGCCGCCGGTGATCGCCACCACCTTGCCGCTGAGTGAACGCCGCTGCTTCGCCATCGTGCTCCTCCTTGTCGCAGCGGCCTTCCCTAGGCCGCCGGCTTGTAGACGGTGACCACGGCGGCTCCGCCGAGGCCGATGTTGTGCTGCAGCGCCACCTTCGCGCCCTCGACCTGCCGCTTGTCGGCTTCGCCGCGCAGCTGCCAGGTCAGTTCCGAGCACTGGGCCAGGCCCGTAGCCCCAAGCGGGTGTCCCTTCGAGATCAGCCCGCCCGAGGGGTTGACGACGGGGCCGTCGCCGCCGTAGGTGGTTGCTTCGGACTCGACCAGCTTGTGCGCCTCGCCCTCGCCGGCGAACCCGAGCGCTTCATAGGTGATCAGCTCGTTGGCGCTGAAGCAGTCGTGGAGCTCGCAGACGTCGACTTCCCCCGCCGCCACGCCGGCTTCCTCGTAGGCGGCGTCGGCCGCGGCCTTCGACATGTCGGAGCCGACGATCGTCATGCAGTCGGCGTTCTCGTCGAAGGTCGAGCTGAGGTCGGTGACCATCGACTGGCCGGCGATTTCGATCGCCTGCTCCCAGAGCCCGTGCTTGTCGACGTAGGCCTCGGAGGCGACGATCGCGCAGGCCGAGCCGTCGGAGGTCGGCGAGCACTGCAGCTTGGTCAGCGGGTCGTGGATCATCTTCGCCGCCCTGATGTCGTCGAGCGTGTACTCGTCCTGGAACTGGGCGTAGGGGTTGTTGACCGAGTGCTTGTGGTTCTTCCAGCCGATCCAGGCGAAGTGGTCGGGTTCGGAACCGTACTTCTGCATGTGGTCGCGGCCGGCGTTGCCGAACATCTGCGGCGCCGGCGGCGAGGCCTCCGGGTCACGGATCTCGAACATCCGCATCGCGTGCTTGTCGAGGGCGTTGGTGCGGTCGGTGTACTTGACCCCGAGGCTGCCCGGCTCCATCTTCTCGAAGCCCAGCGCCAGGGCGCAGTCGGCAATCCCGCCCTTGACCGCCTGTCGGGCCAGGAACAGCGCCGAGGAGCCGGTCGAGCAGTTGTTGTTGACGTTGACGACGGGAATCCCGGTCAGCCCCAGCTGGTAGAGCGCCCGCTGGCCGTAGGTCGAGTCGCCGTAGCAGTAGCCGGCGTAGGCCTGCTCGACGTCCTCATACGGGATGCCGGCGTCGCCAAGCGCCTTCTCCCCCGCCTCCTTGGCCCAGTCCGGGTAGTCGCCGTCCTTGGTGCCGGGCTTCTCGAACTTGGTCATCCCGACCCCGATCACGTACGTCTTGTTGCTCAACTCCGCGCTCCTCCCATGTTGGCTGACTGGCCAAATCTACCGCTTCGGGTCAAGCGATGGGTAACCTCAAGATCGGTGATACCCCTCGCAGTCAACACCGATCCCGCCGCGGGGGTGGGAATCCTCGCCGCCCTCGCAGCCGGAATCGTCTCGTTCCTCTCTCCCTGCGTGCTGCCGCTCGTGCCGGGCTACCTCTCGGCCGTCAGCGGCGTCTCGGCGAGCGAGCTGGAGAGCGCCGGCTGGCGCCGGGTGCTGGGCCCGAGCCTGCTCTTCGTCGCCAGCTTCTCGGCGATCTTCATCGTCCTCGGCCTGACCGCGACCGGGCTGGGTTCGGCCCTCCGGGACCACCGGGAACTGCTGACCAAGATCTCGGCGGCGCTGATCATCGCCATGGGCCTGCTCTTCGTCGGCTCGCTCTTCGTCACCCGCCTCAACCGCGACTGGCACGTCGACGCCCTCCTGGAACGGGTGGGGCGCGGTGGGCCGATCATCGCCGGCGCCGCCTTCGCGATCGCCTGGACCCCGTGCATCGGACCGACCCTCGCCGCGATCCTCGCCGCGGCCTCGCTCTCCGGCTCGACCGCCAAGGGGGGCTTCCTGCTCGCGGTCTACTCGGCTGGCCTGGCGATCCCCTTCCTTCTCACCGCCGTCGCCTTCTCGCAGATGACGAGCGCCTTCGCCGTCGTCAAGCGCCACTACCAGGCGATCGTCGCGGTCGGCGGCCTGATCCTGATCGCGATGGGCATCCTGATCTGGACCGGCGAACTGAACCAGCTGAACACCGAAGTCATCAACTGGATGGAAAGCAGCGGGTTGGACTTCTATAACGAGGTCTGAGCCACCGAGTCCGCAGAAACCGTCGCTATACGACGCTTCTCGCGGACTCGCTTCTCAGTTGCGGGTCGGGGCGACCGTCTCCAGCTCTTTGCCGACCGCCTCGACGATCTCCAGGCCATCGTCCTCGAGGTCGCGGGAGCAGACGATGCGGAAGCGGCCGGTGCCGATCTCACCGTCCGGCACCACCGGCAGGCCGCGGATCGTGTCCCACCCCAGCCGCTCGACCTCGAACGGGTTCATCCGCACCTCCGCCGCCGGGAACGGGCAGTTGGAGTTGTGCTGGTCGATCGCCTTGGAGATCGCCTCCAGGTTCTTTGCCTCCGGGGAAGCCACACAGCAAGTGTAGGCGGCTGGAGCGTCGATCTCGTACGGCTGACCGGGCGTGCCGCCGACCGCGAGCAGTCGTAACCCGTTCGGCCCAGGCCGCACCTCACGGACCGTATCCAGGGCGACCCGCACTGCATGGTCAACGTCGATCGGAAAGCTCTCGCTTCCGGCCTCAGGCATCCCCGAACCCCGCAGAGCTAGATTGACCCCCTCCCACCCCAACTGCAGCAGCCCAACCTGTAGGTAGCCCTCAGAGCCCAAGGGGTGCGATGTCTCCGAGTCTCCGCTGGATCAGGCGGTATCGTCCGGTTCCTTGTGCAGACCATTTCGGTCTCGCCACATATTGGGTAAAAGGAAGATGGAGGCAGGGATATGGCCAAGGGCGCTCGGACTAGAACTCCGCGCCAGAGTGGGACCTCACGCAAAGAGCGGGCGCGAGCCGCCCGAATCCTGACGACGATGGCGATCGTGAGGGCGAACGCCGATGCTGGCAAGGATTACATCTCAAATTTTGAGCCATTCGCCACCGATTATTTGAAGTCGCTGCCTCCCGATCAGGAGGTCAAGCCAGACTCCTTGGCGGAGGCTATTTGTAAGAAATGGGGTGTTCCCTCCCTGCCGTCAGCCGTTGGGAAGATTCTCATACGGAGAGCCGAGGAACGCAATGAATTGGTTGACGTTGATCGCAGCCTCTATCCGAATCAAGCTGTTCTGTCGTCGCTACCTTCTATAGCCGCTGAAAAAACGACCATGCTGGCAAACATGAACGTCCTAGTCGACAATGTGGTGGCTTACGCGGCGTCCATCTACTCTCTCGATTGGGACCGCGATGACGCGGCGACCGCCCTCTCCAGGTTGACGGACGAGTTTGGCGCGGAGCTCGCACTCGCGAAAAGAGAGGGCACCCTCGAAGCCCCTGACCCATCGGTCGACGAATCGCTCATAGTCGCTCACGGCTTTGCGCGTCATGCACTAGAGCGCGATCCTGACTCTTTCGAGAGACTGGAAGAAATGGTTCAGGGAACCATGCTTATGAATGCTCTCTATTTTCCAGATGTAGGGCACGTTTCGAGTAGAATGAAAACTCTTCGTGTTTATCTAGACACGACGCCTGTGCTACGGGCTCTTGGGCTTGCTGACGCAAGTGTTTGCGAAGCGACGGAGCAGATGCTTGCCCTATTGAGGGAAGAGTTCCACGTGCCATTGTTCGTGTTTTCGCACACCCTGGATGAGATCGACGGCGTCCTTGACGGAGTAGCGGGGGCGCTCCGGAGGGGTACGCGAGGTACTGAATTCCAAAAGAACATTTCCGGCCAGAACCGAGAGGCTATTGATGCGCTGATGCGGCGGGGCGCAACTCCTGGCGAGATCGAATCTCTTAGAGCTGAACTCAAAAGTCGGCTGAAGAGGTTGAAGATTGATACCACCGACACCCCGCCTCACGTGGAGAAAGGCCATATCGATGAGGAACGTTTCGACCAGGTGTTGGACGAGGTTGTTGCTTACCGATCGCGAGGGCCCCGCGATAAAGATCTGAAATCACTCGCAGCAGTAGATCGGTTGCGAGGCAATACGAGACCTCGTGATCTTGCGCAGGCTAACGCGCTTTTTGTAACTGCCAACACTAGGCTCGTAAAGGCCAGCCGGGAATACTTTCATGAGGCCGATCGGGCCGCCCCAGTTCCTCACGCCATGCATGAAACTGCGTTAACCGCGCAACTCTGGGTCCGGACGCCCCCATCCGCTTCCTAATCTTCCGCGCCAACTTCTTATCGCTGATTGCTACGCAGCGCTGAACCCAAGCCCAGAGCTATGGGAAAAGTGGGTTCGGCACATATTCCATCTAAAGGAAGAGGGCGTGATCAGTGACGAGCAAGTCCAGAACTTGGTCTACCACCAGCAAGCGAAGAGCAAGCTGTTCGAGGTCACCCACGGTGACCCAGATGCCGTCGGAGACAAGACGGTTACGGACGTCTTGGACCGGTTTGAGGCTGAGCTGCAGGAGCCGGTTCGTCTGGAAGTTGCTTCTGAGCAAGCGGCTCGCAAAAAGGCTGAAGAGGAAAGAGACCTGCTGCACGGCGAGGTCAAAAGCCTTCAAGACTGGCGATCCGTCGAGGAAGGAAGAATTGAGAGAAGATCTAGAGCCCGGGCGAAGGCGCGCGCTGTCGCTGGCTATGTGGGGATCTGTCTGGTCATCGGACTCGCGGCTGGAATCGTGTTCGTGATTAGACCGCATGGGCGTCTCGCTTGGAGCTGCCTGATCACCATCGGAATCTTTCTTGCCGCGTGCTCTTGGGCTTGGGGTGCCCGTCGCAGTTGGAAGGTCCCTTTTGGAGTCTTGGTTTTCGCTGGCGCTGTAACGGCTCTCTTCGTCAACGTATGGAGCGTGATTCCAGAGGGCTAGCTCGTCAGCTCCGGTTCCTACGATTGAGAGATGACGACTGAGCGGACGATCGCCCATCTCGACATGGACGCGTTCTATGCGTCCGTGGAGCTGCGGCGGCGGCCGGAGCTGCGGGGGAAGCCGGTGGTGGTCTGCGGGTCGGGGCCGCGGGCGGTGGTGACTACGGCCAGTTATGAGGCGCGGAAGCTGGCCGGGATTCACTCGGCGATGCCGGCGGCGGTGGCGCGGCGCCGGCTTCCGGACGCGGTGTATCTGCGGCCGGACTTCCCGGCCTACCGGGAGGCCTCGGGGCAGGTGATGGACGTGCTGCGGCGGAACGCCGAGGTGGTCGAGGTGGTGGGGCTGGACGAGGCCTACATCGACCTGACCGGGATCTTCTCGCCGAAGGCAACGATGCGGCGGATCGCGACCGAGATCCGGGTCGAGACGCAGCTGACCTGCTCGGTCGGGATCTCGGAGAGCCGGATGCTGGCGAAGATCACCAGCGAGCTGGGGAAGCCCCGGGGGCTGGTGGTGCTTTCGCGCGAGCAGGCGCTGGAGCGCTTCGCCGACCACTCCCCCGGCCTCGTCCCCGGGATCGGGCCGAAGACGGTCTCCCGGCTCGAGGAGATGGGAATCCGCACCTTCGCCGACCTGCGGCGCTGGCAGCGGCCGGCGCTGGAAGACGCCTTCGGACCGCGCTCCGGCGCCTGGCTGCACGCCCGCGGCAACCTCCTCGACCACACCCCGGTCACCCCCGAACATGAGACCAAGTCGCAGTCGACCGAGATCACCTTCGACGTCGACGTCACCCAGCGGGCCGAGCTGGAGCGCCACCTGGGCGAGCTCTCCGAGGAGCTCTGCCGGCGCCTGCGCAAGCGCGAGCTCGAGGGCCGCACGATCGGGATCAAGGTGCGGCTCGACGACTGGACCAACGTCACCCGCTCGCACACGATCGAGCAGCCGACCAACGACCCCGCGGTCGTCCGCCCCGCCGCCCTGGAGTTGCTGCGGGCCTACGACCCACAGCGCCCGGTGCGTCTGCTCGGCGTCCGCGTCGCCTCCTTCGGAGGTGACGAAGCGGCCGAGCCGGAGCCGACACCCGGTCAGCTCCAGCTCGGTCTTGCCTCTTAACGAGTCGCCATGACGGTGCCGACGCCGGGAAAGCCGAGCTTCTCCTTGACGGCCTCGGTGAGGTCGTAGTCGCGGCCGGCGACGTAGGGGCCGCGGTCGATCACCGGCACGGTCACGGTGCGGCCGTGGTAGCGCAGCTTCACCTTCGTCCCGCACGGCAGCGTCTTGTTGGCGACGCCCATCGTCTCCGGCAGCAGGGTGCCGCCGCAGGCGACGCCGTTGCCGTAGAGGCCCGGTCCGTAGTAGGAAGCGCCGGCCAGCCGGTAGGCGGTCAGCTTGCGGGCGGCGCTGCGGGAGGAGGCGGTCCGCGGATCGTGGACCGCGTAGGCGCGGACGGCGTAGCTGCCGGTGCGCTCTGGCAGCCAGCGCACGGCGAAGGTCCCGTTCGCCTTCGTCGTCACGCCGCGGCTGCCGCCGCCGGAGCCGCGGAAGACCAGCTTCACCCGGTGGCGGCCGCTCGGCCGCACCTTGCCGCGCACCGCCAGCCCGTTCCCCTTCAGGACCGAGTGCGTCGAGAGGTGGAGGGCGACGTGGGAGCGCTGGCGCTCGTGGCGGGCGGTCCGCTCGCTCTTCGCCGCCGCCGGCGCCAGGCCGATCGTCAGCGCGGTGGCAGCCGCCACCGCGGGCAGGAGGTTTCGCATCGAGTTCGCTCGCTTTCTGCTGCCTAGCTGGTTCGCTGATCCTGCGCCCAGGGGCGAGGGGACTCGGCAGGTCGTTTCGGAGGGAACACGCTAGGACGGCTGCCGCTGCGGGAATGTGAGCAGACGCACATATTTCGCGGACTGCAACGTCCTGCCCAAATTTGGCTTCAGAGCGCGTTATCCAGGGCTTCACCCGGCTCTGGACTTGTGTGCAAAGATGATTCGGTGACCAAGCCGGAGCGCCTCAGCGGCCTCGATACCTCCTTCCTCCACCTCGAGCGCTCGGGGGCCCACATGCACGTCGCCTCGACCTCGATCTTCGAGGGGAAGGCGCCGACCCACGCGGAGTTCCGCGATCACATCGCCTCGCGCCTGCACCTGGTGCCGCGCTTCCGCCAGAAGCTGCGCTTCGTCCCTTTCGACCAGAGCCGCCCGGTCTGGGTCGACGACCCCCATCTCAATCTCGACTATCACGTGCGCCAGACCGCGCTGCCGGCGCCGGGGTCCGACGAGCAGCTGCGCAACCTCGCGGCGCGGATCTTCTCGCAGCAGCTCGACCGCTCGAAGCCGCTCTGGGAGCTGTGGCTGGTCGAGGGGCTGACCGGCAACCGCTTCGCGGTCATCGGCAAGAGCCACCACGCCCTCGTCGACGGCGTCTCCGGCGTCGACATCACCACCGTCCTCTTCGACCTCGACCCGGAGCCGGCCGGCGCGCCCGAGAAGGCGCCGCCCTGGCTCGCCCGCCCCGAACCGACCGACGTCCAGCTGCTCAGCCAGGCCTGGAAGGAGCGGCTGACCAGCCCGAAGGAGATCTACCGCGGCTTCCGCGCCGCCCTGCGCGGCCCGCGCCAGGTTCTGAAGGGCGTCGGCGCCACCTCGAAGATGGTCACCGCCGGGATGGCCGCCCCCCACACGGTCTTCAACGTCGAGATCGGGCCCCATCGCCGCTTCCAGATGACCCAGACCGACCTCGGCGACCTGAAGCGGGTCAAGGACGCCCACGGCGGCACCGTCAACGACGTCATCCTCTCGATCGTCGCCGGCGGCATCGGCCGCTACCTGCGCGCCCGCGGCCACGACACGACCGGCCTCGAGCTGCGGGCGATGGTCCCGGTCAGCGTCCGCACCGCCGAAGAGCACGGCGCCCTCGGCAACCGGATCTCGGCGATGATGGCGCCGCTGCCGGTCTGGTGCGAGGACCCGGTCGAGCGGCTGCACCTGATGACCGCCGAGATGGGCGACCTCAAGTCCTCCGGTCAGGCGGTCGGGGCCGAGATCCTCACCAAACTGACCGACTTCGCCCCCTCGACGATCGCCTCCCAGGCCGCCCGCCTGCAGCCCGCACAGCGCTTCTTCAACCTCGTCGTCACCAACGTGCCGGGGCCGCAGTTCCCGCTCTACGTGCTCGGGCGCAAGATGGAGTCGATCTTCCCGATGGTGCCGCTGGCCCGCCGCCAGGCGCTCTGCGTGGGGATCATGTCCTACAACGGCCAGGTCAACTTCGGCCTGATCGGCGACTACGACGCGATGGCCGACCTCGACAGCTTCGCCCTCGACCTCGAGGCGGCGACCGCCGAGGCGATCGCCACGGCGCCGGCGAAGAAGTCGAAGGAGCAGAAGGCCGCGGCGGCCTCCTCGAACGGCTCCGCTAGCGCCGTAACCGCCCGCTGACCTCGAACGGGAGCCCATCGGTCAGGTAGTTCCAGTCGAGGTTGCCGATGCTGAAGCCGCTGGCGCGGGCGTCGGCGTTGACCACGACCGCGGTGATCCGCTCGAAGCGACCGGGCCGCGGCAGCCGCACCGACATCTGCCCGCCGCCGTGGCGGTAGGCGATCCGCACGACGGGGTGCCCGTGGCGCTCGCTGCCCCGGCGCCCGACGAGGGCAACCGCGGCGGCGGTCCCGCGCGGCGCCGAGAGGTGGACGACCACCGCCCGCCCGTGCCGCGGCCGCACCCGCAGCATCTGGAAGGTCGTGTGGTTGAGCAGGCGGGTCAGCCCCGCTCCGTTCAGCGGCAGGTGTCCCTGCCGCGGCGGATCGGGATAGAGCCGGCTCTCGCGGAAGAACTTGTCGGTCCGCCACTCGGCGACGTCGGCGGCGAAGCGGGAGAAGTCGTGGCTGAAGTCGGAGGGGCCGCTGGAGCGAATCGCCCGTTCGTAGGCGGCGATCGAGAAGCCGCCGGGCCTGGCGTCGATCGCCCCCGCCCAGGCCTTGCGGATGATCTCCGGCCCGTAGCGGCGGGCCAGCCACTGGTTCCAGACGGCGCTGCCGTACTCCTTGATCGAGTTGGTCGTCAGCGGGGTTTCGTAGAGCTTGACCCAGCGGCGGACGTAGCGGAGGTAGTCGTTGATCCCGTTGTAGACCTGGTCCTCCATCCAGGTCGAGGTCGCCTCGGCGAACCAGGGGTCCTGGTATGCGTCGTAGCCGAACTGGAGGATGTGGTTGTACTCGTGGGCGAAGGTCACCTGCAGGTCGGCGAGCGGCTTCGTCCCCGGAAACTCGAAAGCGCTGTAGTCGTTGTCGAGGACGAGGTAGCCGTGCAGCCGCCGCGGGATCCGGTGCTGCTTGGTCGCCTGGCCGCGATCCGGCGCCGCGTAGCCGAATAGTTCGCCGCCGATCTGCGAGAGGTAGACGTCGGTCTTGCCCCTTCGCCCTCCCTGGCGTCCGTCGCTGCGCGGCTCGCGCCAGCCGAGCTTCCCGTTCTCGACCTGGTGGACCCGTTCGGCCACCCGCAGCACCCGCTGGACGAAATCGGGGACGCCGTCGCCGTCGCGGTCGGTCGGTTCGGGGGCGTCGAGACCCTGGTCGACCCAGTGGACGCAGAAGTGGCGCGAGCAGGCCGGCGAGTTGGGCGCCTCGGGGACCGAGTAGGCGTTGCGGTTGGGGTCACGCGTGTCGGTCGGCCGCTGCCGTTCTTCGGTCGGCCGCGACTGCGGCAGGATGAACGGCTTCCGCGCCGCCCCCGCCTGGGCAGGCAGGATCGCGGCGAGGGCCATCAGCAGCGCCGCCGAGGATCCGACCAGATGCCGCCGGCGGTTCCGCATGCCGTGAGAACCCTAACGAGGACCGAAAGTACCTCTGGGATCGCCGCCGGGCGGTTCGGGTAATAGCCTCCGCGAAGCCCGATGCGCCTGGCTCTAGCCCAGATCAACCCCACCGTCGGCGACGTCGACGGCAATGCCGCCAAGGCGGCGGAGTGGATCACCCGCGCCCGCGAGGAGGGCGCCGAGCTGGTGATCCTGCCCGAGCTCTGCATCCCCGGCTACCCGGCCGAGGATCTCTACCTGAAGCGCCACTTCCTGCGGGCGAACGAGCGCGCCGTCTCGGAGCTGGCCGCCTCTGTGGAGGGAATCACGGCCCTGGTCGGCTTCGCCGAGCCGGCGGACGGCCACGAGGACTCCCGCCGCGCCCACAACTCGATCGCCGTGCTCGCCTCCGGCGCGGTGCAGGCGGTCTACCGCAAGAACCGGCTCCCGAATTACTCCGTCTTCGACGAGCAGCGCTACTTCATCCCCGCCGCCGAGCCGCTGTCGATCGAGGTCGGCGGCGTCGGCGTCGGCCTGACGATCTGCGAGGACGTCTGGGCGCCGGGCGGGCCGGCGCAGGCCGAGGCGGAGGCGGGCGCGCGGCTGATCGCCAACCCTTCCGGCTCTCCCTACCACCGCGGCAAGGGTCGCGAGCGGGAAGAGATGTTCGCCGAGCGCTCCCGCGCCTACGACGCCTACTTCGCCTTCTGCAACCTCGTCGGCGGCCAGGACGAGCTCGTCTTCGACGGCCAGAGCCTCGTCACCGCCCCCGACGGCAGCGTCATCGCCCGCGCCGCCCAGTTCGAGGAGGAGCTGATGGTGTGCGAGATTCCCGGCGGCTCC